>ONRD01000017.1 GCA_900320185.1 uncultured Bacteroidales bacterium
ACGAAGGGATTCTCCGGGCGGCGCAGGAATTCCGACTTCCCGCCGCGGCCCCACATGCCGGCCGTCCACTCGTTCCAGTCGTTCAGGTAGATGAAGGGCGGATCGACGGCCAGGGCATCCTCCCAGCGTTCCTGGAAGTAGATGCCGTAGCCTTCCGGATGCGCCACTTTCCTGCCGAGCCAGGGCACATAGGCTTCGACGGGCATGTCGTGCTCGTCCAACTCCGGTTCGCCGCCTTCACGCGACCAGGACTTGCCCACGCCGATCGGGGTGGTGTTGTCATTCAGGCGCACCGGATGCTGGGCGGGCGTGACGGCCGCCTCCTCGGGTTTGCCGTCGTGCTTGGAAACCAGTTCTTCCGGGGTCATGTGGATGATGTTCGGGTCGCCCATCGAATAGCCGAAGCTCCAGTAGTCTTCGGTGCCGATGTAGCGGACACCGTGCTCCTTGTAGAAGCCCCACCACATGTTGCGCAGCGTGAAGAAATCGAAGATCTCGCGCGGGTAGTCGTCGATGCTTACCTTGTACTGGCCGTTGGCGTCCTTGCCGGGATTGGCGTTGAAGAGCAGGAGGGGCTTGCCGTCCCAGTAGAACCACAGGTCGGAGAACTTGTTCTCCTTGTAGTAGCGCTCGTACAGCTGCTTGACGACATTCACCGGCTTGTTGTTGTACGACCAGAAGACGAACCGGGGCGTCCGGTTGCCTTCCTGGCGCATCTTCATCATCGTGGAAAAGAGGACTTCCCATTCGTCCCAGTAGCAGACGCCGTTGGTGACGTCCATCACCAGCACGTCCACCCCGGCATCCTGCAGCATCGAGATGTCCTTGCGGATCACCCACTCGTCCTGGCTGAGGAAATAGCCCATCTCGGGCTCGCCCCAATGATACTCGCCGTATTTCCAAAGCGGATTGTCGTTCTGGAAGCGGGCGGAAGGGTCTTCCTGAAGGATCTGCGTGACATCGGTGTAAGGCCCCGGCCTGTTGAACTTGTTCTGGCTGTGCCAGGTAATGTAGAAGATGCCGACCACGCGTTCGTGGTCCGTCTTGACAGGGCCGACCGAGTCGATCAGGGGCATCCTGCGGCCCAGGGCGTCCGTCGCCACCCAGGTGTCGCTCATAAGGTCGTCCGCCGCCACGGAGGTTTCGCTCATTGGCTCTTCGGCTTCCACCTCGGCATGACGCGGCGCCGAGCAGGAAAACAGGGTTGCAAGGGCAATGGCTGATGCAAGGAGAAGAAGTCTGCGCATATCTTAGTTTTTTTAAAGGTAGGAATAATCCGCGGAAAAACAAAACCAGGGCCCCGAAGCCGTGACGAGTCAAAAGTTTACAAAAAAGACTTATCTTTGCGCTGGCTGGCAGGGGAAGCGGGAGATTCCGCCGGGATGCAGTTCCCGGATTCCGCCAAGTACCGGACCCGGGCCGGCCGTGAACCCGGATACACATAATCACAGACATACATGAAAGCAATCAAGACAGACAAGGCGCCTGCGGCCATCGGGCCTTACAGCCAGGCAATCGATTCTGGCTGCGGACTTGTGTTCGTTTCAGGCCAGCTTCCGATAGATCCTTCGACCGGAGCCTTCCCTGAAGGAGGAGTGAAAGAACAGACCAGGCAGAGCCTTCTCAACGCTTCTGCTATACTCCAGGCAGCAGGCCTCGGCCTTTCGGACGTGGTCAAGACGACGGTCTTCCTCGCAGACATGGGGGATTTCGCCGCCATGAATGAGGTATATGCTTCATTCTTTACGGAGCCTTTCCCCGCCCGCAGCGCTGTTGCGGTCAAGACGCTTCCAAAAGGAGCGCTCGTCGAGGTCGAGTGCATTGCAGCCAGAGGATAAGTCCTGATGGCGGGTGACCACGGAAGCAGGGGGGCCTGACGGAGATTCCGGCCAGAGGGGCCCGGCTTCCTTCCCCGTACAGCTGCTGTCCCTGCGCTGAAGAAGGCAGGTGGAACAAGGCATGGAACCTATCCCTTACCGGAGGCCCTGGCTCTCCGTCATCAGCTTGCTCTCTGCGGCCGCTTTCGCGTTCGCGGTGTGCTCCGCCGTCTCCTGCAGCAGGGGAGGGCGTACCGCTCCCATGGCGGCAGATGCCGCCGAAGTCGCAGGGGATGTCCCGGATGGAGGCTTAGGCTTGGAAGCGGCCCCGGCCGCTGACGGAAGCCGGGATGAGGCCGGAGTCGCTCCCCGGGATGGGGAGAAGGGGATAGCCGGGGACCTTCCGTCGGAAGAGGCAGAAGCCATGTTCGTCTCAATGGATATTCCCGCCGAGGTCAGGGCAAGGATGATGGGCGTCAGCTATCCTGAGGGCGCAGCCGTTCCGTTGGAGGACCTCCGGTACCTAAGACTGCCGTACATAGGTTTCGACGGGAGGACCAGGGTGGGCGAGATGGTCTGCAACAAGGTGATAGCGGAAGACCTGCTGTCCATATTCAGGTCATTGTACGAAGCACGCTATCCGGTCAGGAGCATCCGGCTGGTAGATGATTTCGGCGGTTCGGACGAGGAGTCGATGGCTGCGGACAACACCTCCTGTTTCAATTACCGCGCAGTTTCCGGAGGAAGGAAACTCTCCAAGCATGCCTACGGCCTCGCCGTGGATGTCAACCCTCTTGAGAATCCCTATGTCCGCGGTACTTCGGTAAAACCGGCAGCCGGTGCACACTTCGCCGACCGCAGCAGGGCCTTCCCGCACAAGATAGACAGTTCCGACCTCTGCTGCAGGCTCTTCCGGGAGCACGGCTTTTCCTGGGGAGGGAACTGGCGTTCCCTGAAGGATTACCAGCACTTTGAAAAATGACGGCGCCCCGCTTTGAGCTGTCCGGCATTTTTATTATATTTGTAAGAGCATCAAGGACAGACATGTCTGCAGGCAAGGCCTTCTCCCGTCATGGCGGCAGGCCATGTGCCTGCATGATAGCAACCACGTCGTCAATAGCATAAGATGGGCAAGGAAACTCTGCGCTTTTTTAAATTCGTCCTGTTCTCGGCGAGTGCGGGACTTGTCGAGTTGGGCTCTTTCACCCTTCTCAACGAGCTGGCTGGCTGGCGTTACTGGCCGTGCTACCTCATCGCGCTCGTCCTTTCCGTCCTGTGGAACTTCACGCTGAACAGGCGGTTCACGTTCCGGAGTGCGGCCAACGTCCCGGTCGCGATGCTCAAGGTCGCGGCGTATTATGCGGTCTTCACTCCCGTGACCACATGGCTGGGAGACTATCTTGCAGAGACCCTCATGTGGAACGAGTACCTGGTGACCGGCTTGAACATGCTCCTGAACCTGGTAACCGAGTTCCTTTTCCAGAAATACGTGGTTTACAAAGATCAGATCGACAACCGATGAAAAGACTTCTGGTACTGCTCTCCGCCCTTTCGTTCGCCCTTCCGTGCCTGGGAGACGGTGACGGGCAGATAGTCAAGGACGGCTGGAACGTGGGTCCTCTTCCCTGCGTGAGCTACAATTCCGACCTAGGTTTCCAGTACGGGCTCTGCGCGGACATATTCAATTACAAGGGCGTGTTCCCTGACTACCGCCAGCGCTACTACCTTGAGGCTTCCCGCTACACCAAGGGGCAGACGCTGCTTCACGCGCAGTTTGATTCCAAGTATCTCATCCCCGGCATCCGCACCACTTTCTCGGCGAGCTACCAGTACGACCCGATGTTCCTTTTTTACGGCCTTGACGGGCTGGAGGCATATGACCCGTCGATGGACGCCAACAAGGAGACGCGCACAGCCCGCTATGCCTACAGGCGGTCGATGCTCCGGATTCTCGCCGACTTCCAGGCTCCACTGGGGGACAACCTGTGGGCCGTGGCCGGTGCTTCGTTCTGGAAATACCGTCTCGGCGACATAGCCATGGAAGCATACGACGCCCAGAACACGCTCTTCCACCAGATGAGGGAAGCCGGCGTCTTCAAGGGCGGGGAGGCTGATGGAGGTTCACGCCTGGAGGTCAAGGGAGGACTGGTCCTGGACACCCGCGAGAACGAGTCGGCGCCGAGTCGGGGAATATGGGCGGAAGCCTATCTCAACGCGTCACCGGACCTGTTCAGCGACGGTTTCGGCTACGTCCGCCTTGCCGCCCACTGGAGGCAGTACATCCCTTTGGCCGACGACCGCCTCGTGCTTGCATATCACCTGGCCTGGCAGGGAACCCTCCTTGGAGAAGCGCCTTTCTACACCCAGCAGAACATCAGTACCCTCTTCCTGAGGCAGACCTGCACCGACGGCCTCGGCGGCATCAACACGGTGCGCGGCCTCCTGGCCCAGAGGCTTGTCGGGCGCGACTATGCATGGATGAACACGGAACTCCGTCTCAAGCTGTTCTCCTTCAATCTCCTGGACCAGAGCTGGTATGTCGCCCTCAATCCCTTCATCGACGGCGGGATGGTGACAAGCCTCTACAAGGGAGAAGAACTTGCTTCCTTCTACGGCAGGACCGTGGACGAACTGAAGGAGGATGCGGTCAAACCGCATTTCAGCGCAGGTTCCGGGCTCAAGCTGGCGATGAACCGGAATTTCATCGTCTCTGTCGAACTGGCCAGGCCTTTCAAGGCTACGGACGGGGGCGTGGCTACCTACATCGCCCTTAACTACATTTTCTAGCAACCAAATACAGACATACTGAATATGGACAGAAGAGATTTCATCAAACTTACAGGGACGGCGGCTGCAGGGCTTGCCGTGACCGGACTGGCCCCCCAGGCGGCTGCATGGGACCGCAAGGACAAGGAACTTTTCGGCAAGAAGCCGAAAGGCCATTTCACGATGAAGCAGATTTCCTCCGTCACCGACACCATCGGGAACTCCTACCTGTTCCGGACCAAGGGCGGCAAGGTCATAATCGTGGACGGAGGCTTCGAGACGGAGGCCGACAACCTGAGGGCCAACATCGCCGAAGCAGGCAACCACGTCGACTACTGGTTCATCACCCATCCGCACCAGGACCACATGGGCGCCTTCGACGTCATCTTGAAGGACCGTCAGGGAATCCAGATCGACAAGCTCGTCTATTCGCGTGTCCCCGATGCTTTCCTTGACTGCGAGCCTTCCAACGCGGCTGACGCCCGCCGTTACTACCGTACGATCGACGACACGACTTCCGGCATCGATTTCATCGACCTCCACACGGACGGACATCGTTTCGACATCGACGGGATAGGCATCATGGTCCTGTGCGTGGCCAATCCGGAGATGAGGGTCAAGCACTACAACAACATGTCCATGATAATACGTTTCTGGGACGACAGGAAGAGCGTCGTCATGCTCGGCGACGCCGGAGTCGAGTGCGGCGACCAGGTACTTGCGAAGTATCCCAGGGAACTCTGCTGCGACTACATGCAGATGGCCCATCATGGCCAGTCCGGCTGCTCGGAAGCTTTCTACAAGGCCATCGATTTCAGGGCCTGCCTCTGGCCCACTCCGTCATGGGTTTGGGAACCGGCTCCGCAGCACACCCACCTGAAGACTCGCGACACCCGCCGCTGGATGGATGAGAAAGGAATAACGGAGCATCACGCCAGCTGCGTGGAAAAGGACTGGGTCCTCCTCTAATCCGACGTGACCATGGAAAGAAGGGACTTCATCAAGGCGGCCGGCACTGCCGCCGCCGGACTTGCACTTGCCGGGGCTGCGCCCCAGGCGGCTGCTTGGGGCCGCAAGGACAAGGAACTCTTCGGCAAGAAGCCGAAAGGGCATTTCACGATGATGCAGATTTCGTCGATCGTCGACACCCATGGGAACGCCTACCTGATCCGTACCGGGGGAGGGAAGGTTGTGATGGTGGATGGAGGATTCGCCCAGGAGACTCCCTGCGTGAGGGAAAAACTCCGCGAGGCAGGGAACCATGTCGACATGTGGTTCCTTTCGCATCCTCACCGTGACCACATGGGCGCCTTCGACGAGATAATACGGGACCCTCAGGGGGTGACCGTCGACAAGGTGATATATTCACGGGTGCCGGATGCCTACCTCGACCTGGAGCCGGGCTCGGCCGAGTTCGCACGGGGCTTCTACCGAACCCTCGACTCCCTGGTCCACGGCACGTGCGACGTCCTGAACCTCCACACCGACGGCCAGCGCTTTGACATTGACGGGGTTGGAATAATGGTCCTCGGGGTTTCGAATCCGGAGATCCGTGTCAACCCTTACAACAACCAGTCGGTGGTGCTCCGCATCTGGGATGACAGCAAGAGCGTGGTCCTTCTCGGCGATTCAGGGGTCGAGAGCGGCAACAAGGTCCTCGCCAGGTATCCCCGTGAACTCGACTGCGACTACATGCAGATGGCCCATCACGGCCAGAACGGTTGCGACGAGCATTTCTACAAGACCGTCTCCTTCAGGGCGTGTCTCTGGCCTACGCCTACCTGGGTCTGGGACCCGGCTCCGCAGCATTCCCATCTCAAGACCAGGGAGACGCGCCGCTGGATGGATGAGAAAGGCATCACCGAGCACCATGTGGCCTGCCTGGAGAAAGACTGGGTCTTGAAATAGGCCGCAGCATATTCCTCCATAAAGGCAGCAATACTATGAAGAGGGGCTAGGGTTCCACCCATGGAATCCCGGCCCCTTCGTTCAGTCTTGTAATCCCGAGTTCGTTGCAGTCGTGGTTGAAGGCCTTCTCGAGGCTCTCGTGGGCCGAGGTATCTGCCCATTCGCCCCTTCCGGACATCTTCTTGTAGAAACGCCAGCTCATCTGAGCGGCACGGACGTGGCGCTGCTCGAGGCTGCCGGGTTCGCAGGCTGCTACGGCGCTGTCCCAAAGGGCGTCGATCCGGGAAAGTTCCCCGTCGCTTATCAAGTCCTTGAACAGGTCGGCGCAGTTGATGATGAGGTTGAAATGGCGCCCGTCCTTCTCCACGATGTCATGGATGTAGTCAAAGTATTCGCGGACCTGCGGGTGCGCCGGTCCGTAGAATGCCTTCATGAAGCCTGATATGAGTCCTTCCATGTCCTCTTCCGGATTCCAGAGGAGCTTTGCCAGTACGTAGGCCCGCAGTTCGCCGAATTCCCCGCTGTTGCCTCCCTGGTACATCCCCTGCTCGAAGACTCCCTTGACTCCGTTGTCGCGGAAGAAGCGGATGTTGTCCTGGAGGGTCCTGAAATTGGGGAAGGGACAGAGGTACTGGGCGAAGTTCGTCGTGTAGTCCCAGATGTAGATCCGGGAGCAGATCCTTCCCCAGTTCTCGATGTTTTCCTTGGCGTGGACGTTGGAAGGGCATTCGGCTATGGAGTGGCCGTTGCAGCCTCCTGTGCAGTAGCGCACGATGACGTTGTCCCTCGGCCTTGTGATCCGGGGAGGGGTGATCGAGTACTGGTAGGCCAGCAGGTCCACCGCCACCTCGGGATGGTCCACCTTTATCGAGTCGGCTATCCTGTTGACGAACCTGAGCATCGGCCCCATCGGGGACCCTTCCTCTTCGATGACCGCCCTGCATTCAGGGCAGGTGCAGTAGCTGTCGATGACGAAGGAGTCGTTTTGCGACACCGAGACTATCCTGGCCTCCGGCTGCTCTTCCAGCCAGAGGCGTACCTGGCTTAGAGCGATGTCGAATACGTCCTCGTTGGTCATGCAAAGCTGGCTGTAGAGATGCTTGCAGGTGCGTTCACCGTTGATTTCGGAGAAATATTCGGGGTGCGAGGCGAAATACTTGTCCGGGGGGACCAGCTGGTCGAAGGAGTGGACGAAGTGGGGGCCGGCATAGAAGACTCCTCCGCCCCAGTCGAGCGGGAGCTGGCCTGCCAGGTTTCCGTTACGGTGCAGCTTCGTGCTGATTCCCTTGTCCCAGACGGCCGACCAGTAGACGTCGCGGTACTCGAAGACCGGTTTTTCCACCCGGTCCCTGCGTTCCACCGTAAGGGACGGTTCGTCAGGAACGGTCTCGGTGTCGGCGGCGTAGAACTCGCAGCCGAAATCGCGGAGCAGTTCGAAGGCGCCGTACAGGGTGCCTCTTCCGTTGTTCTGCCCGGACCCGGTCACATACACCCTGGGCCCGTCCCAGAGAATTGCGAAGCCTTCACCTCCAAGGGTGTCCCTGCAGGCCTCGACCCTGGGAATGTCCCTGCTGGTCTTCCCTACGACTATCTCGCGCTGGTTTGCCGCAGGCGTCTCGTCGGTGACCGCCTGCGGGGTCTCTCCCGTGATGCGGCCGATGTATTCCGAGAGCTGCCGGACGGCCGTGAGTTCGGCAGGGGCGGCCGATTGGGAATATACTATCGTGTAGAGGCAAGTGCCGTCCTTTGAAATGACGGCTTGCCGGGTGCAGGAAGAAAGCAGTGCCAGGAAGCACAGGACAGTTCCCGCCAATGTCCGGTCGATCGTTTTCATATCCATTGATGATTATCGTTTTTCAAGGTTATTCTTCTATGAGGCGGTAGCCCTTGGGAAGCTTGACCTTGCGGTCGATTTTCCCGTCTTTCATCGTCCATTCAAGGCTGATGTCTCCTTCGGGGACAGGAAGTACTGCCGAGCAGCTTTCCAGTCCGGTGTCGCGGAGCCGCAGGGTGACAGTCTTTCCGACGCGGTCCACGTCATGGATTCCTGCCACGTCGCGGTAGATCACGTGTGCGAGGTGGGAGGCGAAGCCGTGGTTGCAGCTTGCCGTGGCTCCCATGTTCTCCCACAGGGTCCCGGTCAGCTCGACCATGGGGAGGAAGTAGTCGAAGGTCTCTTCAAGCAACTGACGGGTCAGGCCTTCCCTTGAAAGCAGTTCCGGACGCAGGTAGTTGCCTATGAATGCGTTTGCGAACGGGACGTCGGGGTAGGGGTTGACCTTGTTCCTCTTCGGCCCGAATTCGTTGACCAGCCGGTCCCAGAGTTCGGGATAGTCCTCCTTCGAAGCGGTGTGGAAGAAGAAAGCATAGTACTGGCAGACCTCGGTGTGGTTGTCTGTGCGCTGGAGAGTTCCGTCGGGCTGGCGCACTGCGTTGTCGCAGAAGAACCGGCCGTCGTAGGACTGCTGCCGTATGGTCTCCCTGATCCGGGAAGCCTTCTCGCGGAGGGAAGCGTCCGAGTAGAGCCTGCCCATGGCGTCCAGCATCTCGGCGTAGAGCATGTTGGTCGGATAGTTGACATCCTGGGTGAAGCTGTTGGCGGCCGACCACTCGATGAACACCCATTTGTCCAGTTTCTCCAGCAGGCCGTCGGCGTTGAGGTATTTTTCGAAGAAGGCGGCCAGGGCGTACATCCTGTCACGGGCCTTGTCCACCAGCTCGCGGTCGCCGCTGCGGGCAAGGTATTCCTCGAGCTCTAGGACGTACCACATCGCCCAGTTGGGTATGTAGTTGTAGTCCCAGTGGTCCGATGGATAGCACATCGGAAGCATCCCCTCAGGGACCCATGGAAGCTTTTCGGGAAGGATGAAGTTCTCGAGGAAGTTCTTTTCCAGCAGGGTGTTGCCGGAAAGGTCACAGGTGACCCGGGAGGAGAAGAAACTGTCGCACAGCCAGCCGGCCCTCTCGCGTGAGGGTGTGTCCATGAAGACGTCCAGGGAGCTCTGCCGGATCGTTTCCCTGGCGGCTTCGAAGATGCGTACGAGATCGGGATTGCTGCAGGTGAACCTGCCCCTGTGGACGTCCGAGTTGCAGTAGTCGCGCATGAACATCCTTTCGACTGAGGCGTCTCCCTCGACCGCCACCTGTGCATATTGCATGGTGTAGGGCTCGAAACTCTCAAGGGTGTAGCGGCCGGGCTCGAGTTCGTAGACGATGTAGCCCCTGAAAGACATGCGGTGCCTGACCTCTCCGCCGGTGAGCAGCTCGTCGAAGTCCACGGTGACGCGGCTCCTGGACTTGACGGAGACTTCCATCCCGAGGAAGCCGCTGCAGTCTTTCCCGAAAGAGAAGATGACGGCCTTGTCGGAATCGACCCGGGAGGCTTCGCGCAAGGTATAGTCCGGATAAGGCACTCTTCTGGAAATAAGGGTTTTGGGCTCCTGCTGCTTCAATGGAACCTCCTTTGCGGAGGAGAACGAAAGGGAAGTCTCCCAGTCCCCGTACGACGGTTCCAGGATCCAGTATTCCATCTGTGGCCGCTGGAAACTGAACTTCGGAACGTCCTGTTTGCGCCAGCCAAGGTCGTAGGCCTTGAAGTCCCTGCCGGTCCAGGCGATGCATTCCCGGCCGGAATGTATTTCAGCCATCAGGAATGAGGGCTGTGAGATAAGATAGAACGAGGGCTCGTTGTACCCGGCTACCTCGATGCTCACCACGTTGTCCCCCTTGCCAAGGAAAGGTCCTATGTCATAGCAGTCGACACGGTAGAAACCGTGGGCCGCGACGCATGGCCCGTGACCGACGAAATTTCCGTTGACCTTGAGGCGGTAGTCGGTAGATGCGGCGATGCGGATGTCCGCTTTCCGCTTCCCCTTGATGACTTCGCGGAAAGAGAGGGTGAGGTTCTTTTCAAGTTCCCTTCCTTCCGCCCAGACCGGGACGGCTTTCTCGAAACTGTCCACTTCGGAGAGGGAAACTTCCTTTCCCGGACTGCAGGACGCCAGCATCAGGATGGCGAGCGCCCCGTACAACATCGATTTCGCTTTCATTGATGGATGTGGTTGGATGGTTCTCCGTCAAAGATAGCAAATATAGTCCAATCAAGGAAGGCCTGGGGGAGGAGGATGGCCCGTTTTTGCCGTTCCAAATAATAGTTGTACCTTTGCAAGGATACCCTGAAGGGTAGACCCATACTTAAATCGAACGAATATGAGTTTGAAAATCGTTGTTCTGGCCAAGCAAGTGCCGGACACCCGCAATGTGGGCAAGGATGCGATGACTGCGGAAGGAACCGTCAACCGCGCAGCCCTTCCCGCAATCTTCAACCCGGACGACCTGGCCGCTCTCGAGCAGGCGCTCCGGCTCAAGGAACAGAATCCAGGATCGACAGTCGGAGTCCTCACCATGGGACCGCCCCGTGCAGGGGAGATCATCCGCCAGGGACTCTTCAGGGGAGCCGATACGGGCTGGCTGCTGACAGACAGGCTTTTCGCCGGCGCCGACACCCTTGCCACATCCTACGCCCTTGCCACGGCGATCCGTAAGATAGGCGACGTGGACCTTGTGATCGGAGGCCGTCAGGCCATAGACGGCGACACCGCCCAGGTAGGTCCCCAGGTAGCCCAGAAACTCGGGCTGAACCAGGTCACCTATGTGGAGGAGATCCTTTCGGTCGAGGACGGCGCGGCTACTGTGAGGCGCCTCATCGACGGTGGAGTGGAGACTGTCAAGGTCCCTCTCCCGGCCGTGCTTACCATCAACGGAAGCGCTGCTCCCTGCCGTCCCCAGAACGCCCGCCTTGTGATGAAATACAAATATGCCACCTGCCCGGCGGAGCGGCCTGCCGACGACCCCAGGGCATCCCTCTACGAGGAGCGTCCCTATCTGACGCTGAACCAGTGGAGCGTGGCCGATGTCGACGGAGACCCTTCCCAGTGCGGCCTTTCCGGTTCTCCTACCAAGGTCAAGGGGGTCGTGAACATTGTCTTCCAGGCCAAGGAGAGCAAGACTCTCACGGCTTCCGACAGCGATGTCGAATCCCTCGTGAAGGAATTGTTGAACGAAAAAATCATCGGCTGAGCATATGGACAACGTATTCGTATATTGTGAAATTGAAGGGACGACCGTAGCGGAGGTCTCCCAGGAGCTGCTTACCAAAGGAAGGAAACTCGCTTCGCAGCTCGGAGTCGAGCTCCACGCCGTGGTGGCCGGTACGGGCATCAGGGGCAAGGTTGAAGACCAGATCCTTCCCTACGGAGTCGACAAGCTTTTCGTGTTCGACGGCAAGGGGCTGTTCCCTTACACGTCGGCCCCCCATACCGACATCCTCGTCCATCTGTTCCAGGAGGAGAAACCACAGATCTGCCTCATGGGAGCGACCGTCATAGGCCGTGACCTCGGCCCGAGGGTCTCCTCTTCCCTGACCAGCGGCCTCACTGCGGACTGCACCCAGCTGGAGATAGGGTCCTACACCGATGCCAGGACAAAGCAGACCTACGACAACCTCCTCTACCAGATCCGTCCCGCCTTCGGCGGCAACATCGTGGCTACGATCGTCAATCCTGAACATCGTCCCCAGATGGCGACGGTTCGTTCAGGCGTCATGCAGAAGGCCCTCTACGAAGGAAAGGCAAGGGGAGAGGTCGTCTATCCTGACGTGGATTCCTACGTCGGCCCCGAGGCCTATGTGGTCCAGGTCCTCGACCATCACGTGCAGGCTGCCCGTCACAATCTCAAGGGAGCGTCCATCGTGGTCTCCGGAGGCTACGGAATGGGTTCCAAGGAAGGCTTCGACATGCTTTTCGACCTTGCAAAGGTTCTCCACGCAGAGGTCGGCGCAAGCCGCGCGGCCGTGGATGCAGGCTTCTGCGACAACGACAGGCAGATCGGCCAGACCGGAATCACCGTCCATCCGAAGGTCTACATCGCCTGCGGGATTTCAGGCCAGATCCAGCACATCGCCGGGATGCAGGACAGCAGCATCATAATCAGCATCAATTCCGATCCTGACGCACCTATCAACAAGATCGCCGACTATGTGATCACAGGTACCGTCGAGGAAGTGATTCCCAAACTCATCAAGTATTACAAGCAGAACAGCAAATAAGCGGAGGAAACTATCATGGCAAACTACTATACAGACCGTCCCGAAATCGCCTTTTACCTGAACCATCCCCTGATGCGCCGCATCGTGGAACTCAAGGAGCGCGGTTTCTCCGACAAGGACACCTACGAGGATGCTCCCGTTGACTACGAGGACGCCATCGAGAACTACCGCCGCCTGCTTGAGATCGTAGGCGATGTCGCCGGCAACATAATCGAGCCGAATTCCGAGTCAGTGGACCTCGAGGGCCCGCACCTCGAGAACGGCAGGATGAAATATGCCTCCAAGACCGTCGAGAACATGGAGGCTGCCACGAAGGCCGGCCTCTGGGGAATGACCATGCCTCGCCGTTACGGCGGACTGAACGTCCCCGAAACCATATTCAGCATGGCAAGCGAGATCATCTCGGCCGCCGATGCCGGCTTCCAGAACATCTGGAGCCTGCAGAGTTGCTGCGAGACCCTCTACGAGTTCGGCAACGAGGACCAGAGGAAGAGGTTCATCCCCCGCGTCTGCAGCGGGGAGACCATGTCCATGGACCTTACCGAGCCGGATGCCGGTTCCGACCTGCAGAGGGTTATGCTCAAGGCTACGTGGAGCGAGCAGGACGGCTGCTGGCTGCTCAATGGAGTCAAGCGTTTCATCACCAACGGAGATTCGGACATCCACCTCGTCCTCGCCCGTTCCGAGGAAGGGACGACCGACGGGCGCGGACTGTCCATGTTCATCTATGACAAGAGGCAGGGCGGTGTCAACGTCCGCCACATAGAGCACAAGCTCGGAATCCACGGTTCGCCTACCTGCGAACTCACGTTCAAGAATGCCAGGGCGGAGCTCTGCGGCGAACGCCGCCTGGGCCTGATCAAGTATGTGATGGCCTTGATGAACGGAGCCCGCCTGGGCATCGCCGCGCAAAGCGTCGGAGTGTGCCAGGAGGCCCTTGTGGAGGCTACGAAATATGCAGCCGAGCGTGCCCAGTTCGGGCAGACCATCAACCATTTCCCCGGAGTCTACGACATGCTCAGCCGCATGAAGGCGAAGCTCGACGCCGGAAGGTCGCTGCTCTACCATACCTCGGCGCATGTGGACATCTACAAGGCGCTTGAGGATATCCAGCGCGAACGTCCCCTTACCGCTGAAGAGCGCGCCGAGATGAAGAAATTCTCCCGCCTCGCCGACGCCTTCACCCCGCTTGCGAAAGGCTCCAATTCCGAATATGCGAACCAGAACGCCTATGACAGCATTTCCGTCCACGGAGGTTCCGGTTTCATCATGGAGTACAAGAGCCAGCGCCTGATGCGTGACGCCAGGATATTCTCCATCTATGAGGGAACCACGCAGCTGCAGGTCGTCGCTGCAATCCGCTACATAACGAACGGGACCTATCTGGGCATCATCCGCGAGCTTCTCGGCGAGGCTGTTTCCGCCGAGCTGGAGCCTCTCCGCCAGAGAGTAGCCGCCCTTGCTGACATCTACGAGAAGAGCATCCAGACCGTCAAGGACGCCGCCGACCAGGAGGTCCTGGATTTCCTGGCACGCCGCCTCTACGACATGACCGGAGTAATCGTGATGTCATTGCTGCTGCTCCGCGACGCTTCCGTCGCTCCGGAGATGTTCCTCCGCAGCGCCCAGGTCTACACCCGCATGGCAGAGGAAGAGGTCATGGGCAAGTCCGCCTACATAGCTTCTTTCAAGCCGGAAGACCTGAAGGCCTTCCGTGCCGTCCAGCCCGGGGAGTAACGACTCAGTCAAAGGCCAGGGATCCGAAACGGCGGATGTAGAACTGGTCGATGGTTGAACTTCCCTTCCTTGTCAAGATAAACCGGACGATTTCTGCGATTTCGTCCGGTTGTATCAATTCATCCGGGTCGATGTCCGGGCGCATCCTGGTTACCATCTCCGTGGCTACCGCTCCGGGCGAGATGAGGTGCACCCTGATCCCCAGCGGCTGGACTTCCTTTGCGAGCACCTTCGTGAATCCGGTGAGTGCATGCTTTGAGGATGAATATACGCTCTGGTTGGGGTATCCCTTGAATCCTACGACGGAGGCGATGTTGATGATCACCGGCTTCCGGGAAAGCTTCAGGAAGGGCAGGGCTTCCTGGCAGAGGAAGAATGGAGCCTTGGCATTGACGGCGAATATCCTGTCCCACTGCTCGGGAGTGGCTTCGGTGAAGGGACCGGCGAGCGAAAGGCCGGCGCAGTTGACAAGCACGTCGATGCCGCCGAACCGTTCCGCGGCAGCTGAGATGACCCTCTTGTAGGATGACGGGTCGGCAAGGTCCTCGCATATCGTTCCAACCTTCCTGCCGAGACCTTCCATCTCCGCCTTTACCGCTTCCAGTTTCTTCATGTCCCTGCCTACAATGGCCATGTCATAGCCCATGCTGGCGATTTCAAGGGCGATTCTCCGCCCGATCCCACGGGTGGCTCCCGTTACGAGTGCAATCATTTCCGTTCAAATTTGGCCGGCCGGACAGTTCCGCCCGGAATCGGACGCTAATTTAACCCTTACTTCCGTAAGTTGTAACGTTAAAAAGGATATATTTGTGGAAAATTAACATTCTTGCCAATGAAAAGGATCGTCGCAATCATTGCAGGGCTGCTCTGCCTGGCGGCTCTTCAAGCACAGGAAGTACCCAGCCACGACTGGGCGAATTTCGGTCGTTATGAGAAGGCCGACGCCGCTGTCACGGCCAGGCCGAAGGCTGTCCTGATGGGGGACTCCATCACGGACGGGTGGTATGCCCATGACCAGGAGTTCTTCTCTGCCAACGGTTTCGTGGGAAGGGGCATAAGCGGGCAGGTGACAGCCCAGATGCTGGTCCGTTTCCGCCGCGATGTGATCGACCTGAAACCCAAGTATGTCGTGATACTCGCCGGAATCAACGACATAGCCCGGAATGACGGCTACATCTCCATCGAGAACACTTTCGGCAACTTAGTCTCCATGTGCGAACTGGCCAGGGCCAACAAGATAAAGCCTGTCCTGTGCACCTTGCTGCCTTCTTACCGTTTCCCCTGGAGGCCTGCCATAAAGGACGTAAGGGAACAGGTCGAGAGCCTCAATTCGATGATCCGGGAATATGCGCGCAGGAACCGCATAAAACTCGTCGACTATGCTCCTTTGCTCGCCGACGGGGAAGGCAACACCCGGAAGGACCTGTCCGGAGATTCCGTGCATCCCAACCTGGACGGTTACAAGATCATGGAGGAAGCCCTCCTGAAGGTTCTGAAGTAGGCCTCCTTCACCTTTTTCCAGGCCGCCGGCCAGGAGCCTTCCGCCGCTACGGAGCCCGGCCAACAAAATAAAAGAGGCCGACCCTTTTCAGTCGACCTCTTTCACTCATGCAAAGGGAACGGCCTACACCTCGTCTTCGTCCATCCCCAGCAGGAGGGAGACGTCGTCCGGGATGTCTTCCTGGAAGGAGTTGTAGTCCAGGCTGTCCCAAGCCTCCTCCATCGCCCTCCGGTCTTTCTTGGTGGGCCTTCCTGTGCCCCTGTCGCGTTTGAGGAAGAATGTCTCCACCGGCATCCTGAGCTTGTCCAGTTCGGACTGCGGAGTGAGGTTCTCTGCATAATCCGGAACCAGTTTCGCTCCTAGCCTGTGCGATGGGATCTGCTTTATCCTGTAGGTGTACAGGACTGTGCCTTTACGGATCTGCAGCACTTCTCCGGGCTTGACGGGGCGCGACGGCTTCACGTTCGCCCCTCCGGCCTTGACTTTTCCGCCCTTGCAGGCTTCGGTTGCCTCCGTGCGGGTCTTGAACACCCTTATCGACCAGAGTAGTTTGTCTGTCCTTTCAGATTCTGCCATGGCTTGTTGGGATCAGTTCCAGGTGCGTACATGTGAATGGGGAGTCGTCTCGGCTTCCGGAGCCTGTCCCTGGCTTCCTTCCGACCCGGTGTAGGAGTCCACTACGGTCCTCTTTTCAACCATCGCTTCCAGGAGGACCGTGCCGGGGGCGGCCGGTGCCAGGATGAAATCATGGTTCTCGGAGGGGACCAGCACGGTCTGGCCTTCGTCCAGGTGACAGGGTTCGGCGTCAGGGACTTGCACCGAGGCGCTTCCCTTGAGGCAGTGGTAAGCAGCAAAACTGCCCGGCTGGTCGCTGTAGATCCTGAGCGGGTCCTTCAAGTCCAGTTCGGTGACGGTGAACTCGGGATACCTTGCGAGCAGTCTCTGCGGCCCTTCCCCCTCGCGGGAAGGCGGAGGAACGGGTACATATGCATGGAAGTCTATGATGTCGAATGCCTCCTCCAGCAGCAGGTCTTCCGAAGGACCGGCCTCCTGGTCCAGGTCGCAGAGATTGAAACTCAGTTCGGAGCACTCGGCTATCTCCAGGACCTTCAGGCCGGGTCCGGCGGCATACACCGTGCCGGGCTGGATGACGAAAACGTCCCCTTTCGAAGGATGGATGTAGTTGAGGACCTCTCCCGGACGGCCTTCAAGGCATCTTTCGTAGAATGAGGCGGCCTCCACTTCCCGGTTGAATCCGAGGCACAGGGTGGAGTCTTCGCCGGATTCGAGGATGTACCAGAGGGCCGTCTTGCCGAACGAGTCGTAGCGTTCTTCCGCCGTCCTGTCCCCGGCATTGACCTGGAGGGGCTGCCAGCGCGAGACGTCCATCACTTTCACCAGCAGCGGAAACTGGAGCCCGTAGTATTCGAAGGCATCGTCACCGGTGACCCTCTCCATGTAGGTGCCCATGAGCTCGCTCAGGGTGTTCCCGGAGAACCAGCCGTTCACGATCATCGAGTCCTTGAAACCCAGGTCCGCAATATGGTAGCAGACGTGTCCCCATGACACGTCTGCACCTTCATCGACGAACCTGAGCGGGTATAGCTTGCGGTTCCCGTCTTCCATCGGCTATTTCCCGAAATAGCGTTTGAGCAGTCCGTAGAAGCCCGCTCCGTGGCGTGCTTCGTCCTTAGCCATCTCGTGGACGGTGTCATGGACGGCGTCGTAGCCCAGGGCCTTTGCCTTCTTCGCGATGTCCAGCTTGCCTTCGCATGCTCCGGCTTCAGCCTGGTAGCGCTTTTCGAGATTGGTCTTGGTGTCCCAGACGATGTCGCCGAGGAGTTCTGCGAACTTGGAGGCGTGCTCAGCCTCCTCGAATGCGTAGCGCTTGAAAGCATCTGCGATCTCGGGGTAGCCCTCGCGCTCCGCCTGGCGGGACATGGCAAGGTACATGCCCACCTCCGAGCACTCGCCGTTGAAGTTGTCACGGAGTCCCTTCACGATCTCCTGGTCCTCGACCTGGCCATCGCCCAGGTGATGCTCGCAGGCCCACTGGGGCTCTCCGGCGTCATCCTTTATTTCGACGAACTTGCTGGCAGGAGCCTTGCACTGGGGGCAGCGCTCGGGGGGATTCTCTCCTTCGTAGACGTAGCCGCACACCATGCATCTGAATTTCTTTTTCATGATTCTTTCTTTTTATTGATTTAAGAGGGTGGTAATCCAACAAGATTGGATTTTACAAATATAATCAATTTTTTCTCGAAAGTGCTTCGGTTTGGCACTTCCAACGATTAACTTTGCGTCATGATCCCTTTCTTGAAACAGGTGGCGCAGCATTACCATTCGCTCGGAGACATCGGGCGCAGATGCTTCATCTTCCCCAACCGCAGGAGCCAGGTCTTCTTCATGAAGTACCTGGGAGAGTCGGTAAAGGAAGCCGGAGTCCCCGTGCAGGCGCCTGAAATGATGTCCATCGACGATTTCTTCTACAAGGCGTCAGGTGCCGGGAAGCCGGACAGGGTGGACCTGCTGCTTACTCTCTACGAATGCTACTGCCGCCTCAATCCGGAGCCTGAGCAATTGGACGATTTCATATTCTGGGGAGATGTCATCCTCGGTGATTTCGACGATGTGGACAAGTACCTTGCCGATCCCGGGATGCTTTTCCGGAACGTCGCCGAGTTCAAGGACATACAGGACTCGTATTCCTACCTTACCGAAACCCAGCGCAAGGCGCTGGAGAGGTTCGTGGGCAATTTCAGCCGGGACGGGCGCCTGACGGTGGACCCGGGGGCGGAGAATCCCGGGGTGAAGGAGAAGTTCCTCCGGATCTGGAACCTGCTGCTTCCCCTGTACAACGATTTCAGGGCTGTCCTTTCCCGGGAGGGGAAAGCGACTCCCGGCATGGTCTACCGGGGACTTGCCGACAAGATGCGCACTGAAAGTGCAGCCGACGTGCTCGGGCCTGTCTTCGGGGACCGCGAATATGTGTTCGTGGGCCTCAATGCCCTGAATGAATGCGAGAAGACAGTGATGCGCAGGATGCACCTCGCCGGCCTGGCGGGATTCTGCTGGGACTATTCGTCGTCCATGGTCAGGCATCCGCTCAACAAGTCTTCTTTCTTCATGTCCCGTAATGTCGAAGAGTTCCCCCAGGCCTTCAGGCCGGATCCCGACGGGCTTGGAGTCCCGGAGGTGGAGGTGGTCAGCGTCTCATCCTCGGTCGGTCAGGCGAAACTCCTTGACAGCCTCGTGGACGACGAGGAGACTGCGGTGGTCCTGCCCGATGAGACCCTTCTGGTTCCGGTCCTCAATTCCATCCCTCCCCGCATCCGTGACATCAACGTGACCATGGGCTATCCCATGGCCCAGAGCGCCATATATGACTTCCTGAAGCTGGTCACCGCCATGCAGATGCATCTGAGGTCCAAGGACGGGAAGTGGTTCTTCTACCATGCCCAGGTCTGGGCTATCATGTCTTCGAACATATTCAGGAAACTCACCGAAGGGGACGAGGAGGCAAGGCAGAAGGTCTCTGCCGTGCGCCAGGCCAGGAAATACTACATTCCCGGGGAGGACCTCTGCGGCCATCCCCTGTTCGACCTGGTGTTCCGGCCTGTGGTGGAGGACCCGGGATCAGGCGATCCAGCCCTCATCGCCCGTTTGGCCGCCTACCAGAAGGACATCCTCAAAGGGATTGCGACCTACCTTGGCGGCGACCCGGACCTGGCTGTGGAATTCGAATTCGCAAGGGCGGCCTACAATGCAGTCTCCAAACTCGCCCTCAAGCACCTCGGAGTCAGGCCGCAGACGTATGCAAGGCTGCTGGACCGCCTTCTTGGAACCGTGTCGGTCCCCTTCAACGGCGAGCCCCTGAAGGGTCTCCAGGTCATGGGACCCCTCGAGACGCGCTGCCTGGACTTCCCCCACGTCGTGATACTGTCCTGCAACGAGGGTATGTTCCCCCGGAGGAACGTCAGTTCGTCTTTCATCCCTCCGGAACTCCGCAAGGGTTTCGGGCTCCCGACATACGAGTACCAGGATGCGGTCTGGGCATATTACTTCTACAGGCTGATACAGCGCGCGCGGAAGGTCTCCCTGGTCTATGACTCGAGGACGGAGGGCATCAAGTCCGGGGAGGAAAGCCGCTACATAAAGCAGCTGCATTACCACTTCAACCTGCCGCTCAGGAGGCGCTTCGCCTCTTCGGTCGCCGTGGCGGCGCCCCCTCCGCCGGACATCCCGAAGACCGGCGAGGACATCGAAACGATACGCAGCCGCACCCTCTCCGCCTCCGCGTTGAAGAATTACCTCGACTGTCCGGCGAAGTTCTATTATGCTACGGTGAAGGGGCTGAAGAAGAAGGACGAGGTGGCAGAGGACCTGGATTCCGGGATGCTCGGAGACGTGTTCCACAAGACCATGCAGGCCCTTTATTCCCGTCCGGAGGGCTTTGTCTCGAAAGAAAGCCTTTCCCGCCTCGCCAAGGACCGGGGGGGAATAAAGGAGATGGTCCGCCGCAACATCCTTGCTGAACTCAATTCAGTGGAAGTGACGGGGCGGGACCTTGTGGTGGAGGACGTCATCGTCGAATATGTCCTGGGCACGCTGAGGCGCGACATTGAATTGCTGGAGTCTTCGGGGTACCCCGGTTTCGAGATTCTCGGCCTGGAGCTTCCGCTCAAGACGAAGATAGGTTCCCTGGATTTCGTAGGGTACATTGACAGGCTGGACAGCCTCCGCCCAGGAGAAGTGAGGGTCGTCGATTACAAGACCGGCAAGGTCGAGGACAAGGACATCGATATCAGTGACGCCAAGGCAGCATCCGTGGTCGCGGCCATGTTCGGGGAGAAGAACAAGGGCCGCCCCAAGATCGCTTTCCAGCTGTATCTCTACGATGTCCTCTGCCGCAGGCTCCCGAAGGTGGGGGATTGTAGGATCGTCAACTCGGTGTATGCTCCGGCAAGCTTCTTCACAGAAGGTGTACGGGAGATCCCATGCAGCGAGGTGTTCATGCAGCTGGCCGGAGAAAGCCTGGACAGTCTGCTCGCCGGATTGCTCTCTCCGGAGGTCCCCTTTGCCAGGACCTCCGATCCCGAAACATGCAAGTGGTGTGATTTCAAGATGATCTGCGGGCGATGATAAAGATAATGAAAGCTTCCGCCGGGTCGGGCAAGACATTCAACCTGGCAAAGACGTACATCAGGCTCCTGCTCGAGGGCGGGGAACGGTATTCCTACCGGCATATCCTGGCCGTGACCTTCACCAACAAGGCCACGGACGAGATGAAAAGCAGGATACTCAAGGAGCTCCATGTCCTTTCCGAGGATCCTCAGGCTTCTCCTTACCACGAAGACTTCCTGCCGCTGTTCAATGACGAGTCCCTCCTCAGGGCCAAGGCTGCCGAGGCGCTTTCAGACATCCTGCACGACTACGGCGCCTTCTCCGTGAGCACGATAGACCGGTTCTTCCAGCAGACCTTGAAGGCATTCTCGAGGGAGATCGGCCAGTTCGCATCCTATCAGGTGGAACTTGACAAGGACTCACTTGTGGCCGAGAGCGTGGACCGCCTGCTGGACTCGCTTTCGGAGGAGGACAAGCCTCTTCTGGACTGGTTGAAGAACAGCGTGCTGGAGGACCTGAGGGAAGGGCGGCGCTACAACCTCGAGAAAAAGCTCAAGGAGGTCGCCATGACCCTCAAGTCGGACGAGCACCGTGCGGCCGTGGAGGAATATTCAGTAGACGACAGGAAGGCCTGCTCGAAGGAGAACATCCTCAGGACCAAGCGCGGCATCAAGGAGGTGTTGGATAAGTTCCGTGGCGGAGTCAAGGCCGCTGCGGCAGGCTTCGTCGAAGGCTGTGCCGCCGCCGGGATAGGGGAGCGGGACTTATCCGGTTCTACCTTCAGCCAGGTTTTCGCCGCCGCCGTCTCCAAGGGACGCGAGCTCCCGAAGCCGCCTTCAGAAGCGCTGTTGAAACGGGTGGACGATTTCAGCCTGTGGTTCCGGAAGGCTGACAGGGAACGTTTCGCGGGCCTGGAGGGCGTCCTGATGCCCCTGCTCCGCGACTATGTGGCGATGTTCGGCGACCCCCTCAGGGTGGCTCTCACTGCGAAGAAGGTTTCCGAGAACCTCAACGAGATGGGGATAGCCAGGGAACTGTACAAGGAATTCGACGGCCTTCTCAAGGAGAAGAACGTACTGAGCCTCGACGACTCCAACACCCTTCTGCGGGACATCATCGACGGGTCCGACGCTCCTTTCATCTACGAAAAGACAGGTGTCCGCTACGAGCATTTCCTCCTTGACGAATTCCAGGATACGTCCCGGATCCAATGGGATAATTTCCGTCCCCTGCTCCGCGAAAGCAACGACAACGGCAGGGAGAACCTGCTTGTCGGTGACGTGAAGCAGAGCATCTACCGCTGGAGGGGCTCGGACTGGAACATGATGGACTCTGAAGTGCAGCAGGAGTTTCCCGGCAGCGAGGTGGAGCCTCTTCGCGGCAACTATCGGAGCCTGGGGAACCTCGTGGAATTCAACAATGGTTTCTTCCCCTTTGCCGCGGCTTTCCTGGACAGTATCCCGGGAGGGGAAGGGAAAGTGTCCGGAATCTATTCCGATGTAGGACAGACGGTGGAATCGAAGGATTCCCGGGAGGGAATCGTCGAGGCGCTTTTCTGCGGTCAGGATGAAGAGCTCCAGGCAGTCTTTGACACGGTCAGGAAGGTCCACGCCCAAGGTGCGCGGTACGGAGACGTGACAGTGCTGGTCCGCAAGAACGAACAAGGGTCACAGGTGGCGGAATTCCTCATGGACAACGGCATCAAGGTGGTCTCCGACGATTCCCTGAGGCTCAAGTCCTCCGTGGTCGTGCGGCAGCTGGTGTCCCTCCTCTCCTCTGCCGGAAGCGAAGAGGACCCGGTTGGTTCATACCTTGCGCAGGAACTTGGTATAGACACGGCCAGGATAACCAGCATGTCCCTTTTCGGCCTGTGCGAGGGGATCCTGAGGATGCTGAGGGAAAAGGACAGGGAAGTCTTCGATTCGGAGACACGCTACATACAGTCTTTCATGGACCTGGTCAGCGACCACGTCTCACTCGACGGCAATGAACTCGGAAGTTTCCTCCGGTCCTGGGGCGAAAGCGATCCGAAGATAAGCTCTCCTTCAGATCCTGATTCGGTGCGGGTCATGACGATCCACAAGGCGAAAGGGCTGGAGTTCCAGTATGTGGTTTTCCCGTTTGCCGAACAAACGGGACTCTTCCATCCGGAAAAGCGCTGGGTGCGTCCGGATATCATGGGGACCGAGCTGGAAGGCCTGCTGGACGGGGTCTATCATGTATCCCTCCAGGAACCTTCCAAGGACAACTCCTTGTTCAAGGATGCCGGGATGAAAGAGCAGAAGCTCCAGTTCATCGACAATATCAACACATTCTACGTAGCCTTGACCAGGGCTGTCGCCGGGATGACGGTCATCAGTGAGATGCCGCCCCAGGAGTGCATCTGTGCGGCGAAGGAAGGCCTTCCGTTCGCCTACAAGGATTTCTCGCAGGTCCTTTACGGCTATCTTTGCTCCCGCGAAGGAGGTAAAGGTTTCGAAGTTGAAGAGACCGACGCGTCAGTCCGGTTCTCGAAAGGGACTGTCCCGGACTTCAACGGCGGGAGCGGAGGTGCGGAGACCGCCGAGGAAGCCATACTGGCCTCGTATCGGTCATGGCCCCTGAACCCTGGGGATGGCAATCCCGGGACGGATGTCCGTGAGCGCGGACGGCTCAAGTTCAGGGCCGACTCGGTGGATTTCTTCTCCGACGAGGCCAGGGCGGACCGGTCTCTCCGCGAAAGGGGGACCGTCCTGCACGGCATCCTGTCGAAGGTGACTGTGCCTTCTGACCTGCCTTCGGCGGTCAGGGAAGCTTTCGAAGCCGGCGAGATATCAGGCGAGAAGGAATGCCTGGACCTTCTTGCCCCGGCAGTCGCCTCCCACCCCGAGTGGTTCCCGCAGGACGGGTCCTGCGTGCTGGCCGAGACATCCCTGGTCGATGACGACGGGCAGGTCTACAGGCCTGACAGGGTGATAATCCGTGGCGGGGAGGTGACCGTCGTCGACTACAAGTTCGGGGAGAAGAACCCCCGGTACCGCCGCCAGGTAGACCGCTATGCCTCTATTTACCGTAAAATGGGCTATGGAAAAGTTTCTGCTGCAATCTGGTATGTTATTTCCGGCGAGGTAGAATAAAATTTCGTATATTTGTACGATTATGGTTTATTATGATCGTTTATGGAAACTGACACAAACACGATAAAACTGTACTACAACACGGAACGTGAGAAACTCCAGATGCCCGAATACGGACGCATCGTCCTGTCCATGGTCGAACAGCTGAAAGAGATTCCCGACAGGGAAAAGCGCAGCTCCCAGGCGAAAGCCATCGTGAAGGTGATGGAGACTCTCAATCCGCAGGTCCACACTCAGGACAACTATGCCCATAAACTCTGGGACCACCTCTACATGATGGCCGGCTATGACCTTGACATCGACGCTCCTTTCCCTGCACCCGCACCCGAAGAACGCTCGGCCAGGCCGATGGTCATTCCCATCGAGAAGAATCCTATCAGGTACAACCATTACGGAAGGAACATCGAGAGCATCATAGACCTGATCGCATCGGAACCTGAAGGAGAAGTGAAACAGGCTTTGATCCGGTCCCTGGCGACCTACATGCGCCAGCAGTACCTCATCTGGAACAAGGACAGCGTGGCGGACGAGACGATTTTCGCCGACATCGAAAAGATTTCCGGTTACAGGATAAAGGTCCCGTCGGACCTTGAACTCTCCAAGATTTCATCCGATTCCAATTTCTCCCGT
This sequence comes from uncultured Bacteroidales bacterium, assembly GCA_900320185.1. Classification (GTDB taxonomy): domain Bacteria; phylum Bacteroidota; class Bacteroidia; order Bacteroidales; family UBA932; genus Cryptobacteroides. The sequence continues at coordinate 24,706 of ONRD01000017.1, forward strand.
CCGGGCTTTACCCTCAATCCCGGCGGAGGAAGGAAGAACCAAAGGAAAGGCAATCGCAAGAACAAGAGGTAAGCAGCAATGGCCAAGGTGTTTGCATTCCTTAGGAACATGGACGGGGAAGACAAGGCCAAAGTCCTGAAGGTTACAGGAATAGTGGTCGCCCTGTTCACCTTGTTCACCCTCATGTCCACCGTTTCGTATCTGTTCACCTGGAAGGCCGACCAGAGCATCCTGGCCACTTCGGTGGGGGATACTTCGGTGAAGGCTGCCAATTATGGCAGCAATATGGGATTCAGGCTGGCCGATTTCCTGGTCAGGAAGTGTTTCGGCCTGGGTAGCCTGGCGCTCTGCGTGTTCCTTTTCGCCGTTTCGGCGCGGCTCCTGGCCGGGAGATGGCGCCGTTCGCTTTCGAAGACTCTTTTCCTCTCCCTTTTCGGAGCCCTCCTGGCATCCTTCATATTCGCTTATGTCTCCAGGCTGGGTTCATGGGAGAACGTGTTCGGCGGCGGGCTTGGCGGAGAGTGCGGCAGGACGGCCGTCCATTGGCTGGTGACCATGTTCGGAGACATCATCACGGCTCTTCTGCTCCTTGCCTTGGCGGCTCTCTTCCTGTACATGACCAGCACCAAGTTCGCCCGCTGGTTCGATTCTTTGTCCGGAAGGGCGGTACCCGGCGAAGCCGGGGACGGGAAGCCATCCGGAGAGGAAGCCGGTGCAACAGTTGGTGGCACAGCGGCCGAACCGGTCCCCGAGCCGGTACCCGAACCCACTCCCGCCAGGAAGCCTGCTGCCCCGGCAAGCCCGGACAAGGTTCCTTCCGGGCGCAGGTCTCCGCTCCCTTCGGATGGTGGCCAGGCCGTACCTGCAGCTGTCAAGGATGGCGGAGGTATCGAAAGGCTGGCCGGCAAGGATCTCAGTACGGATGTCAAACGGGAACTCAAGAGGATAGATGTACGCATCGACACGAACGAGGGCGGGCTTCCGAAGTACCAGTTCCCTTCGCTTGAGCTTTTGGAAAAACACGACATGGGGCGCTATGAGGTCTCGGACGAGGAACTGGCGCGGAACAACAAGAAGATCCGGGAAACGCTCGAGAACTACCGTATCCAGATCACCGACGTGAAGGCGGTGGTCGGTCCGACGGTGACCCTTTATAAAGTCTATCCGGCTCCGGGAGTGAAGATCTCAGAGATCAAGAAGCTCCAGGAAGACATAGGGATGTATCTCCACGCAAAGGGTGTACGTGTCGTCACCCTCACCGACTCGGTCGGTATCGAAGTGGCGAACGACAGGCCTTCCATAGTCCCGATGAGGGCGGTCCTCAATGACGAGGCGTTCCGTTCCAGCAAGGCTGAACTGCCCATCGCCATAGGCTGCACCATCCAGAAGACGGTAAAGGTCTTCGACCTCGCGGATGCTCCGCACCTGCTCGTCGCCGGTGCTACCAAGCAGGGCAAGTCGGTGGGCTTGAACGCCATAGTCGCTTCTCTCCTGTACTCCAAACACCCGGCGGAACTGAAGCTGGTCTTCATCGATCCGAAGATGGTTGAGTTCTCGGCCTACGAACGCCTGATCAAGCATTATCTTGCCGTGGTTCCCGCCAATGACGAGAAGGAAGTCATGGACAACGCCATCGTCAAGAAGGCCGACAAGGCCGACAAGGTGCTCAAGTCCCTGGTCGCCGAAATGGAGGAGAGGTACGAGCTGCTCAGCAAAGCTTATGTCCAGAACATCAAGCAGTATAACGAAAAATACAAGAACCGCAACCTGCTCCCGTCGGACGGACACAAGTTCCTTCCGTACATAGTCACCATCATCGATGAATATGCCGACCTCACCATGTCGGTAGGCAGCGGCGGGGATGCGAAGGCCATAGCGCGCAGCATCACGACGTCCATAATCCGCCTGGCCCAGAAGGGAAGGGCGGCTGGTATCCACGTGGTGCTGGCAACCCAGAGGCCTTCAGTGGATGTGATAACCGGTCTCATCAAGGCCAACTTCCCGACGAGGATAGCATTCAGGGTGATTTCCAGGATAGATTCTTCAACAATCCTGGACGCTCCCGGTGCCGAGAAGCTCATCGGTAAGGGAGACATGCTTTATTATGCCGGTGTCGAGACCGAGCGCGTCCAGTGCGCCCTCATCGACGGTGACGAAATCAATCGCCTGACCGAATTCATCGGCGACCAGCAGGGTTACCAGAAGAGTTACAACATGCCGTACATGCTGCCTGCGGTAGAAGAGCAGGTGGAAGAAGGTTCCGGCGGTATGGTCGACATGAAGAATCTCGATGAAAGGTTCGAGGAGGCTGCGAAGATGGTGGTAATCAACCAGCGTGGTTCGACTTCCGACCTTCAGAGGCGTCTCGGAATGGGGTATGCCAAGGCCGGCAGGGTCATGGACCAGCTGGAGGCTGCCGGGGTCGTCGGCCCCCAGGAAGGCTCCAAGCCAAGGCAGGTCCTAATCTCCAGCCTTGATGAATTGGAGAAGGTCCTGGAAGCTTTTAAGAACCAGTAGCGGTTCTGGCATAACTTGTGTTGTCTTCCATACCATCATGAGAACGACTTCAAGATTCATCCCTTGCGCCATCGCGCTGCTCCTGGCCGTGCTTCCGGTGTACTCCAAGAGCAAGACTCTCGACGACTTCATCCGCAAGGCGAATTCGTCACTGGTCACTTTCAAGTATTCATTCTCTACGGTTTCCGACGGGCCTTCGATGACCGGGGAAGGTGACGTGAAACTCTCCGGCAGTTCTTTCCTTGTCAACGGCAACGGCCTTGAGGTCTGGTGCGACGGAAAGACTCGCTGGACCATCGACAGGAGCGCCAGGGAGGCCATGGTTGAGAGCGTAGATGAAGCGGAGGACGGCATCTCCGCCAACCCCGCACTTCTCATCACATCGGTGGACAACGCCTTCAACGAGGTTTCGTTCGGCGCTTCCAAGTTCTCGGGGAAGACGGCCGACGCTTCAGTCCTTGTCCCGCTGTCGAAAGGCGGCTCTTCCATGGACATCGCCCGGGTGACTCTCTTCTTCAAGACAGGGACTTCCGACCTCATCGGGGCGGAGGTCACCCTCAACGACGGCACCCTGACCCGCTTCAGCATCAGCGGTCTCAAGTTCTCGGACAAGTCCAAGGCGCCATCCTTCGCCTTCGACGGGAAATCCCTCGGCAAGGACTATGTAGTTACGGACCTCAGATGAGCCGGATATGGGCAGGTTGACCGCGAAGACTCTTTCCATGCTGCTGTGCGCCGTCTTTTCGGCGGCAGCGGTTTCCTGCATGAAGGATCCTGGATATGCAGTCGTCAGCGGTACTGCACAGGGTGGGCTCTACTCGGTCAAGTTCAGCCTTGACGGAGTCAGCCGCACGGTCCCCGAAATCCGCGGGGCGGTCGATTCCATCCTGCACCTCGTGGACACTACCCTTTCGGGCTACAACAGGAAATCCCAGCTGAGCCGGTTCAATGCCGGGGAGCAGGTCGTCCCGAACGACTTGTTCAGGGACATATTCGCCCTTTCGCGCAACCTTTATTACGAGACCGGCGGCGCGTTCGACGTCGCTGCAGGCCCTCTTTTCGATGCATGGGGATTCGGCTTCACCCAAGATTCACTGCCTGACGGCCATACCGTCGACAGCCTTCTGGCTTGCTGCGGGATGGACGCAGTAGGCGAGGACATGTCGTCCCTTGTGCCCGGGCAGCGGCCGGTCCTTAATTTCAATGCCGTCGCCCAGGGCTATACCTGCGACATGGTCAGGGATTACCTCCATTCCATAGGAGTGAGGAACATGCTGGTCGACATCGGGGAGATCTACTGCGAGGGGGTCAATCCGAAAGGAGAACCATGGCGCATCGGGGTAGACAGGCCGGTGGACGGCAACAATCAGCCCGGGGCCGACCTTGACGGTATCTGGCAGGGAGACGGGTCCGGGTGCGGAGTGGTGACTTCCGGCAATTACCGCAAGTTCTACATAAAGGACGGGAAGAAGTATTCCCACACGATAGATCCGCGTACGGGTTATCCTGTGCGCCATTCACTCCTGAGCGCCACGGTGATCGCTCCTGACGCAGCCCTTGCCGACGCCTATGCAACCTATTGCATGGTTGTCGGTCTCGAGGAGGCCCGTTCGTTCATTGAACTCAGGGACGACCTCGAAGGATATCTGATCTATGATGACGGCGGCAGGATGGCCGAATGGGCTTCCGCCGGTTTCAATCTGACAGAAAGACAAGAACGGCAATGATGACAAGACATTTTTCATTATTCGCTTCCATTGCAGCGGCCGTGTTCGTCGCGGCAGCCTGCAGTACGCCAAGCCGGACGGAGAGGCAGCTTGAAAAGGTTGACGCCCTGGCTGAACTGGACATCCCTTCCGAAGGGGCCGCACCTCCGGTAAAGCCGGCCTCCGTGGAGGAGTTTTTCCCCGGGACGCTTGTCATAAGCTACGATCCCACGGTCGGCAAGTCGGACCTCCTCAAGGCGGTCAAGAAGTTCGGTGCCGAGGTGGTCTATGAATATGAGTTCATCAACGCCATCGCCGTGAAACTTCCGGAAGGGAGTTCCGTCGATGCCACGATAAGCCGGTTCGAGAAGGTCAATGGGGTCATACATGTCTCCAAGGACAGGTTCCTTGGCCCCGACGGGGGACCGGTCCCCCGATGAATTCCTTACGGGACCGTTTTTTGATCCGGATCCGACGGTTTTTTCCGTTTTTTTATACGATATTTGCAGATTATGAACTTCAAGGCTATTATCTACATGGGAGCCGTCCTGGCGGTTGCATTGCTTCCTTCCTGCAAGAAGGATGACGACAAAACGTCGACAAAGGACTACCTGAGCGGCACCTTCACCTTCGATATCCCTGTATATCTCGCCGCCGGCCAGACTGTGACCCTGGTGCCTTCCGGCGTAACTATTCCCGGAAACTCTACGGACGCCGGCCTCGGCTACTATTGGTATTCTTCATGGGATTCCACGCGCGATACGACCAGGGTGATCGGTGGGGCAGGAGACGGATCGTGGACCATCAAGACTCCGCTCGAGATCGGTTGCTACAAGGTCACCGGTGTCGCCTTCGGACCCTCTGAGTATTACACTTCCTCCGGAAGCGTGGAGTTCTACGTGGTGGATCCCTCGCTCGGAACCACCGTCTCGGGCCTTGGGATTGAAAAGGGCGATCCCCATTACCTTGACCTGCGCGACATAAAAACCTACTACACCACAGAAGCAGGCGACCTGACATGGATGAAAAACAACCTTGGGTGGAACGGTGCAGGCAAATCCTACAGGGACAGCGAAATCATGGATGACATATTCGGCCGCTTCTACTCATGGGAAGAGGCCCGTCAGGCTTGCCCCGAGGGCTGGCGGCTTCCTTCGGACGCCGAATTCGCAGGATTGGCATCTTCCGTCTCGGAGGGATCGGTTTTCGAGGCATTCACCGATTTCAAGGGTGTTGCGGGAGACCTGATGGTAAACGCCTCCTTCCTCGGAGACAGGATGTGGGAATTCTGGCCCCAGGTCCCCATCACCAACAAGGCCGGTTTCTGCGCCATCCCCGTCGGCTATGCAGTCTCGCAGGGCGACGATGTCACCAAATTCACCGGCGCGGAAAACTATGCCGCCTTCTGGACCTCGGATGAGGAAGGGGACAACGGTTTCTACAGGTATTTCTACGTAAAGCAGAACGACGTGCTCTCCGGCAAGGGCAACAAGGCCTCTTTCAGGGCTTCGGTGCGCTGCGTCAAAGAGCGCTGAGCAGCGTCGCGGCTTCTTCGACTTTCAAGGCGGTTTCCACTGTGAAGCCGCCTGATTTCGTCCTTCGCAGGGAGTCCAGGTGCGCCCCGCTGCCGAGTGCTTCTCCAAGGTCCCTTGCCAGAGCCCGCAGGTATGTTCCCTTGCTGCAGGCGACCCTGATTTCCGCATGTGGAAGGTTCAGGGAAGAAGTGTCCTCGACGTTGATCCTGGAATTGAATGAGTTCTCCTCGTAAACCATCGGCTCGTGGCCGCTGGGGTTGAATGAGAGCAGCTCGATTTCACTGATTGTGATAATCTGCCTGTTCAGGATTCCGGCCGCTCCGTGGTCGAAATCCTCGAAGACGTCCGTCTTGCCTTTCCCTGCTTGCCTGTACTGCTTCCTGGCGAGTTCGTACGCCCTGACGCCGTCCACCGACTTGGCGCTGAACAGCGGGGCGACCTGCTCCTGTTCCCCCAGGAAGCTCGGCAGTATGTCCAGGATGCTTTCCGGTGAGACGTTCGTCGTAGGATAGAGCCTGTCCACAGGCTTTTCCAGGTCATACGACGGTGTCGTGGCCCCGAAAGAGATCCCGGCCACATATTCCTTTCCTTCTTTCTGGAGCGATTCCGCGAGCTTGGTGGCCTTGCCGATGCAGACCAGCAGGACTCCGGTGGCGAGCGGGTCCAGCGTCCCGGCGTGTCCGACTTTTAGGTTTTTCTTATGGAAATGCCTGGTTGCCAGCCATTTGATTTTTCTTATCACATCGGCGGAGGTCCACCTGAGGGGTTTGTCAACCGGCAGGATGATCCCCTCAGGGTAGTCTTCGATGCAATCCGACAGTCTGCCCTTCCCTTCCAGGAAGCGCTTGTCGGCTATCAGTGCCTTGGTGTCCAATTATCTGCTTACTGGTATCTTTTCGATCCTTCTGAGGTGGCGTCCGCCCTCGAACTCGGTTTCAAGCCAGGTGCGGAGGATACGGGTGGCCATCGCATATGAAATGAAACGTGCGGGCATGCTGAGGACGTTGGCGTTGTTGTGGGCCTTTGCCAGGCGAGCGATCTCGCTCTTCCAGCAGAGGGCGGCGCGTACCCCCTGATGCTTGTTGAGGGTCATCGTGATCCCGTTCCCGGAACCGCAGAGGGCTACTCCGAGGTCGACCTCCTTGTTGTCGATGGCATTCCCCAGGGCATGTGCGAAGTCGGGGTAGTCGCACGAGGCGTCTGAATATGTCCCGAAATCCACTGTTTCAAAGCCTTTCTTCTTCATCAGTGCGATCAGCTTGTCCTTGTATTCAAATCCGGCATGGTCGCTTGCAAATCCTATTTTCATCCTTTTATCCGTTTATGGTTATAATTTCCTTTGTCTGGGAGTCTTCTGTCAGAACAGTTTCTTCTTGCTTGTCGTGGTCAGGAATTCCTTGAGGTAGAAGGGTTCGAAGTAGGCGGTGTCTTCGAACGATCCGCTTTCCAGGGCCTGCATCGCCGGCCTCAGCATCGAGGAGGCCTTGGGGTGGCACTCTTCGAAGTGCGCCCCTTCCCCCGTGATGACGTCCTTGCATTTCATCGCTCCGTCGCCGGTAAAGAGTACCGGACCTTCCGCAAGAAGATCTGAGAACGAGTCGGGTGTTACGATGCTTGAAACGGTCGGGCCGACCTGCCTGCCGTCAGGAGTGAAGACGCCGGTGTAGACTTCCATCCTCCTTGCGTCGATCATGGGAACTATGTACCTGCATCCCTCGGGGACCGATCCTTCGGTTATCGCCTGCCACACAAGCGTGTCGAGCGTCCCGACGGAGATCAGCGGGATTCCCGCCCCGAAGCAGAGCCCCTTGGCGGTTGACACCCCGACCCTCAGTCCGGTGTATGAACCGGGGCCCTTGCTCACGGCGACGGCGCTGCAGTCGGCGACTGAAATTCCTCTTCCGTCAAGGAGTTCCTTGACGAAAACGGCAGTCTTGGATGCGTGCGAACGCGGCTCGTCGCTGATCTTTTCTCCGACCACGGCCCCATCCTCCGCGAGTGCGGCCGAGCAGAGCGACGTGGAAGTCTCTATGAGGATTATCCTTTCCATCATTTCTTGAATATCAATTCCTTCAGGTAGGGGTAGACAACATTCGCGATGTCCTTTACCGGAGCGTACAGGATCGATTCCTTGATGGTGCTTTCCGGTATGAGGTCCAGTACGGTGTTGGCTGCGTCCACCAGCATGATGGCCAGTCCTATCGCCAGGACGGCCTTCAGTAGTCCGAAAACGGTGCCCAGCAGTTTGTCCATCCATCCGAGCATGACGAAGGAAACGAACTTCCTGGCCAGGTTGGACGCTATCATCAATGCCAGGCAGACTGCGGCGAAGACCAGCACGAACGAAAGGATGCCGAGCAAGGTTCCGTTCATCTTGACGAAAGGCCCTGCCCATACGGCGACCTTTGAGCTGAAAGTGAAGGACAGCCATGCTCCCAGCACGATCGCCGCTATCGAGAAAGCCTGCTTTATGAATCCTTTCCTGAACCCCTGCACGAGGGCGGGAATGAGACAGACCAGGATTATGACATCGAGTATGTTCACCGTCAACCTATTGATAAAAAGCGTAGGAATGACTATCTTTGCACATTTCAAAAGCAGAGTGTGCCGAAGCGGCATTCCAACTGCAAAATTAGGAAGAAAATTATGACATTCAAAGAGTACAAAGGTCTGGACCTGGTTTCTGTCGGCAATGACATACTGGCAAGGTGGAAGAAGAATCATGCGTTCGAGAAGTCTCTCGAACTGCGCGAAGGCGCTCCTGAGTTCATATTCTTCGAAGGTCCGCCCTCGGCCAACGGGAAACCCGGCATACATCATGTGATGGCCCGTTCCATCAAGGACTCGATCTGCCGCTACAAGACCCAGACAGGCTACAGGGTGGCCCGCCGCGCAGGATGGGATACCCACGGCCTCCCGGTCGAGATCGGAGTTGAGAAGAAGCTCGGTATCCGTAAGGAAGACATCGGCGTCTCCATCTCCGTTGAAGAGTACAACAGGACCTGCCGTACCGAAGTCATGAAATACACCCGGGAGTGGGAGGAGATGACCCAGCGGGTCGGCTACTGGGTCGACATGGATGACCCGTACATCACCTATGACAACCGCTATATCGAGACGTTGTGGTACCTGCTCCGCAAGATCTACGACAAGGGGCTGTTGTACAAGGGGTTCAGCATACAGCCTTACTCTCCGTCCGACGGTACCGGCCTCAGTTCCCACGAACTGAACCAGCCCGGCTGCTACAAGGACGTGACGGACACCACCGCGACTGTCCAGTTCGAGGTCATAAAGGACGGGAAGTCGCAGCCTCTGTTCGAGGCCGAACCCCTCCCTGTCTGCATCCTTGCATGGACCACCACTCCGTGGACCCTCGCCTCCAACACGGCCCTGTGCGTCGGCCCGAAGATCGAATATGTCCGGGTCCTTTCGTTCAACCCCTACACCGGCCAGCAGGCGATCTACGTTGTCGCCAGGGACCTGGTCGGCGCCTGGTTCAACCCAAAAGGCGCGAACATGCCCCTTGGCGAGTACAAGCCCGGTGACAAGGTAATCCCGTACAAGGTGCTCGACGGCACTTTCAAGGGCTCGGACCTGGTCGGCATCAGGTACAAGCAGCTCATTCCGTGGTTCAAGCCAGCGGAGGAGGGGGATGCCTTCAGGGTTATTTCCGGCGACTACGTCTCGACCGAGGAAGGAACCGGCATAGTCCACATCGCACCCACCTTCGGAGCTGACGACAAGAGGGTGGCGGCTGCCTTCGGCGTCCCCGGGATGATGGTAAGGGACAAGGACGGCAAGCTCCAGGCCCAGGTTGACCATGAAGGACGGTTCTGCCGCCTGGAGGACCTGGACCCGGATTTCGTAAGGACGAATGTCGACCCTTCATATTCCGAATATGCCGGACGCTACGTGAAGAACGCTTTCGACGACAGCCTTCCCGCAGACGCCCCCACCCTGGACGTGGACCTCTGCATGATGATGAAGCAGGACGGCCGTTGCTTCAGGATCCAGAAGCATGTCCACAGCTATCCGCATTCGTGGCGTACCGACAAGCCTGTCTTGTATTACCCCCTGGATGCCTGGTTCATCAAGACCACTGCCGTCAAGGACGAGATGGTCGCGCTCAACAAGCAGATCACCTGGAAGCCGGAGTCGACCGGTACCGGACGTTTCGGCCAGTGGCTGGAGAACATCCAGGACTGGAACCTCAGCCGCAGCCGTTTCTGGGGCACTCCTCTGCCTATCTGGAGGACCGAGGACGGAAAGGAGGAGAAGTGCATAGGGACCGTCCGTGAGCTCTGGGATGAGATAGAGAAGGCGGTCGCCGCCGGAATCATGGAATCCAACCCCCTCAAGGAAAAGGGATTCGACCCCATGGACATGAGCAAGGAGAACTATGACAGGATCGACCTTCACAGGCCTTATGTCGACAACATATTCCTTGTGAGCCCGACCGGCAGGAAGATGGTCCGCGAGACCGACCTTATCGACGTCTGGTTCGACTCCGGGGCAATGCCTTACGCGCAGGAGGGTCTCAGGAACCTTGGCGGCAAAGGTTTCGGCAGCACTGCGGACTTCATCGCCGAAGGAGTCGACCAGACCAGGGGATGGTTCTACACCCTTCATGCCATTCACACCATGGTCAGCGGCACTCCGGCCTTCAAGACCGTGATTTCCAACGGCCTTGTCCTTGACCGGAACGGCAACAAGATGTCCAAGCGCCTGGGCAACGCCGTCAATCCTTTCGAAGCCCTTGACAAGTTCGGAGCGGATGCCCTGAGGTGGTACATGCTGACCAATGCTCAGCCCTGGGACAATCTCAAGTTCGACGAGGCCGGTGTGGATGAAGTCAGGAGGAAGTTCTTCGGGACGCTCTACAACACATATTCATTCTTCGCCCTCTATGCCAATGTCGACGGGTTCGACCCCAAGACGAAGAAGATTCCTGTCTCCGCCCGTCCCGAGATCGACAGGTGGCTGGTCTCCTTGCTGAATTCCCTCAGGAAGAACGTCCGCGCCGCTTACGAGGACTACGATGTCACGGCAGCGGGCAGGCTGATCCAGGATTTCGTCTGCGACAGCCTTTCCAACTGGTATGTCCGCCTCAACAGGAAGCGTTTCTGGGGAGGCAGCATGGACGAAGACAAACTGTCTGCCTACCAGACCCTTTACGAAGCTTTGGTGGACGTGGCCGTCCTTTCGGCCCCGATAGCGCCGTTCTACATGGACCGTCTCTATCTCGACCTTGTACCTGACGGTGAAGAGTCCGTCCACTACGTGATGATGCCCCTGTGCGACGAGTCCGCGATGGACGTGGACCTGGAAGAGAGGATGGCCCTTGCCCAGAAGGCGGCCTCAATGGTGCTTGCCCTCCGCCGCAAGGTTTCCATCAAGGTCCGCCAGCCTCTGCAGAAGATAGTCATCCCTGTTATCTCCGACAAGGTCCGTCGCCAGCTCGAGCAGGTCGAAGGCCTTATCCTCGGGGAGGTCAACGTCAAGGAGGCTGAATTCATCTCCGACACGACCGGGATCATAACCAAGAAGATCAAGCCCAACTTCAAGACCCTCGGGAAGGTCTACGGAAAGCAGATGAAGGAAATCGCGGCTGCGTTCGCTTCCTTCGGACAGGACACCGTGACCGAGATCCAGAAGGCGGAGGTGGCGGGGGCCCCGTACGTGCTCGACCTTCCTTCCGGCCAGGTTACCCTCAATCCCGGGGACTACGAGATATCCTCCGAGGACATGCCCGGATGGCTCGTCGCTACCGAAGGCCAGCTGACCCTGGCCCTCGACGTCCAGATTTCCGACGACCTCCGCAAGGAGGGTGTCGCGAGGGAACTCGTGAACCGCATACAAAATCTTAGAAAAGATAGTGGCCTGGAGGTTACGGATAAGATAGAAGTTGTTATATTTGCAGATGGAAACGTGCGTGGGGAAATTGAAGCAACTTTGAAGGATTATAAAGACCACATAGCTGCGCAGACGTTGTCTCTTGCATTGACAGTCAAGGATTTGAGTGAGGTTTCCGAAGGGTCGGTGGATATTGGCTGGGAAGAAGGAAAAGTCTGCATGGCATTGAAGAAGATTCAGACCTACGTTTAAACATTCGAACTATGTCAGAGGAAAAGAAAGGAAACGCAACCGCTCCCTCGATGGAGAAGGTACGTTACAGTGATGATGAACTTGCGGAATTCAAGGTCATCATCAACGAGATGCTCGACAAAGCGCGGAAGGAGTATGATACGCTTCGCAAGGTGATCATGCACAATGGCAGCAATGACATTGAAGACACGACACCTTCCTTCAAGACCGTTGAGGACGACGGTGCCTACCAGCTTTCAAAAGAAGAGGCCAGCCAGCTCGCCCAGCGGCAGTACAAGTTCATCCAGAACCTCGAGGCCGCCCTCGTCAGGATTGAAAACAAGACGTACGGCATCTGCCGTGTAACCGGCAAGCTCATCCCGAAGGAGAGGCTCCGCCTTGTCCCTCATGCCACCCTGACAGTGGAGGCCAAGGAAATGCTTGCGAAAAAAGGCCGGAACTAGTGAAGATATCCCAAGGCAGGAAACTGCTCCTCCTCGGAGCCGCGCTGGTGATTGTCGACCAGGTCATCAAGGTCCTGGTCAAGACCAACATGCAGCCAGGCGAAAGCTTCAATGTGATCGGGAACTGGTTCAGGATCCTGTTCATCGAGAACGAAGGTATGGCCTTCGGCATGAAGTTCGGCGGGCAAGTTGGCAAATTCCTCCTGTCCCTTTTCCGGATCGGCCTTTTCGGCGTCCTGTGCTGGTGGATATCGTCCCTCTCCAGGAAGATGTACGCCGAGGATGGTTCAAGGGCGATGTTTTCCGACGGGAAGTCTCCGCTTATCCCCTCGGGTGTCCTCGTAGGGCTGACCCTCATCACGGCCGGTGCCCTCGGGAACATAATCGACAGCCTTTTCTACGGAATCGTGTTCGACTATGCGCCCTTCATGTTCGGCAAGGTGGTGGACATGTTCTATTTCCCGATCATCGACTCGCACTGGCCGCAGTGGATGCCTGTGGTCGGCGGGGAGCATTTCATCTTCTTCTCTCCGGTCTTCAACTTTGCCGACAGCTGCGTCACCGTGGGAGCCTTCTACCTGATCCTTTTCCAGAACAGGTTCTTCACCCGTTCCGAGGCAGCCTCCAAGCCCTCCGGGGAAGGGAAATGAGCCACCCTTTCCCGCAGTAGGCCTATCACCTTCGGTCGATCCTCTGGTAAGCCAGCCTTTCGTCTCCCGACCGGAGATAGATTATCCCGCAGTAGGTAAATCCGTGCTTGATGATGTTGTGACGCATTATCATGTTGTCGCGGTGCGTGTCTATACGGATGTTCGGATCCACGCCGAAACAGTATTCCATTATGTCCGCGAACACCCCGTGCTCCTCGGGCAGGCTCGCGATCCTGTGTATGACGTGGTAGGGCCTGTCTTCTTCCAGCCAGGAGCCGTCTATCCTTGAATATGTCGGTTCGGGTGATGGAAGCAGAGCGAAGTAGGCGACCGCCCGCCGGCGGTTCTCCAGGATGAAACCACCCCACACTGCGATGTCGGAGGCGATTGTCTCGGGCGATGGGTATCCGTCAGCCCACTGGTCCATGTTCCCTGACGAGCGCATGATGCCTTTTGCAGCATCGATCAAGGGCATTATCCTGTCGATGTCGGCAACCGTAGCGGGGCGGATGTTCCTGCCCGGAGTCATGGATGGATTATTTCAGGCTTTCGTGGATCTTGTAGAAGGTTTCCCGTATCTCCTTCAGGCTGCCTATGGTGACATAGACGTCGTAGGAACACTTGAATCCGGGATTGATGACCATGTAGTCGTGGGGAGAGAAGTAGGAGCAGGAAGGTCCGGTGGGACCGGCGTTTTGGACCTGGACAAGGTAGGCCGACATCCTCGTGGTGGCGGGGGTGTAGACTCCTATTCCCCAGGATCCCTTAGCATCGGTGTAGGCTGCCCATTCTTCGGTCCTCTCGAAAGAGTCGATGGGGATGGTGTTGCCGTTGTTGTCCTTCTCGTTGAGGTAGTGCGGCCTGACGGTGGTGAGCTCGCCCCCTGTCCAGGGCTTGTCCCCGTCGTAGAATGAAAGGTAATTGTAGTTGTAGTCGCAGAAGATGGCGGGAAGTTCCTGGTCGCGTCTCTCGTTGTGACGCTTGGCTTTGGGACCGTCGTTCGAGAACGAATACGTGATCTTCGCGTAGTTGTCTATGAGCCAGATCTCCTCGGTCATCAGGCATTCGTCCTTGAGGGACTCGCAGGAAGCCCAGTGGACCGGGTAGGACGTGACCTTGAGGTATTCATCCTGAATATCCTTTTCCTTGACCTGGGCTCCGGGGCCCTGCCAGCCGCCTCCCTGCACGGGATTCCATCTCCAGGCCCTTCCGTCCCAGGTGGTTCCGTCCATCTCGCCATAGTAGGACTGCTGGATGAGACGTCCGTTGTCGAAGTGGTTCAGAAGGTTCTTCTTCGTCTTCTTGTTGGAGAAGTGGAAGACTCCGCCGCCCCTGTCAAGGTCGATTCCAAGCTGGACTATGCCGTTGTTGATGTAGGTCTTTTCGCCCATTCCGGTCTCGGCCCAGCGTGTGTCCTTCTGTATGATGGGGGAGGGTTCTTCCTTGTTCTCCTTTTCTCCGCAGGAGGGGATTGCCATGACTGCCGCCATGAGCGAGCAAGCCAGCGCCGACAGGGTCCGGCCGTGCATGCGGATTCCGTCTGTCTTTTTTTGTGAAGCAATGTTTTTCATTTCGTTTTCATCTATGTTCCGTTTCCTTATGTCCTTCTTACCTGATACCCGCTTCCGCCTCATCTCCTTCGATGTCGTTCAGGAAGGGGAAGGCCTCTCCTTTCACAAGCCAGGCGAAGCCGAAGAGGTGGAGGAGAATGATTTCAATTATCATCACCGAGTAGCCTGGAGCCCCGAGCAGCTTGGCCACGGCAAAGGCGCCCATCATGACCAGCATGCCGTAGCCGCAGATCCTGTAGATCCTGTTCCTGAGCATCTTGCGGCGTGTCATTCCGGGACCGTGCTTCGTGAACTGGCAGATGCTGTTCAGCGCGATCGACAGGAAGAACAGGCAGGCGCAGACGGTGTGGATGATGTTGGACGTCTCCATGGGGAGCTGGAAGAATCCCACCGGGGTTCCTTTTTCCAGCCAGCTGACCGAGCACGGGAACAGCACGATCCCGAGCCCGAATATTCCAGAAAGCGAGGTTATCAGGTTGTCGGTCCAGTCGTAGCCGATGTATGAGATCAGGACTATGCAGGCCGGGACCAGCACGCCGACCAGGGCAGGGCTCTGGTAATATGTGGCAGAGATGCTCCACCACCACTCGCTGCTTGGCTTGTCGGCTATCCCGGCGGAAAACAAAGCCAACCAGGGCAATATGATTCCCAGCAGTCCGCACAGGTTGCGTATCCGCAGGTACATCTTCTCTTCTTTAGTCGATCTTGTCGCCATGGCTTCCAGGCATAATTGTCAATTCGTCCTCAAATCTAAGAATAATTTAAGATAAATGCTAATCCCGGGCGCCCCGGAACCAGCACGGACAATGTCAGTCAAAAAGGGAAAGGGGAAGCTTTGCAAGGAATATCGCCGCCTTCCCGCCGGAGCCTTCGGAAGAGTAGTAGCTGACCCACAAGCGGTCTCCTTCGACAATCATTCCCGGATAACTTGTGTCCCCTCCGGAAGGCAGGAGCACGTACCTTTCGTCCAGGTCCCCGTCGACGGTTCCTTTGTAGAGGACTGTCTTCACATGCCCAGGATGAGCGAAAGAGCGTCCGCCGATGATCAGGCTCCCGTCGTCCCGGACCAGGAAATCAGGACCTCCTATGTGGAGGGGTTCTTCCTTCCAGTCCCATTCCCGGAAAGGCGGGGCGGCGAGCCCCAGCAGGGCCTTCCCGGGATCACGCCGCAGCAGCACCGCCATGCGGCCGTCGGGAAGGAAGCGGATGGTCGCTTCGTTGGGGAAGCCTTCCTTTTCGTCGGAGGGGGGCGAGAGACGGCAGACTCCTTCGTAACCGATCCCGTCCAGGGTCTTCAGCAGGATGGCTTCGCCGTTGCGGTAACTTATCCCGTAGCCGGTCCCCTCATGCCATGTGACACGCCAGATCCAGTCATGGGTCCCGCGTACGGCGGAGTCTATCCGGACCGGGACGGGGGCGGAAAAGTTCTTTCCGTCGGAGCTGAAGCAGACCTGCGGTTCGGTGCGGACCAGGCTGCGGTTCCTGTAGACGGAACCTCCGATGGTGACCATAAGCCTGCCGTCAGGTGTGACTGTCAGCTTGGGGTCACGCAGGTCGGTGCTGTCCAGTCCTATGTCTGCGACGACATTCCATCGATTCCCGTCTTTCGAGCAGAGGATCTTCACCCTTCCTTCGGCGTTGCCCTCTTCATCGAACACATGGCTCCAGCCTTCCCTGAAAGAGCAGTAGTACTTCCCTTTGTAGCGTGCGAGCGAGGTGAAGGCGGCATGTGTGCCTTCATCGTAGATTTTCTGTACAGTGACGGTGGTGACCGTCTCCCCGGCCGGCCTGCTGCAGCAGGCTGCGAGCGCCGCGAAGAGGATTGCGATGGCAAGATGTGGTTTCCGCATGGCTTTGTCTTTTTCCCGAAATTTAGGAAAAAAACGCTCCTTAACCTACACTGCGGGGCCTTATTTTCAGATGCTTCTTAGTATATTTGCAGAAATGGACCGTCAGGAATACATACTTTCCGGGAAGCGCACCATCCTGTTCTCCGATCCCGGGGCTGAAATCCTCCTTGTCGAGCCGATGGACGAGAGGGACCTGGATTTCCTCGACCGGGAGACCGGTTTCCTCCGCAGGTCCTGCTCCAGGCCGTTCGCCCTTTCCTGCCTGATCATAGAAGACTGGAACGTCGAGCTTACTCCATGGAAGGCGGCACCCGTCTTCGGAAAGGAGGCCTTCGGCGACGGAGCCTCCCGGACCCTCTCCTTCATCGAGGACGAGTTGCTTCCCGACATATTCGCAAGGCAGGCCGGGCTCTCCGGGAAGGAAGTGGTCATCGGGGGATATTCACTGGCAGCCCTTTTCGCCCTCTGGGCCGGTTACCGGAGCAGTTCGTTCTCCGGTGTCGCAGCCGCCTCTCCCTCAGTGTGGTACCCGGGGTGGATGGAATATGCGCGTACCCACTCCCCGAAGGCCTCGCGGATCTACATGAGCCTCGGGGACACCGAGGAAAAGACCCGCAACAAGGTGATGGCAACGGCGGGGGACTGCATCCGCGAAATGGACAGGCTCCTCTCCGGCGTCCGCCACACGCTGGAATGGAATCCGGGCAACCATTTCACTGACACCGACCTCAGGACGGCAAAGGCTTTCCTCTGGAACATGGAACAGGGCGGGGACGGGATATCTCCTTCCCTCAGGCAGTATGTCCGTGAGTGCATCATTCCTGAATATGACAACTTCGACAAGGCTCACCGCAGGGACCATGTGCAGATGGTCATCTCCCAGAGTCTCGAACTGGCCGCGCGCCATGGGGCCGACCCTCAGATGGCCTATGCCGTCGCGGCTTACCATGACACAGGCCTGTGTGAGGGCAGGGAACTTCACCACCAGGCTTCGGCCCGAATCGTCCGCCAGGATGCCCGGCTCCGGGAGTGGTTCTCGGAAGATCAGGTGGAGACGATCGCCCAGGCTGTCGAGGACCACAGGGCGTCCGCGACGCATGAGCCGCGCAGCCTCTACGGGAGGATCGTCGCCGAGGCCGACCGTTTCATCGATCCCGAGACGGTGATACGCAGGACTGTCCAGTACGGGTTCGACCACTACCCGGAAATGGACAGGGAGGCTCATTACAGGAGGATGCTCGACCATCTCCATGAGAAATACGGCAGGGGAGGCTATCTTCACCTGTGGTTCGAGGATTCTCCCAACGCGGCCCGTCTCGAGAGGCTTCGGTGCATGATTGACAACGAAGCCCTCCTCCGGAGGCTCTTCGACCGGTTCTACGATGCCGGGGATTGACCCTCCCGGATGGACATCCTTTACCCTGAACGACAGCAAGACCACACATCCAACCATGAAGCATTCATTCCATACACTTTTCCTTTCCGCCGTGGCTCTTTCCCTCTGCCTGATGGCGGCCTCCGGGTGCAAGGATACTTCATCCGCCGGTTCCACCCTCTATCCGGATTCCAGGCCTTACACCAGATGGTGGTGGTTCTCTTCTGAAATCGACCCCGCGGACGTGCGAGACCAGCTGGTCTGGCTGAAAGACCATGGATTCGGGGGAGTGGAGATAGCATGGGTCTATCCGATGTTCCTGAAGGACGACACCCCGCATCCGGATTTCCTGTCTCCCGGGTGGAGCAGCTCCGTCTCTTATGCCAAGAGAGTGGCCGATTCATTGTCCCTGGGCTGTGATTTCACCTTCGGGACGCTTTGGCCTTTCAGCGACGTCGACCTCCCGGAGGGGGACGGTACGAGGTCTTACCATGATTCGGTCGAAGTCGCAAGGCGGGCCTATACCTGGGACCATCCCAAGGTAGCGAGGATCCTGAACCATCTCGACAGGGAAGCTTTCGGAAGATACGCCGGCAAGATGGACGCGGCCCTGGCCGAGGCATGCAAGGGAAGGCGTTCCGGCTTCTTCGTAGATTCCTGGGAAGTCGAGACCGAGTATCTGTGGACTCCGGGATTCGACAAGGCTTTCTTCGAGGAGCATGGCTACGACATAACTCCCTACATGGAAGGAAAGACTCTCTATGACGAGGCCAATATCGATGTTAAATACGATTACATGAAGACCTTGTCCGGTTACGTGATGAGGGAGTTCTACATTCCCTTCGCCCGGAACGCTACGTCTGCGGGCGCCTTCTCCAGGGCCCAGTGCGGCGGTGCGCCCACCGACCTGCTCACGGCGTTCACCCTTGTGGATATTCCGGAAACGGAGGCGATTCTCTACGAGCCTTCCTTCAGCAAGATAGCCGCCTCGGCCGCGACCCTGTCCAGGAAGGATGCCGTCACGGCGGAGACTTTCACCTGCATGTACGGATGGACGGGACTCAGATACAAGGACGGCCACGGACAGAGCCCCCACCAGGGACACGAACTGATAGGTGACCTCAAGCTTGTCTGCGACGCCCTTTTCGCAAACGGTACCAACCAGATCATATGGCATGGTTTCCCGTTCAACAAGGTGGGCCGTACGGACAACTGGTTCTATACTACCTGCCAGGTCAGTACCTGCGACACCTGTTCCCTCACCGGAGACGCCCTCACGGGGTTCAACGGCTACATGACCACTGTGTCTTCCTACATGAAGAAGGGAAGCAACTACAGCGACCTTGCCGTCTACATCCCGACTGAGGACGCTTGGATGGGCGGGGCCTATCCAGAATCGGTCACCTCGATGATGCCGTGGGCCCTCGGGGAATACGAGATGCGCTACATCAGGACTCCCGAAGAGTTCAAGGGGCGCCAGCCTTTGTGGGTGAACGGGCGTTTCCTTGCCGATGCTTCCTACCATGACGGCATCCTCGAGTGCGGAGATGCTTCATTCCGCTCCCTGTACGTCGATGTCGACCATCTTTCCTTCGAATCCCTTGAAAGCATCCTGCGGCTCGCGAAGGAGGGGCTTCCGGTGCTTATGTCGCGGATCCCTATCGAACCCGGGGTCAGGAAAGACAAGCGGTACGATGAGATGCTGATGGAACTCAATTCGTTGCCAAATGTTTCCAACCAGGCAAGGATAATCCCCGGAGAGCCTTTGCTTGAGGGTGATTCCCTGCCGGATTTCTGGTGCAGGGTGGACGGGGAGACGCTCTACATCTTCCTTGCCAATCCTCACTCCGGCAAGGTGTCCTATCCGATGGAGTACGGCTATTACCTCAAGGACGCGGGATGTTCCCGCGAGATCACCGTCCGTCATCATGGCAAGTCGGAGATATGCTCCCTGGATTTCAAGCCGGGAGAGTCGAAGCTGCTGAAGGTGACGAGGGATGGGATAACCTCCGTGGACCTGGGTTATGACCCGAAGTGGAGCGGCACTCCGAGGGATTGACGGCAGGCTTTCGCGGGAGTTATTCATGAATATTTGAAAGTTTTTTGAAAAGGATTTTTCCGAAACAGAAAGTTTTTATATATTTGCAGCCCGAAACGCGAATCTGGATGTGGCGCAGTTGGTAGCGCACCTGGTTAGGGACCAGGAGGTCGCTGGTTCAAGTCCAGTCATCCAGACAAAGTAAAGCACCTGGTTTCCAGGTGCTTTACTGTTTTTTGGCTGACGCCCTTGCATCACTTGCGGTGGCATCGGCCAGGCCTCACCTTCCGGGATTTCGTCGGGCAAAGCCCTCGCATCCCTTGTGAAGGGATTTCGTCGGGCTGGCGCCCTCGCATCCCTTGCGGCGGACCGGCCTCAGGCCTCACCTTTCGGGATTTCGTCGGGCTGGCGCCCTCCGACATCCCTCTCCGCCTGCGGCGGGGCTATGCAAAACGGAATACAGCTGCTGTCCCTGCGGGCCAGCTGGCCGTTTTGCCTTCCATCCCTTGCGAAAGCCGTCAGGAAGGCGGGGGCTTTGATAAATCTGAGTTCCTGCGGTTGCCCTGGTCAACTTTTTCAAATAGCTAACACGCTCTAAAAAGACAAGCACCTCATTATT
>ONRD01000008.1 GCA_900320185.1 uncultured Bacteroidales bacterium
CGTGGCGACGGTGGAGCGTATGTTGATACCTATCGGGGAGGCATCGATCAGTTTCACCTGCCGGATCCCTTCAGCCTGGACGGACTTGACATGGTCAGGCAGCCTTTCTCCGCGCGTCAAGAACTCCAGGGCGACGGGCAGTTCCACATGACCCAGGAGCACAAGTCGCCGCATTACACCACCCTTTGGACCGATATCCCAAAGGCAACCGTCAAGTAACTCGGGTTGAATAAGTCAGGCCCAAACCACGTTTGGAACGTCGCCTTTAAACGATTCGGCCAACATGTTCAATCCCCAGTTCCTCAAAACGGTCCGGAGGGATTGTCATTGCACAGGGTTCAAACCCTATCCAGTACTTCTCTTCCAGTCCGACTTTCAGCATTCCGGCAACGCTGTCGACTGAGATGTCATACAGACGGTCATCTATATCCCTGGGCACCTTGTAGAACCATCCTTCTTCGTCCGGGTCTTCCAGATAGATGTCCGTCTTTGTGACGGCATATACACATCCCTGATAGATGCAGGAGTACTGCTCATACTTGTCTTTAATCTTGGCAGTGCACAGTTTCTCTTCGAGTATCTTCACGTCATCTCCCTCTACCTTGCGAAGCTTATCCAAACGGACTTCGAAGTTCTTCGCTCCCCTCTTATATGTAAACGACAGCTCCCGGATGTTCTTTTCATGGCCGTCCGTCTTGCAAATCAGCCAAACATGCAGATTCCGACTGACCGGCTGGCCCATAAGCTGTTCATACGCTCCCTTAGGATGAATGAGATAGAAGATAAGATCCTCCCCGTCCCTGAATAACTCCGCATGGTAGGTTGTCCTTGTAATCTGAGTTGCATTTACCACCAATTCCGTGAAGTTATAGGCCATACCTTTCCATTCGATATGGTAGAAGACATTCTTGTCTGTACGTCCCTTGTCGTTCCAGTTTTGCCAATATCCATCAAGCGGGAGGAATCGCATTGCTTCATCTATGCCTTCAGGTCTTGTCACTCCATCAATATGAAAGAGGGAACGGCCCAGCCATTCCAGAAAGAGGATACGTGTTTTATGGAGCGATTCATCATTATGGTCTCTCTCTATTTCCACTAACACGGGGTTCTCTTCATAGTGATTGTTAAGTGAGATAATCCTGCTGACAAATTCAAGCACCACCTTTCCTTCGTTAATGTAATCAGGGTCGGCCGTAGCCGCTCTCTGCCTTTTTCTGGGGAGGACGCCGAGGGACATGGCGATGATCATCACCGGATCCACATACGGGGTCCGGAAATCCTCGAGTTCGAAGTCATACAGAAGATTCAGCACCGCATCGAGTTTTTTCTCGCCCGTGGGCGTATGCGTATAGAAGAGGGACCGCCCCATCTTGAATGCGAAGTCAGGATCCTTTAACATGGCCTTGCCTTCGATATTGTTCTCAAAGAATGCGCTTGCCCTCTCGTATGTGGAGAGGAAAAGGTCGAAGTCACTGTAGCGGCCAGTGGGGCTCAGGAAATCTTCAGCCAGGCGCGCCAGCAGGTCGCGGGCACTCCGCTGTGCCATGCCAGAGAGCTGGTTGTTATTGCTCAGATCATAATCGGCGTAAACTTCAAACTCATGCCGGGTTTCAAAGAGAAGCCGGTTGGCAAGGAGGGAGTCCAGATATTGTCCCGTCATGTTATCGCTTACACTCATTTTCAGTGCTAATTAGTACGTAGTCTTCGCAAAGTTAAGAATTCCGCGGAGCTCTTCAAAATAGGCTTTCTCCATTCCCGGCTCTCCGGAAGATGTATCATACATTGCGAAAAAATTTAAAACAAACGATTATGATACGCTGTCCTTACTGTGGTTCACACAATGTCATCGCCCTCCCCCTGGGAGATTACCTCTGCCTCGACTGCGACGAGCAGTTCAGTAAAGGGGAAAGAGCCCCGAGACGTTACTCCCAAAACGCTGTCCAGAAAGTCTCCGGCAAAGTGCTGTCCCTTGCCATCAAAAGGGGGCCGGCTCTCCTGCAGACGGGTAAAGCCGCCCTCCCCGTTCTTTTGAAGGGCGCCAGAATCTTCTTTTAAATCATTTGAACATGGAAACTATACTCCCCATTTTGAAAGTGATTGCCTATGTCATCAGCGGATGGACCGCACTGGCAATCGTCATCGACACACTTGACACTGTCTTCTCACGTGACATCACCAGCATCAGCTGGTATGCCGCCCATCCTCTTGCCATCTGGAAACTCGGCTTTGAAACCGGGGCGTTCAAAGGCGTGCTTATATGGCTTATCGCCATAGTTATCACTGTTTTAACCGCCATCTTCCTTCTTTGAATATGAAATCTGAAATGCACATCAACCTGCTCGGTCACTGCGAAAAGTGCGACCATATTATGACACGTAACGCCAAAGTCTCCCTTGACGAAGATATACTCACCCCCTGCGAGTGCCCGGAGTGCCACGAGGGGAACGTCTACTTCGAAAAGCTGGCAGTCCACCACAAGACCGTGAAGACGCCTGTGACAAAGCTCGTATGTCCCAGCGAAGACACATTCAAACGGATGAAACACGTTTTCGAGTGGGGCATTTTGGCTATTGGGGCGTTCGTCATGCTCGCCTGCGGGTTCGTTCTCCGTTATGGTGATACGTTGGCTCCTGTGTGGAAGTATTCGCTTATAGGAGGATTTGTCCTCATCCTTGCAGTTGTCTGGCTTTTTCTCATAAAAGCCTTCAATAAGGCGGCATCCCTGGATTGGATCAATGCTCACAGCATACTGCCGAGGGATTGACGCCCTCATCCCTTCCCGACACATAGCGGCAGCATTCCATCCTAAAGGGATTCTCACAGGACAGCGTATCCCGGACGGACTGCCGACATCCCGGAAGGCCATTTCGAATGCTTTCCGGGATTCTTTTATCTGGTTAGCTAAGGCTTTTCAGAGCATGGGGCAGCCGGGAAAAGAAAACGGTCCGGACCTTTCCCCAAAGGCCCGGACCTGTATATAAAACGAACTTAACAAATAGACAACAAAAAGAACTTTTGATTGTCTGGTTGCAAATGTAGTGTAAAAAAAATTATTTCCAAACAAAAAACCTTAAATATTTAAAACGATTTGTATAAGAAATCATTAACACGCTGATTAAAAACATGATGATCTGACACCCGCGATGGATTATGCCTGCGGGAGGCTCAATACGTAGTTTTGACCATTAAATGAGACTTATCGACCTGACAGATATCACAATAAGGCAACTTTTTTGTAAACAAAGGTGTGCCATCCAAAAAGGCACGTCCTGCACGAAGGCAGGAGCCGACTGGCAACGGAAGAATAACAAGAAGTACCATATATGAAAAAAGAAATTGTCATAATCATCGCGGGGGCCCTGCTGGCCGTCATGCCTGTGACAGCCGCAGCCCAGCAGACCCTCTCACTTGAAGACTGCCGGGAGATGGCGGTCCGCAACGACAAGGAACTCCAGCAGGCCGGAACACAGGTCAGGATGGCAGGCTACGACCGGAAGATCGCTTTCGCCAACTACCTTCCGAACGTCTCCGCCACCGGAGCCTACATCTACAATCCCAACGACATCGCCCTCATCAGCGACGCAGCTTCGGACAGGCTCCAGAACATGGGGACCACGGTCCACACCATGTCCCAGTCCATCCAGTCACAGCTTATGGGAGACATCACTGAATTCATCAAGCAGCTCTCGATAGCAGGGATGAAGGGAGACGCGCAGAGCGCGGCGCTTGCCCAGAAATACACGGCCCTGATGCAGGACCCCCTGGTACAGACCCTGGTCGGGAAACTGTCACAGGCCGACATGTCCGACGCGCTCAACTCCCTCGGAAAAGAGATAGACGACGCATTCCACCCGGACATGACCCACCTGTTCGTAGGTTCGGTATCGGTCCAGCAGCCCATATTCATGGGAGGCAAGATCGTAGCCGCCAACGACATCGCAAGGCTGGCCGAAACCCTTGCCAGGACGCGCTACGACCAGCAGTGCCAGGAAGTCATGGTCAATGTCGACCAGGCATACTGGCAGGTTGTGTCACTCGCCGGGAAGAAAAGGCTCGCCGAATCCTATGCCGACCTCCTGCACAAGATGGAACGTGACGTGGACGTCTCCGTGCGCGAGGGTGTGGCCACTGAAGCCGACGCCCTCCAGGTAAAGGTGAAGGCCAACGAGGCGGACATGCTCCTCACCAAGGCCGGGAACGGCCTTGCCCTTTCGAAGATGCTGCTCTGCAAGGTCGTAGGACTTCCCCTCGATTCGGACATAGTCCTTGCCGACGAGTCTGCCTCAGAGATTCCGCTCCCGAGGATCGGCGGAGACAAGAGCATGGAGGACATCTACGCCGACAGGCCCGAGACCAGGAGTCTTGAGCTCGCCGGCAGGATCTACGACGACAAAGTGAAGGTGGCAAGGGCCGACGCCCTTCCGCAGGTTGCCGGAATCGCCGCATATTCAATGGTGAACCCCAACCTCAGCAACGGTTTCGACAAGAGCTTCGCCGGTTACTTCAACGCCGGGGTCATGGTGAAGATCCCCATCTTCCATGGCGGAGAACACTACTACAAGACACAGAAGGCCAAGGCTGAGGCCTCGCTTTACAAGTCGCGCCTGGAAGACGCCAAGGAACTGGTCAACCTCCAGGTCACCCAGATAAGGAAACAGGAAGCCGAAGCCCTGGAGAAACTTACCATGGCCAGGAGCAACCTGGAAGCCGCCGAAGAGAACCTCAGGACGGCAGACATCGGCTATAAAGAGGGCGTGATCAACGCCAACACCGCCCTGGGCGCCCACACCGCATGGCTCCAGGCCCAATCAGAATACATAGACGCCGGAATCGAACTCCAGATGCTGGCCGCAAACCTCAACAAGGCGGAAGGCAACTACGGCAGCAACGGTCAGGGTGCGGTCCAGGACGCGATGAATGAATAAACAAAAGCAAGAATATCGATATGGAAAAGGAAAGGAAAAACTACAATCTGGTGATCGGAGTCGTGGCCTTGCTGGCCATCATCCTGCTGATTGCCATTATCGGCTATTTCGTTTCGAAACCAAAGCCGCTGGTCATCCAGGGAGAGGCGGAAGCGAGTGAATACCGGGTCTCCGGAAAGGTTCCGGGCAGGATCGAGGAGATGTTCGTAAAAGAGGGGCAGAAGGTCCACAAGGGAGACACCATAGCCTTCATCGACTCGCCGGAGGTAAGGGCCAAGCTCGCCCAGGCGAACGCCGCCCGCAGCGCAGCATCCGCCCAGAGCATGAAGGCCCAGAACGGGGCCAGGAAAGAACAGGTTGCCGGCGCCTACGAACTCTGGCAGCAGGCGATCGTCCAGGAGGATGTGATGAAGAAGTCCCTGGACAGGGTCAGCAAGCTTTATGAGCAGAAAGTCATCGCCGCCCAGAAATATGACGAGACAAAGGCCAGGTATGATGCAGCCGTTGCCCAGACCAAGGCCGCGAAAAGCCAGTACGAGATGGCGGTGAACGGGGCCCGCTACGAGGACAAGGCCGCTGCAAAGGCACTCGTGGACCAGGCCCAGGGAGCGATCCAGGAGGTGGAATCCTACCTCGGGGAGCTCTATCTGGTCTCCCCTTCCGACGGTATCGTCTCGGCAATCTTCCCCAAGGTCGGGGAACTCGTCGGCCAAGGCTCTCCGGTGGCAAGCGTAACTGACATCGACGATGTCTGGTTCACCTTCAACGTGAGGGAAGACTACCTCAAAGGCTTGAAGGAGGGCGACAAGGTCAACGTCATGATTCCCGCCCTCGAAGGGAAAGAAGTGAGCGCTACGGTTAGCTACATCGCAGTACGCGAATCCTATGCTACCTGGAAGGCCACGAAGGAGACCGGGATGTACGATGTCAAGACATTCGAAGTCAGGGCCGTCCCCGACCAGGCGGTCGAAGGAGTCCGCCCCGGAATGTCTGCAATAATGAAATAAGGGTAAGACCATGGGCAATTGGCAGAGAATAAAGGCTGTCGCCGGAAGGGAACTCAGGATAATCAGGAACCGTCCCCTTTACCTGGTGGGCTCCGTCGGCGTGATAGCTTTCTGCGCAATCTTCTACCTGACCTTCTTCAAAGGCGGCCTGCCGACCGACATTCCCATAGGGGTGGTGGACGAAGACGGTTCCTCGACGTCGAGGAACTTCTGCCAGCAGCTTGATGCCACCTCCCTCGGGGAGATCGTCCCGTACGACTCTTACGCCGCCGCCAGGCAGGACATGGTCAGCGGGAAGATATCCGGCGTGTGCGTCATCCCCTCAGGGATGAACGATGACATCCAGGCCTTCAGGCAGCCCAGGATCACGTTCTACATCAACGGACTGTACTTCGTAAGCGGAGCCCTTGCATGGAAGGACCTCCTGCAGATGGTCAACCTGACGAACGGCGCCGTCCAGAGGGAGGCTTTCAGGGCCCGTGGCTACAACGACGACCAGATCATGGGGATGATCCGTCCCATCGACATCGACACCCACCAGATCGGCAACGTCACCACCAGCTACAACTACTACCTGTCCAGCATCCTGCTCCCGGCGGTCCTAGAAATGATGGTCATCCTGGTCCTCATATATTCATTGGGCGCGGAGCTTAAGTTCGGGACCTCCCGGCACCTGCTCAGCACCTCCGGGGACTCGATTGTGACGGCCCTTTCCGGGAAGCTGCTGGTGTGGACCCTGGTCTTCACGGCCATCGGATTCATCCTCGTCATGCTCCTTTACCACTGGCTGCACTTCCCGATAAGAGGGCATGTGTTCAACATGTTCATCGCCATCTTCCTGCTGGTCATCTCCAGCGAAGCAGTCGGAGTCTTCATCCTCGAGATGCTGCCCGTACCAAGGCTAGCCCTTTCCATCGGGGCGCTGTACAGCGTTCTGGGATTCTCCCTCGCAGGGTTCACCCTTCCGATCGAGGCCATGCCGCCGTACATCCAGGGCCTTTCGGCCGCTTTCCCGCTCAGGTACTACTACTTGTTCCACGTGCAGGAAGTGGTCTTCGGTGCCGGTTTCGCCGGATGGTGGAAGGACGTCGTAGGCATGCTCCTCTTCCTTCTCGTCCCGATCCCCGGGCTGGGAAGGCTCAAGAGCGCATACATCAAACAGAACTATCCAAAAGACTAGGAGGGACCATGAAAGGATACTTGAAAAACTGGCTTGCGGACTGGAGGAACATCCTCCTTCACGAGATGAAGGAAATATTCCATGACGGCGGGGTGCTGTTGATCTTCCTCGTGGCCGGCCTCGCCTATCCGCTGCTGTACAACGTCATCTACTCGAACGGGATCCTCACCGACACCCCGATAGCCGTGGTGGACGATGCCGCCTGCCCCGACAGCCGCCGCTTCATCCGCGAGATCGACGCCACAAGGGAAGTCAAGGTCGAGGCCAAGTGCATGAACATGCAGGAGGCGGAGCGGCTGATGCAGGAACGGAAGGTGAACGGAATCGTCTATTTCCCCAGGGACTTCGGCGAGCGGCTCGCAAGGATGGAAACCGCAACCCTTTCGGTATATGCCGACATGAGCAGTTTCCTCTACTACAAGAACGCGTTGATCGCCACAAATTTCGTGATGCTCCATGAGATCGGGCAGATACAGATGGAACGGTACGAGTTCGCCGGGATGACGGCTCAGGATGCCTACCAGACCACGAAACCCGTCCTGTACGACGACAACAATCCCTTCAACAGGGCCTTCAACTACAGCTTCTTCCTGATCTCGGCGATCCTCATGCTGATAATCCAGCAGACCATGTTCTACGGAATGTCCCTGCTGGTCGGCACCCAGCGCGAAAGGAACCACAGCTTCGCCTCCCTGCCTGACAGGCTTGAAGGCCGCGGAATGGTAAGGGTGGTGCTTGGACGGGGGGGAGCCTACTGGCTTCTCTACCTGGCCATAGGGATGTACATCGCCTTCATCGTACCCGCCATATTCGGAATACCGCAGAGGGGGCAGTTCGGAGAGGTTCTTGCGCTCCTGCTGTTCTTCATCACGGACTGCGTGTTCTTCTCGATGACCTGGAGCACCCTCATCACAAGGAGGGAATCGGTGTTCCTGATCTTCCTGGCCATTTCGCCCATACTGCTCTTCCTCACCGGATGCTCATGGCCGACATGCGCCTTCCCGAAATTCTGGAAGCTGTTCTCCTACCTGTTCCCGTCCACCTTCGGCGTCCAGGGTTTCATCAACCTCAGCACGGCCGGAGGAGACATGCAGGCTGCAGGATTGCAGATGAGGGCCATGATCCTGCAGACAATCATCTACTTCTTCCTCTCCTGTGCCTGCATCTACGCAGAGAACTGGGTGATCAGGCACAAGGAAAAGATTGAAGAAAAGAAAGCGGAACTCGTCAGGCGCGCCGGCATCGACCCCGAAGAAGATGCCAGGATCATTGCCGGCGACTAGGCCGCATCATTCTCCCACATGGAAGGCAACGCGGAGTTCCTCTATTTCGGAATCCGTGATCGGGCTCAGTTTCCCCAGCGGGGCCGCCATTATCAGGGAACGGGCGCTGAAGTCGGCGACCTCGAGACGGTCGAACGTGTTGATCAGCTTGTCGCCCGTGACAACCACAGAATCGTTCGCCAGCATCACGAACGGACGCGACTTGAACTCATCGGCAAGGGCGTCGAGATGCTCGTCGTACTGGCTCCCGAACGGGAAGGTCGGTATGTCCTGAAGGAATATCCAGCTTTCGGGGATGGTGCGTACGTCGAACTTGATCCCGGTCGTGGCGAATCCCATGAGCGAAGGAGACTGGGTCAGGATGATGGAATTGACCTTGGGGTTCCTGCGGTAGATCTCATAATGGAGGGCAACCGAACGGCTTGCCATCTTCCCGGCCTCTACCATCCCGTCCTTGACCTGGACGATGTCGTTGGGATCGATGTCCCAGCGCTGGACATTGGAAGGGGTGATCAGGAAATCGTTCCCCCGCCAGCGCACGGAAGCCGTTCCGTAGGAGCTGCACATCAGTCCCTGGGTACAAGCCCTGCGGACAATCTGGCAGACTTCGGTGCGGAGCGCCCTTTCGTCCGACGGATGCTCGACGTTCATGAAGTGCTGGAAATGGGTGTTGATGGCCCTCTCGTGCCTGAGGATCTGTTCCTCGGTCAGGTAGTTGGGCTTTCCCAGAGTCCGGGCGTTGAGGATCGTCCGGGCGCAGAGTTCGAGGGTCTCGAACCTCTGGTAGGCATCGGCGATGTCCTCTCCGAAGAGGACGACCCCGTGGTTCTCCATGATGACGGCCTTGTACTCCGGATTCTTCTTGAACTCGGCCACGATCTTCTTCCCGAGCAGTTCACTTCCCGGCAGGGCATATTCAGCGAAGCCTACAGGACCGCAGACGGCCCTGGCCTGGGGGATGATGCTCGTGTCGGGGACCTGCTTGGTCATGCTGAAAGTGACCAGTCCCGGAGGATGCGCATGTATCACCGAATGGGCATGGGGGTTCATCTTGTAGATGGCCTTATGGAACGGATATTCGGAAGACGGCCTGTGGAGACCTTCCACGGTGCCGTCGGCCTTTACGCACACTATGTCCGCAGGGGTGAGGGAGCCCTTGTCGATACCGGCCGGGGTTATCCACATGTCACCGTTGTCGTCCATGATCGACAAGTTGCCGCCGGAAGTGGTGGTCATGCCGCTGCGGTAGATCCTGCCGATGATTATCGAAATCTGCTCGGCGGGATGCATCAGATTGACATCCAGTTGTTTCATTTCTTCTTCAAAACATTAAAGCCGGTTCCGCGAGGAACCGGCGGTTTCACTAAGCAAGCATGACCTGACCGCCCGTGACGGGAATAGCCTGTCCCGTCTCTCCGGTCTGGTCGATCGCATACATTATAGCCTTGCAGACATCCACAGGATTGCATCCCTTCCGCATGGGTACCTTGGACAGGTAGTAATCCTTGACGTCCTGGACCGTCTTCGCCCCGGGAGCCTTGCCGGCCTTGAGGTACTGGATGAAGAGGCCCTTCTCGGGATCGCTCCACAGCGGTCCGTCATAGTAGTTGCCAGGGCAGATGGCGTTGCACTTGATCCTGAAGGGAGCGAGCTCGAGCGCGAAGGACTGGGTGAGCCCGATACCTCCGAACTTGCCGCCGGCGTAGGCGAAGTTAGCCTTGCTCCCGACAAGTCCGCTCTTGGAATTGACCTGGACGATGTCGGCGAAATACTCCGGATCCGCTGCGGTCTGGACCTTCATCACGTGGCTGGCCACCTTGGCGCAATAGAAATAGGCCTTGTAGTTGATGGAGGTGACGAACTCGAAGTTCTCGGGAGTCATGGCCTCGAGGTCCCCGGCGCGGACGACTCCGGCGTTGGAGACGAACACGTCAAGGGCGCCGAAAGTCATCACCGTGACCTTTACCAGGTTGCGGAGGCTGTCCATGTCTGCCACGTTGGTCTTTACGAATATCGCCTTGTTGTTCCCTGCGATCGCGTTGAACCCGGCTGCCGTCTTCTCGCCAGTGACTTCGTTGAGGTCGGCGACCACGATGTTGGCGCCCTGCTTGAGAAGCTCGCGGGCTATGCCTTCGCCGAACCCCTGGGCTGCACCTGTGACGATGATGGTCTTTCCTTCAACCCTTCCGACCGAGCCGGAAGCCGCCACCTTGCGGCGGTAGTTCTCCACTTCCCAGTTGTCGATGAAGTCTATCTGGCGCTTGTTCATCGGATGGGGGCCGCCGAAGCTGCCTGCGTAGAAGGCGACTTTCATGGCGTCAGTGAACACGTCGGTGATCACCTGGGCGTTCTTGGAATTGTCGCCGACGGCGACCAGGCCGATCCCCTTGATGAGGATGACCTTGGGGGTGTGCCCGCGCTTGGCGCAGTAAGCCTCGATCTTCTTCTCGGCCTGCGAGAGGAGGTCGGCCTCGTCCTTGGGGTCGATGTAGATGTATTCGCTCTTGCAGTAGACGATCCCGTCGGGAGTAAACGGCTTCATGACCGCCTGGACGGCCTCCTTGGAGGAGACGAACGATTCGATGAGGGCGTTGTTGGTGACACGGAGGGTCTTCAGTCCCCTGCCGCCACGGCTCAGGTAAGTCCTGACCGCGGGTATCGTCTCGCTGACACAGTCGCAGACGGCGGCCGGGCCCTCGGGAAGGGCGGCGGTCCTGGCTCCGATCCTGGAAAGGACATCGTCGTAGATCCGCTCGATCTCCTCGGTGCTGTCGGCGCCCACGAATATTCCATGGTTCTGCAGGAAAATCACCTGAGGCTCCCTGCCGTGCTCTTTCTTGTAGGATGCGATCTTGTCATAGACCTTCTTGAAGAGGGTGTAGCCGGGATCGGTGTAGGCAATGTAGAGGGCGTCCGGGAAGAGCTCCGCACAGGTCTCTGCCGCATTTGCGGAACACATGAGGCCGTTGACGAGGGTAGGATGGAGATGAACCACGTAGGCGGCCTCCATGCAGTTGTGGAGGGAAGTTTCCACGGAAGGACGACGGTCCTTGGTGATGCACGCCGCCGCAAGGTCATTCTTCACCTGCTCCTCACGGAGGGCGGTGTCAGTGCTGTACTTCTTCTCCCCCATGGGATTCAGGAGAGCCCTGTCAAGTACTGCGAAACCGTCCTCGGTGATAGTGGCGAGGGCGTGGCCGCTGGCCTTGACCCAGAGTTTTCCTTCATTCTTGTAAGAGGTGTTCCCACCTCCGGCGATAACGTATCTTGCATCCTGCCCGTACTTGCGGGAGATGGCGATAAGATTGTCTATCTCTTTCATATCCTAGAATTTTACTGTTTTCCTGATGATTTCGTCTCCTGCATCCACAGAATCCAGGCCTGCCTGGTGGGCGACCACGTAGCAGGCTCCCCTGTAGTTGGTCGCACGGAGCTTCTCGCTGAGTCCCTCGGAATGGTCCCTGGTACGCAGTTTTATGGGCTCGAGGGCCGGAGTGTTGTGCTCGGACCCGAAGGTAACGATGAAACCTTCGTCCTGGAGATAGTCGGAATACTGCTCGAGGACGGCGGTGGTGTTGCGGGTGGTTATGAACTCGACAGACTTGAACCCTCTCTTCTTGAGAGTGTCGGCAGCCTTCTGGAGGTCTCCTTCGAAATCGGTGAACTCACCCTTCGCGTTGTCTGCAAGGAAGGGATATGTAGGGATGCCGCCCGCAGCCTCGATGATGGACTGGACGGTCTCCATGGGGAGGAAAGCCTTGGGATCCTCGGGCACGAAGGCAGCCCCTCCGGACTTGAGGAGTTTGCTGCGGATCTCGTTCTCAAGGGCGGCCGCGTCGTCGAGCGGAGACTTCGGGGCGGCGCCTCCGAATATCCTCTCGTAGAGGGCTTTCTTCGCCGAGGGGTCACTCTCCTTGGCATCGACGGCGAGACGCAGCGCCTTTGCCAGGTGACGCTCCCTGACAGAGCCCTTCGTGAGTTCCCTGACGACCTTGCCGAAATCGATGTTGAATCCTGCCTTGACAGCATCCAGATGCGCATTCAGCTTGGCGCACATGGCTTCGACCTGGGCATTGGACTCGGCCTTCACGTCGGCAAGCTGGCGGGCTTCTTTTCCGGAAAGTATGACAGGGAAGGCAAGTCCCTTGCCGCTGAGGTAGGTCCTCCCGGGATTGTTGGGGTCGTTGACCCTCAGGCCCGCGGCCTGGTCCTCGCTGTTGAGGGAGATGAATTCGATGTTGAACATCGGGCACAGATTCCTGGCAGCACACTCGTCGTGCCATTCCCGGTAGCCATCAAGACTGTAGAAATCATTGATGCCAACCACGCCGACACCTTCCTCCGCGGCCATGTCGAGGGCCTGGCGGACGCCTGAAAAGGCGCTGAATGAATACGGAGTGTGGAGATGGGCGTTGACGTCGATTATCTTTTGCATATTCAAACTTTTAGTGTTTAAAATCAGTGTAAGGTCAAAACCGATTTCAAAGATAACAATATTCCCGCAATGGGTGGGTCCTGCTTCAACAAATCAAAGTATTTCCGCCAAAAATGAAATTATTTGACGGAAAAAAATTCGTATGTTTGTATTTCCAGAGCAAACCACCTATTTGACATGAACCACAAAAGACACTTCACTTCCCTGGTTGTGGCCGCACTGGCCCTTGCAGGAACGCTCCACTCTCAGAACACGCTGAGAAAGGACGCCGAATTCGTCAGCGACTACATCACTCCGGTCCGGGTCATGAAGACCGACGGCGCCGTCACGGGAGCCCCCAACCTCATGGAACCATACAAAGGCCAGGTTTCCACCACCGAGCCCAGGGTCACCGTGTTCAAGACAACCGGTGGCAAGAAGGCCTCCGTGCTCCTGGATTTCGGGAAGGAGATGCAGGGCGGACTTGAAATCACCCGTGCCATTTCCGGGAACCAGAAAGCCGCCGTGTTCCATGTCTGCTTCGGAGAATCCGTCACTGAAGCCATGAGCGATGTCTACGCCAAGGGAAGCACAGCGACCAACGAGCACTCCGTCAGGGATTTCGAGATCTCCGTTCCCTGGCTCGGAGCGGTCGAGTTCGGCAACACCGGTTTCCGCTTCGTACGCCTCGACCTCGTGAGCGAGGATGTCGATGTGCCCGTCGTGGCGATAAGGGCAGTCTCCCGCTACAGGGACATACCCTATCTCGGAAGCTTCAAGTGCAATGACGAAAGGCTCAACAAGATCTGGGAGACCGGTGCCTACACCGTCCACCTCAACATGCAGGACTACATCTGGGACGGCATCAAGAGGGACCGCCTTGTCTGGATCGGAGACATGCATCCCGAGGTCATGACGGTCAACACCGTCTTCGGCGACCACAAGGTCGTGGAGAAGAGCCTCGACTACGTAAGGGACGGGACCCCGGCCACGGCATGGATGAACGGAATATGCTCATATTCACTGTGGTGGATCATCATTCACCATCACCTATACGAGTTCTACGGAGACAAGCAGTACCTTGCCGAACAGTTCCCTTACATGAAGGAACTCCTCCGGAACGTGATCGCCAACGTCGACGGCAGCAGGGAGAACTACAAGAGCGGCCGTTTCATC
Source organism: uncultured Bacteroidales bacterium (assembly GCA_900320185.1). Classification (GTDB taxonomy): domain Bacteria; phylum Bacteroidota; class Bacteroidia; order Bacteroidales; family UBA932; genus Cryptobacteroides. Next base: position 13,986 of record ONRD01000008.1, read on the forward strand.
GACTGGCCCACCAATGACAACCCCGACGCAATCCACTGCGGCCTCCAGGCGCTCACCATCAGGGCGCTCGAGGCGGGAAGGGACATAGCCTCCTGGCTGGGAGACCCTGCCCTGAAGGAGGAGTGCTCGACCGTGGCGGCAAGGATGCGCACCTACGTTCCCGACCCCAAGGGCAACAAGGAAGCAGCAGCCCTCCTGTCGATCCAGGGCATGCTTGATGCAGACGCGGCGGCAAAGGTCATAGTCAAGGACCGTGCGCGCAACTTCACCTCATTCATGGGCTACTACATGCTCGAAGCACTTGCCCGCAGCGGCGACTACACCACCGCCATGGAGCTCATCTCCGAATACTGGGGCAGGATGATCGACCTCGGCGGAACCACCTTCTGGGAGGACTTCAACTACGACAACAGCCTGAACGCCGCCCCCATCGACGACTTCGTGCCGGCAGGGAAGTTCGACATCCACGCCGACGGCGGTGCATACTGCTACGTAGGACTCCGCCACAGCTTCTGCCATGGCTGGGCTTCCGGCCCCACTACATGGCTCAGCCGCCACGTGCTGGGAATCGAGTGCGTAGAGCCCGGTTTCAGGAAAGTCAGGATCGAACCCCACCTGGGCAACCTCGAATGGGTTGAAGGCACCTTCCCCACCCCCTACGGAGTGATCTCGGTCTCACACAAGAAAGACCCTGCCACCGGCAAGGTCGTCTCCAAGGTCAAGCTGCCAAAGGGAGTCAAGAGAGTGAAATAGGCTCGATCCGGGCTAAAGGCTCCAGCCGGGCTAAAAGCTACGGGCTGGGCTATAAGTTCGAGTAGGATTTAAAGCAGCCCTTCGGGAATCCGGAGGGCTATTGTTTTTGCCTCCGGGTCGGCATGTACGATAAGGTCCTCGTGGAGAGGGACCATGGCAGTGCCGCCTGCAGCGTCGACCAGCAGGCAAGGATTCCCGGGAATATCCTCATAGCCGGAAACCACCCCGACAGGCACGTCCCGCTCATCGAGCAGGGTCCAGCCGACAACGTCTCCTGCAGAAAGTCCGTCCTCTTCATCATCGTAGAGGGCTATGGACCCAGCCCTCACGAAGACATCCCTTCCCGAGATCTCGTCAGCGTCTTCAAGGTTCCGGACGCCGGTCAGGCGTAAAAGCGCCCGAGAAGCTCCGCGGCGCTTGAAAGATTCAATGAAAAACGGAACCGGCAATCCATCGAAAACGATGAACACCGGTTCCTTCAAATCCAGGTCTTCGGGACTTATTCCGCGAAACCCCACCAGGACTTCGCCTTCGGTACCGTTTGATTTGAGTACCCTGGCGACCTGAAGGAGTTCTTCGGAAGCGCCCATCGACTTATGCCTCTGCAGGAGCTTCCTCAGCGTTCTCTGTAGCTGCAGCCGCAGCGGCCTCTTCGGCAGCCTTGCGAGCGGCTTCTGCGAGCTCTTCGGCCTTCTTGGCGATGGCCTCGGCCCTTTCGGCATTGACCTTCTTCTCGGCTTCGAGGGCAACCTTTGCCTTGTCGGCGGCATCCTTCACGAGGCCAGCCTTCTTGGCGCTGATCTTGGCATCCCTGAGAGCCTTCCACTCGTTCCATTTCTTGTCTGCCTGCTCCTGGGTCAAGGCACCCTTGGCGACACCGCCCTGGAGGTGCTTGCGGAGAAGGACACCCTCATAGGAAAGGATCCTGCGGGTGACGATGGTAGTCTGGGCACCTACGTTCAGCCAAGCAAGGGCCTTGTCAGCATCGAGGATGATGGTGGCAGGGTTGGTGTTGGGGTTGTAGGAGCCGAGCTGCTCGATGAAACGACCGTCGCGTGGTGCGCGGGTGTCGGCCACGACAATGTGGAAGAATGCGAAATTCTTCTTTCCGTGGCGCTGGAGTCTGATTTTAACAGCCATTGTGAATCTGTTTTTTAATGTTATACATATCGCTTCCATCCCGTGGAAGCGTGCAAAGATACGAATAATAATTATTCCGCGAAAAAATTTTGGATTTTCAGGAATAATCTCTATTTTTGCAGTCCCGTTTCGAGAACGACATGGGCGTTTTCAAAGAGGGAAACATACCTGCGGTAGTGGTGAAATGGTATACACGCTACTTTGAGGGGGTAGTGGGCATTAGCCCGTGTGAGTTCGACTCTCACCTACCGCACAAGGAGACAAGTTCAGTTGGACTTGTCTCTTTTGTTTTTTATGCAAGCTCCTGAAAATCCCTTATGTTTGAGGCAGTTGCGATAACCTTGGAGATAAAGCCCTCCGAGTTCGATAATTTCTCGTTCCCCCCTGCATTTCCAGCGTAAATGTATCCTTCCGGGATTGCAGTTCCTGCATACCAGTAACCGCTTTCCATCCTGCTGCGGATGAGAGAGCGCTCCATTGAGTTGAACTGCGCGAGGATGCCAAGCACCAACTGCGCGATCGGGTTCGGAGTTCCATTGGGGAGGAGGGTTTCCAGACTATCCCATCCGCTCTGCATAGTCACGCAACTCCACCAACTGGCGGTCATACTCCTGTCCCTTGGTGCTCACTCGAGCGTAGATGCACGTCTTGATCATTTCCATAAAAACTATTGATCTTTATACTTGATAATAATATCATTTAATTCTATTACTAAGATACATAAAAGTTAATTGCCCGGCAAGCTTTTGAGCATCTTAAGTTGATACATTTGCAGGTCATGTCCTATGGTTACTTGATATTTCCGTTATTTTTGAGTACTTTTAATCGCCATGCGTACTGATATGGATGCAACAGAAATTCTAACCAGCAATATAGACCGCCTCTGTCAGGAGCGGAAGTGGAAACGTAAGGATTTGGCAAAGGCGATGGGCGTCCAGGCCGAGAGCCTGTCACGCTCTCTTAGTGGCTCGCCTCGCCTTGATACCATAGAGAAGATAGCGAAGGCCCTCGATGTCTCCATCAAGAGCCTTTTCGACACACCGGACGCCATCGAGGGTTTCGTATCTGTCCGTGGAAAACTTCACCGCATCCACAGTCGGACGGAATTTGAAAAGATTGTCCGGGATAGCCGCCCTAAACTGAACGCCACTATAACCTCGGTGTCAGTCAATGATGAATAAAGGACGATTTGCCGTTCTGACATTAAAATTAGCCTGTATGAGTAATCGTATTATTTCTGTTATAGCATTATTGCTCATTAAATCCATCATCTGTTTCGGACAATTGGAGGATGTTTTACCTCCTCCTGAACCGGATGGGAGAAATGTTTATTATTTATATGGCGATGACGGTTGGGGACATGTCCCAAAAGGTTGGGAATCGCAGCAGAAACTGTTAAAAGAGGCGTCAGATACAGACCTTGAGTCTATGGCTCTTCAGTCCAAAACTCCGGCTCATAGGGCTATGGCATTTCACACCTTGGCATCCAAGCATAGTGAGAAATGTTATGACATCCTTCTTCAGAAGTTGGAAGATGATGATAGTTTCATGGTAGCTTCTTTTGATGTTTGGTGGGGGACAAATGTAGCCTCCTTTATGTTAGAGGTCGCAGAATCGGACACTCTATTATTAACGAAGGAACAGAGGCATTGTATAGATAGCGTCATTGTATTTCGTCCTAGGCTGAAACATCTTGACAAACTCCCTTCAGTGTCCAGGTTGAAAGGAATGGATGGTTTGTATAACAGGCTGAAAGAACTCTACCTAGATGGAGATGCAAACTTGCTTCCTTGCATCGCTGAATACAGAAACGATGCTGATATTCCGATGATTATTAAAGCTCTTCGAGAATACAAGAAGGGCTTGGATAGACATGGAGCAAATTCGAATGGCCCCAAAGGGAACACCAACGAAGCGTTGAACGCTCTGATGAAATGGAGAGATGATGCCTACATGCCTGTGTTGGAAGAAGTGCGAGATTTTGAACTATCTCGGAAGTATATCGACTATTATAGGGTGAAGATGCTCTTCAAAGTTGTTATGGCATATGATAATGATTGGGCCTACCATTTTATAGAAGATACTTTCGAAAACAAGGGCGGTAAAGAAAAGTACTCATATCCAGAGAATCTATTTAGAGCTTATTACGAAGAAGAAAAACCTCGTTTCCTCCCTCTCATTGAAAAGTACGGGAAAAAACCTTTTGAATGGGATTATCTGTATAAATAATCTTTTAGGTCAAAGTGATACAGTTTTGAGAGAGTGTTGGCCTTGCTGGCAAAATGAACCTGATAACTCTGGGCTTTCTGGTGGAGCCTCAGCTTGGACGAAAGAGAAGCTGCTGGAAGTCGTGAGATGATGATTTTTCCAGATCAAAAGTTCTCGGCAGACGTTGCGTGATTGAAAAGATTTTGTACCTTTGCAGAAGATAAGTTTCGTTACAGAGACTTCCGAATACAGGCATCCATCCCTAAGTGGGTGTCTGTTTTTTTAGACCTTAACCGAGGGGAGGTGCTGAATGCAAGGCCTGATAGTTCTTTCACTCTGTAACATATAACTTATCTAAAATGAGAACTTATCTAACATTGGTTCTAATCTCCATTAGGGTGGAGGTTCGAAGGCTTGTCAGAGTGAGGGCATATAAACGCCGGCGCAATGGCAAGACAGAGAGAGTGCGAAGTCACTACCGCAGATATTAGGGTATCCAAGGTAGCTTGAACAGAGGCTCTCGCCGCAAGGCGCTCTACTCCTATTCCCTCGGTTTTTTTATTTGTACACCTCCATCCAGAGGGAGAACTCATATACTTCCTGCATTGCCCTGAAAACAGTTCGACAATTTGACAGGGGAACGCACAAGGAGACAAGTTCAACTGGACTTGTCTCTTTTGTTTTTATGCAAGTCTTTGAGTTCAGTGATATAATAGACATTTCTGGTTGGTAAAGTTTTTATTATTCTACTTTTGCTTTTCACGATATGGGGCCGGTCATTCTGAACTACGTTGCCATTCTGAGCTCAGCGAAGAATCTGCCCTACGTTGGTCTAACTAGCAAACATTCTTTGTACTGGCCAAGGACAGGATCGTAGTCATCGATGACTCTGGGTTTCTGCGGTTGCCTTGGTCAACTTACTTTCAAATAGCTAACACGCCCTAAAAAGAGAAGCATCTCATTATTAATGTATTGCAAAACGACAGCGTGTGAAGGTACCCCCAAAAAACGTCCTCCTAACACGCTGACAAAAGTTAAAACATTGATTTACAACCTATAACAAAACCAGAACGTGTGAGCCATTTGAAAATGTTGGGCTCGGCCAGAGGGACGGCTTCCCCATCGCCACCTACTCCCAGGCATTCAGGAACGCCGTCTACGCGGCAACTGCAGCATGATGATAGTCGAAGGGCGAGGTTGCCCGCCTGCCGACAGAATAGCATGAGAGCCGGATCGCAAAAGGTCCGGCTCTCTATTATGGAAACGCTGTTAATGACGTATCATCGGCATGACGGGAACGCCTTATCTGGGGGGCTCGATCCGGATCAGGTCCTCTATCTCCCTGCCGTCATGTACGAAACGAGCCAGGGTATAGACGGCGCCGTCGGCGCCGAGCGCTATGGAGTTGACGTAGGTCGGATACGAGCCATCGGCGTAGAACACGGGGCCAAGGTCCCTGTAGAGCCGGTGCGGGATATCATATGTCACAAGGTGGAGGTATTCCTTCCCCTTCGCAGCCCCCATGTTGATCTTGTCCAGACCGGCGATGCGCTTTCCGTTCTCATCATAGACCGGTGCCCCTGTCAGGTAATATACCATCCCCTTGCCGTCGATCTGGAAACCCAGATATCCATAACTGAACTGGTCGAACATCCCGCTCCGGCGGGAAGGCTCGGAGGTGATCCTCTCCACGATCTCGATCTTTTTTCCGGCGGGATCGAACGAGAAGAGGTATCCCGAGTTCCCGTGGACGCCATAGGCTTTGTTTTCAGGAGCATACCAGACGATTTTCCGCCAGTTGTACCCCATGCTCCCGGCATCCGAAGGATCGTACGCGCCGAAATAGTCGAGCCGGAAGTCGACCCCTTCGACTTTACGCGGGGCATCGTAGGAAGGATTGTAGGTAAAGATGTCCCCGTCCGCGGTAGAGTAATACACATTCCCGTCACGCGGATCCACGAACATGGAACGGCAGATCACCCGGAACTCCGGCGTCCCGAGTCCCGTCTCCCCGGCCCTGGTCACCGGACCGAGGTTCCTCAGGCTGCGGGAGGAGAGGTCATAGTCAAGGAACAGGCCATGGGGCCATGTCAGGCCGTATATGTGCTTCCGGTCAGTATCCATTGCCATCGTGATGATGCCGTCTCCTTCCGGTGCAAGGGCAAGGTCCTGGATCTGTCGTGTTTCCAGGTCATAACTGACGAAATGTCCTCCGGGATAGAGCTTATATCCTTCAGGGGCCGTTACGGGCATCTGCTCGGCTCCGTCGATCATCTGATAATAACCCACATGGGTGGCAAAATACAATTTCCCTTCGCATTCCGTGAATTCCACGTGGCTTTTCCCTTGCGCGATATACTTCGCGGCCTTCTCGCCAAGTGCTTCCGACAGGTCAGCGATGAACTCCGTCCTGTCGCTCCCGGGATCGTACCGGTAGAACTGGCCTCCGACATCGTACCGCGTGGAAGAAAGGACGTAATACACGCATCCGTCGCTGGCCGGGGATATGGCGTTGTACGTGTCATGGGCATCCGCGAAGCCGGAGTAGAATTGCCGGGCGATCATCTTTTCCTGGTCCGGACCGGCCTGACGGCTCCCCCCGGACGAACACCCTCCCGCCAGCACGGCCAAGGCGGAAAAGGCAAGCGTCAAAAGTGTTCTCATCATTTTCCTTTGTTAATCTCTTCCATCATCTCTCCTATCCCGTCCATGATGGCCTTTTCGAGTTCCGGCGTCCAACGGGCGTGCAGGTTGTAGACCTTGCACGCATCGTCCGTCTCATAGCCCCCCTCATGCCACAGTTCAGCGGTCGGGATATATGACATTACATCATTGCAATAGCCCATGACGATGAGGTCCTGGCCGTAGCGTTCCTTCAACATGATGGAATAGCCCGACGAGACCTCTCCGCCCAGCGCCAGCACTACCTGGTCTCCAAGCTTCCAGCAGACGACGGGGTAAGGGTATGTTTCCGGGAACGGAACTCCCCGGTCCATCTGTCCGAGCATTCCCTTCGCCCATGCTCCCATGAAATCATCACGCCCTGACATAGACTCCAGCTCTTTCCGCGGAAGGGACTCATCGAACCGGATGGGGATTTCCCTGTAACAGGCACGGAAGAGGCTGGGCAAGGGTTTCAGTTCCTCTGAGAGGACCTGTCCGACTGAAGCTGCCAGCTGCCTGCCATATTGGACCGCCTGGGAAACGTGCCCGCGCGGAAGGGGATTCTGGTCAGCCCCGCACCCTTGGAAGAACATGGCCATCGCGCCGGGGAAAAGGTTTTCCACCTCCTGCTGGGCATACCCTGGATAATCCCCTGAAATATAATTGTCGAAAAGGGTCGTGGCATGGCATGAATATCCGAAAAGGACGGCTCGGACCGTCCCGTCCGGACGCTCTGCCTTCAGCACGGGGACGGAATAGTCGCTTGGCCCCTGCAAGGTCAATGTCGGAGGAGGCGAAGGAGGATTATGCCTGCGGTTGACGGCGATCCTGGCAAATCCGGAGCCGGTGCTTAGCCTGGCCGGGGCACGGGAGGCAAAGGCCTCGTCGATAACATCCCTGGTCTTGCGGACCAGCATCTCTTCATATGCCCTGGCTACCTGACGGTAAGTCTCGTCCATAGGATAGATGTAGTACAGGGCATCGCCTACCACCGGACCGGAATGCGTATGGGATGAATTGAGGATGACCTGCGACGGGGGCAGCCCATATTTATCCTGCACATAACGGCGGATCCGGTCGGAAAAGGGCTTGGGTATGCTGAGGACATCCATCGTGACGACCAGCCCTGCATTCCCTCCGGCATCTTCCAGCACCAGCGCCTTTGCCCAGATCCGCATGCGGACCCCGGCGGAAGGCTCCGTACGGGAGGCAAAGCCTGCCATCCACACGCTGTCGCAGGGCGTAATGTCCACCCGGGATGCGCCCACCTTCCACAGGTAGTCCGCATCCTGGGCAGACATAGTTGCCAGCGTGATGAAAAGCGCCGACAAGAAGCAACACAAACACTTCATCAGATTTCGCCTTTCTTGGATGCATCCATGATCCGCCCCGCATTGGAATAAACCTTCTCGATGGCGGCGGCGATTTCATCCATCTCCCGATGACCAGCAAGCAGCATGTTCTGCGTCAGCCAGACAGCCTCTTCGTCACAGAGCGCGTCGCTCTCGGGGCAGCTGTTCTTCAACAGATATGCATCATATTTCAACAGGGACTTCGGATACACCTTACGGTACAGTTTCGATTCGAACGCCGCACGGATGAAGGGCTGCGTCTGCAACGGGGTGTACCCAGAGGAGCAAGGGACGCCTTCTGCTTCCAGCGCCCTCAGGAACAAGGCACGCGGCATACCGCAGAACTGTTCCTTGTCGTAGCGGAACGGGAAAAGGTGGTACACGGCACGCGTGGTCTTCGGGTACAGGCGCGCCGGGGTGATGCCGGGAATGCCTGCTATCTTCGACGTAAGATACTGGCCGTTCTCCCAGCGCAAGGCGGAAGCCCGCTCCAGGTCCTGCAGTTCCAGCAGGCCGATGGCAGCCTGGTACTCCGAGAAACGTACCTTGCCGCCTACCATGAAAGCACCCGAAAGGGAGCCCGCCCGGGAGCCGTAAGGGAAACCCAGGTTGTGGTAGGAAAAGCAGCGGTCCATGAAGTCGTCGTCGTCGCTGACGATGGCCCCTCCCTCCCCGATCGGCAGGTTCTTGGAATTCTGGAAACTGAAGCACCCGGCAAAGCCGATCGTACCGACAGGTTTCCCGCCATATGAAGCAAGATGCGCCTGGCAGGCATCCTCGATGACGATGAGCCCGTGCCTGCGGGCAATATCCATGATGCGGTCCATGTCGGCGGGGATGCCGAGGATGTGGACAGGAAGGATCGCCTTCGTCCTTTTGGTAATCTTCCGCTCGATCTGCACCGGGTCTATCTGGAACGTCTCCCTGTCCACGTCGGCGAAGACAGGGATTGCGCCGTTCATCAGGATGGCTTGCACCGTAGCGACGAATGTGTAAGGCGTCGTTATGACTTCGTCTCCGACCCCTATCCCCGCCTGTGCGAGCGCCGTGATGAGTGAGTTGGTTCCGTTCACGACAGAGAGGCATCGTTTCGCGCCGAGCATCTCCGCCCACCTTGCCTCGAAGGCATCCGTGTTGTGCGCCCTGGACCAGACACCGCTCCGCATGACCTCGAGCAGTTTCCCGTCAAACTCCGGAGATTTCCAGACCGGCCATGCCGGCCAGCCTCCTGCATGGCTCCTGGAACCGCCCAGGATGGCAGGCAAGGTGGCAGATTCAGTTTCCTTTCCCCATGAGACTACGGGGCTTGCAACCGATGCGACAGCGATGCCGGCACCGGCACGGAAAGTTGTCTTGAAAAATTCCCTTCTAGTTGTCTTTTTCATCTTTAATTTCCCGTTAATTAACTTACTGTCAACTATTTGCTATACTTCTTAAGTATTTTTCGTGCCTCTTTCATCCCCGCTTTCCACGCTTTTTCCATAGGTATTTCCTTGCCGCCCTTGCCGAGGCTCATGTTGGAGGCTTTCATAAAGGTGAAGAGTTCGAGTGTCTCCTCTTTACCAACCGGCGGCTCCCCCGTTTCGAAGAAGTCGAGGATGGCGTCCACCAGGCAGGAATAACCCGTATATCCCCCTGTCGGGACTGCCTTTTCTCCTATATATGCGGTCCCGCCATAGGCGTATGGCCCCTCGACAATGGCACGGAAAGTTCCTATCCTACCATCATCCCAACGGCCGACGACAACATCACCCGTCTCCGTATGGACCCTCGAGACAGACTTGCACCCGGTTCCCATCACCGTATAAAGCTCCTCGACTCCATGAAGCCCATAGTACCCGAAGTCCGGATGGCTCGGCTCCGGAACATGGGGCGAATAGCAATCCGCGCCCGACACCTTGCCGTACGCCCCGCTCCGGATCTTTACATTCTCCTCCGAGAACCGTACGGCCGAGGAAGAGAAGAAACGGATGCCGTAGCGTTCAGCCAACTCGTAGAGGGCTATCGCCTGGGCAAGTGTCGCCCCGAGAGGTTTGTCGATATAGATTTTCCTGCCGGAAGCGAAAACTTCCGCAGCCTGCTCGAGATGGAGGTTCCCGTCGTTGGTCTCCAGAAGGACACAGTCGACGCACGACAGCAATTCCGCGATGGAGTCCACTATCCTCACCCCGTACCGCTGGATTTCCTGGACGAAGATAGGGATCCGGTCGGTTGCGGAAGGAATGGTTCTCGTCCCGTAGGGATAGGCCGCCACAACCTCATATTTCATGATGCGCGGGTCTGTGCTCTGCGGATCGTTGATCTGGGAAGTGAAAGCGACGGAATGCGAGGTGTCCAGCCCGATGATGCCGACACGCACGGTCTGCGCCCCTGCAAGAAGGCTGCAAAGGAAGAGGAGTATGGAGATGCAGGATTCCCTTTTCATGATACAAGCAAGATTTCAGTTCGTCCTAAATAATGTACCTGGCACTGTCCCTGTCCAGGTAGAGCGTCGCGTTTGCATGTCTTCTGCAGATGGAGGCAGGGCATGCCGGGGAGATTGCATCATGGAACAGATGCCTGACGGCCTCGGCCTTGTAAGCGGTCGGGGCGACATTGAACAACCTGTCCGCACTCATCAAAGTCGGGACCGTCAATGTGATCGCATGGGTCGGGACATCCTGGATCGACGGGAAACAGCCGTCGTGGACTTGCTGCATCCTGCTGACCTCATCCAGACGCAGGATCTTGACCGTCTGGGGATCGTCGAAATCGGCATGGGGCGGATCGTTGAAGGCTATGTGACCGTTTTCCCCGATCCCCATGAAGACGATGTCGATGTGGATCCCCGCCAGCAGCCGGCGGTACGCTTCGCAGAGGTCATCGGCCGGGCATCCTTCGCGGGCTATGTAATGGACGGACTTAAACGGAACGAGGCCGAATATGTGGTCATCCAGGAACCGCCCGAACGACTGGGGATCTCCCGGGTTCAGGCCGACATACTCGTCCATGTGGTAAGCGTTGATCCTCTCCCAGGGAATATCCCTCCCGACAAGGGATGCGAGCATGTCGCACTGGGAAGGCGCAGCTGCAAAAACCACATTGATCTCGTCCTTTCTGGAAAGGATGTCCTGAATATACTGCTGCGCATCGTCGGCAGCGGCCTTTCCCATCTGTTCCCGGTTGTCAAAAACCTTGATCTGCAATAAATCTTTCTTTATCTGAGCTATCATATCCATCTGTTTCAAAAAACCCGTTCTCCCATTACATACGTCTGAACGGCATACAATTCCTTGCTGCATACGACCAGGTCCGCATCATACCCTGTCTGGATGCGTCCCTTGCGGTGCCCCAGTCCCATGACCCTGGAAGGATTCACGGTCAGCATCGCGACAGCCGCCGTCAAAGGCTGGCCCGCGATGAAATGCATGGTGCGGAGCAACCGGTCCGTCGTAGCTACGCTTCCCGCGAAGCACGACCGGTCCGGCATCTTGGCCACCCCGTCCTCGATGATGACCTCCTGCCCACGCTCACGGCTTCCCAGGATACTCGGTGTGCCGTCCGGCATTCCGGCCCCGCGCATCGAGTCCGTACACAGGATGACCCTGTCGGTCCCCTTGACCTTGATGATCAGGCGAAGCAACTCTTCGGGGACATGGATCCCGTCGGCGATGATTTCCAAATCCATCCCGTCAATGAGATATCCCGCCTCGATGCAACCGGCAAACCGGAAACCATTCCGGCGGACCACACCGTTCATACATGAATAGAAATGGGTCATCAGCGTGAATCCCGCTTCATAGGCCTCAAGCACGTCCGGATAGAGGGCCGAAGTGTGGGCTATTGACGGAAGGATCCCCTTCTTCACGAGGAGCCGCCCCAGGTCCAATGCTCCGGGCAGTTCCGGAGCGATGCTCCACCGTTTGATGTCCCGGGACGCTTCCAGTATAGGCAGGTAGTCTTCAGGACAAGGGTCCTTGAGGTATTTCGGATCCTGGGCACCGCGGAATTCGTGCGCGAAATAAGGGCCCTCCAGGTGCAGCCCGCCGAAAGCAGCCCCTGCCTTCTGGTCCCTGACTCGACCGTACACATCCAGGAACCGCAGCATTTCCGCCGTGTCCGCAGCAAGGGTCGTCGGAAAAAGAAGGGTCGTACCATGCCGGGCGTGTTCCCGGGCGATGGCCAGGCAGGCCTCTTCCGAACAATCCATGAAATCCGCATCCCCGGCTCCATGTGTATGGACATCGATAAAACCGGGCATCACATAATGCCCGTTGACTGGAATATCCTCAAAATCCGTAGTTTCCACAGCTCCGGCATGAACCCCAACGATGATCCCGTCCTCCACCAGGACGGTACCTGTGCCCAGATTCCGCTCCGGGGTGATGATCTCGCCTCCCGACAACTTGAATTTACTCATGGCCAACCTGTTCAGTTCTATTCCAATGCTCGATCCTATACCCCCTGAGAGCATAGAAAATCATATAAAGGAAGCAGGGGACAAGTACCCAGTATCCCATCCTCAGACTCCCGCATGCATCTGAGATCCACGCGTACAGCAATGGGATCAGGGCATTGGCGCACAGCCCCATGACGAGGATTGAAGACCCCATGGAGGTATGCCGCCCAAGGTCATGTATGGCCAAAGGCCATATCCCTGCATAAATCAACGAATTCGGAATACCGAGAAGTACAAGGGCCCAGATGGAGGCGTCCGTTTCCATGCCAAGGATATGGATGGGACCGCGGACCAGCACGACCAGCAGGGACAGTACCAGTCCGGACAGCGTGCAAACCACCAAAGCCTTCTGCTGGCTGATGTGTTTCGGTATCGCGACCACGCCTATGAGGTATCCGGCAAGGATGCAGCCCAGCGAGAAGGAGGGAAAGACTTTCGCCTGCAGCATGTCCAGGCCCATCCCTTGGGCATATCCCATGATAGTGTTGATACAGACCGCCTGCGATCCGAGGTGGCAGAACAGGGCGACGGCCCCGAGGACCAGGTACGGATAGCAGAACACGGACTTCCTGTCCTGGGACGGGCCGGCCGCAGGGCCGTCATCCCGGTCTGGATGAATGTCGGGGATGGAAGACTTGTAGAAAAGGATTCCGAACAGGAAGAGGAACACAGCCAGGAGGACATAGGGCGGAATCAAGCTCCGCACGACCTGGTCGAGGGCGGCTTCCCGCGCTTCTCCGACCAGAACCCCGGCCGTCACCTGGTCGATGACGGCCTTGTCGGACGGACGTATGACGGAAGCGGCGAAAAGGATTGGAGCCAGGATTCCGGCCAACTTGTTGCATATTCCCATGACGCTGATCCGCCGTGCAGCGCTCTCTATAGGGCCGATGACCGTCACGAAGGGGTTCGAGGCCGTCTGGAGAATAGCAAGACCTGTCCCGCAGGTGAAAAGGGCCACCAGGAAAACATCATACGTCCTGGAAAGAGCCGCGGGAACAAAGAGCAGCGCGCCGGATCCAAGGATCCACAGGCCGACCTGCACCCCCCGCTTGAAACCCACCCGGTTCAACAGGCCAGAAGCCGGAACCGTCATTACCAGATAAGCGATGTAGAAGGCGAAATTGGCCAGGTAGCCCTGTACTTCGCTCTTCAGTTCGCAGACCACCTTGAAATAGGGGACCAGGATGGAATTCACCCAGGAAACGAGTCCGAAGATGAAGAAAAGGGCGCCCAGCATGCCCATGGAAAAATAATAGGATCTTCTCTCAGGCTTCATGGTCGTCAGGTTAATAGGAAGGATGGTCCTCGATCAGCGAAAGAGCTTTCTTCCTCAGCCGCTGACGGTATTCCGTGGGGGTGCATGAGTACACTTGCCTGAATATCCTCGATACATTCTGGATGCTCAGGAGACCGCAGTGGTCGGCGATCTCGGTGATGGACAGATCACTTTTCACAAGAAGGTCGGTGAACTTGTTCATACGGCTTGTAACCAAATATTTATAGATGGTCATCCCGTTCATCTCCTTCTTGAAGCGGATCTCGATATTCCGTCTGGAAAGGGGGACCTGGGAGAGAATCTGATCCATCGTAATGTACTGGTCGAAATGCTCATCGACATACTTGACCAGCCTGTCGACATAAGGGTCCTTGATATAATGGCGCAGCGTCGACCCCCTCTCGACGATTCCGCCCGGAGTGACGACTACGTTGAAAGACCAGGACAGATTGCTCTCGAACTGCTTCTCCAGCAACTCGCCCAAGTGATAGCCTCCCTGCTCCACGTTCAGCTCCAGGGAGGAAATCTGAGGAGAAGATATCTCGCATAGGAGATCGTCGTTGTCCACTCCGACCAGGGAGACATCCTCCGGGATGGGGATGCCGGCCATATTGCATACCTCGGTGATCTCCAGGGCATAGGCATCGTCACAGGCGAACATCGCGACAGGTTTGGGCAAAGACTTGAGCCAGGATGCCACCTGGGCCCTGTCTCCGTGGGTATCATCGACCATAAGTTTGTACAAGGTGCCTCCGAAGCGTTTCACTTCGGCCTCATAGCCCTGGAGGCGTTCCTCGGACCAGATGACATCCTTTACGCCGTAATAGGCGAACTGCTTGAACTTATGGTTGATGAAAAAATCCGCCACCTTCACGCCCGTGCCGATATAATCCCCGGTCAGGTTCGAAAACCTGGAACTCCTTGCCTTGTAGTTCTGAAGCACGATCGGGATGTCGAGTTCGTCCAGCAACGAGATATCGTCCCAGCGCCACCTGCCGACAATGGCATCCGCCTGCCACTTCCTGGCCCAGCGGATGACCTGCCGGCCGCCGTCAAGCATACCTATCTGGCTGGGCGGGATGCGATAGAACGCCCACGGCCCGTGTTCTTTCGAGAATCGGACGAGCCCGCGAAGCAACCTGCGGTCATATTCGCTGGAACAGTCGATGAGAAGGATGATTTTCCGCATGGCAAGTGACAATGGTTACGACAAGAAACGCTTTTTTTTGATTATATAAAACGTTTTCCAGGGAAAACTTCATCTAAACGTCAGCCGGAGTTTTCCCCCGGGTCCCTTGCGAGGGCACCCGACCGGGAGACGCCCTCGCAAGGAAATCCGGACGGGACCGGACACATCAGTCGACAATCCAATAATGGTCCAGGTCGAAGTGATACTGATGGAATACTCCGTCGGAGTCCATCGCCATCATGTAATCGCCTACGAGGAGCAGCGAACTGAACTTGTTCCAGCCCTGTCCGATGTTCCGTGGAGTACCCAGGACGCCGGAAGCTGAAAGAGGGATCAGCCACAGGAAGCCGTCGTTGTCCGCCACGACCAGGGCCTCCTTCTGCCATACCGTAAAGAGCGGATAATGGAAGGATGAAGACCTGTTGGTCCCGATGGAGGATGGCCATGAGCCATCGTTGCGGACGGGCCAGTACAGCAGGCTGCCTCCGGCAATCGAATTGAGCGAGAGGAAGTATCCATTCACCGGGATGAAATAGTCGAACTTGAATTTACCGCCGAACCCTCCCGCGACGAGACTTACGTAAGGCGAATCTGAAGAGACCCATCGGAACATGTTCAGGTTGCTGTTATCGATGGTCACTCCGATGAAACGGTCCGCGGCATAATGGAAGAATTCCCTGTATATGCTGCGGGATGCGATCTCGTCCGTCGTCTGGCTTAATGTGAACTTCCCGTCTGAAACGGTCCAGATATTGAACGCGCCGTTTTCAAGCCACTCGTACAACGCGCCGTCCCTGTTGTAATACTTGCTGCTGAATCCGTTGCCGACGTCTACAAGCTCGCCGGAAGAGTGTATGGCTTCCGGAGACTTCACAGACACTGCATCAGAGTACAGGGAGTCAATCCCCGAATCGAGGAAGAAGGTACTTGTCAGGAACAGTTCGGAGGCCTCGGGGAAATCATCCAGGGTGACATGGTCGACCCCCCTGTCGACTTTGACCACTCTCTCGTTACCGGAATTGTCCGTATACTTGAGATGTGAATATGCGACATGGTCATTCGGCATGCATGTGGACAGGTCGATCGAGAAGACCGAAGTCTGGAAACTGTAGATATAGGAGTCTATCCTTCTGGGGGTAAGTTCCCTGCCCACGAAGTTGGGCCCCCATACCGTGACCGGCAGCGTCGTTACGAGGGAACTCTCTCCCCTGCTGTTCTTGTTCTTGAATTCGAAGGTAAGGCTTCCTTCAGGAAGACCCTCCACTATGATTGAATCCTCATGTTCGGCGGCGGTCGCCGTTGAAACGGGTTTGACGATAGAGTCGTTCCTGTCGTTCCAAAAGATCACGGTGTTGTCTATCCTCGAGTCCGTGCCGTTGGACCAGACCAGCTTGACCCTCCCGACTCCGGGGCTGTAGCGCAGGGGCTGGGGCTTGGCCAGGTAAACACGTTCTTCCTGGGATGCGTATTTCTCCTGAATGTCATTCATCCTGTCACAACCGGCCAGGAGCAGGAACAGGCCGGACATAATCAGGAGAGCCTTAACTGAATGAATGTGTTTCATGTTATCGTCTGATTATATTATTCTTGAGGAACCGTATTATCACCGTAGAAACTGACTTCTCCGAGGGAGAAATAGTTGTTCGCCGGGATATTGTCATGGAAATCGATCCTCCTTACCAGGAACCTGACATAACGGACAGGCTTCGCGTAGCGGTCGATATTGAATTCAAGGCCTGCGACCGTATATGCAGTGAATTCGGGCATCCCATAACTGACATTCCGGAGTTCATCCGGGAAATAGAACGAGCCGAGGAATTCCCAGTCATCCTCGAACGATGGTTCGGGAATCGCAGTATCGACGGGTACTCCGGAAATGCCTCCGTCCCTGACGATCGTCTCGTCAAGCCAATAGCTCCTGTCTTTCAGTTTGTCTTCGTCCAGATGGTCTGTTCCGTAGAGGTCGAATCCGGTTATTCCGACCTGCCCGTAAATGTAGTCACTGTACCCCCACACATGCAGCCTGGAAAGTTTTGCGACACACTTGAGATCGATCGTGAAACTCCTTCCGCTGCCTCCGGGATTGGTCAGGAACCCATTCTGGAAGGTATTCGTGATATTGTCCCAAAGGCTGGAGAAATAGTAAGAGTAGGGAGGATTCGGAGGAAGATTCGTAGTATTGTCGTAGGGGATGAAGCTTCTGGCATCCGAATACGGCTTGGGAATCAGAACCTCGAAGAAAGGCGTCGTCCTGTATGTCAGCGTGTCCGAAATGTTCCCCCATTTGTCCTCCACGGAGATGCCGAAGGTAGTCTCCTTGTTCTCGAACCCGCGGAAAGAGTGCTCTTCCTTGACCAGCTCGGAATAGTACATCTCGGCGGTTTCCATTTTCTCAAGGCTGTCCTTGACCATCAGCCGGATTCCCAATTCGGTGTTCAGGGGATTCTCCCAACTCACGATGATGCCTCCGAAAGTAGTCTCGACATTCATGGTCCGCATGGCTATCGAGATGACGGATTCCAGAGGTGTGAACTCTATCTGGAGCGGTTCCGACTTCTGCCCTTTCCTGTTGACTTTGTACAACGCGACTTTCACGGGAGCCGTCGTGTTGAAGCCCTGGATCGTAAGGGAATTGTTGTAAACGGAAGATTTCTCATTGAAGGTTTCACCATTGCGGGTATATTCCGCCATGATATACAGCAGGTCGGGATCGTCCGGAGTGGCATATGTTATGGTCGCTCCGCCATTGATGGGAGTTACTGTGTAATCGGTCAACGGACCGCTCCCCTCCCAGGGGCCCGGATTCTCTGCTCTTTCAGTACAAGCAAAGAAAGAGGATAACATCAGGCAATAGACCAGAATCGGTATGTTTTGTTTCATGGATCTGTTTCTTTAATCAACACAAAAGTCTTTTTACCAACCATAAGTCTGAACAAGATTCTTATTGACTTGCAGGTCCGCCTCCCGGATGGGGAACAGATAGTCCCTGTATGTCGCCTTGATCTTGCGTCCGTCATCATAAACAACAGGTTTATAGGTAAGGTTGAGATCGTTCCTGCTGTTGTTGTACTTCGTGGGCGGCAGGTTCCAGTAGTCCGCCGCAATCTTCCACCTGCGAAGGTCAAAGAACCTCTGTCCCTCGAAAGCGAGTTCGATAAGCCGCTCCCTTTGGATGATAGCCCTCATGCCGGACTTTGTCTTCGGCTTGTCCGGGTTCATGGAGTAGGCGCCCCAGGAGTCCAGGACTCCTTCCAGGCCGGCAGCCTTCCTGACCCTGTCGACATATTCATAGACCTCTTCGTTCGGCTGGGAAAGGGACTCGTTGAGGCATTCGCTGTAAAGCAGGTAAAGGTCTGCCAGGCGAAGCAGGGGATAGCGGTAATCGTGGATGGAAATCGATCTTCCGTCGACTCCCTGCGTTCCGGAAGACTCGAATGCAACCAGCTTCTTCATCACATACCCGAGGGAACCATTGAAGAGTTCCCCTTCGCGGAGGCGAAGCATCGGGCTGAAGGATTCTCCCCCGTTCTTGGTGGTGGAAGCGAGTTCGTAATAGCCTCTGTCAAATCCCAGGTCGGCATAAAAACGAGGCTCCCTGTTGAAATTGATGTTCGCCGTCGTCTCTCCCGTCGCGATGTAACTCTCGTGCTTGTCTTCGGGCACGGCCTTGTGGGTATTGAACCTTCCGGAATAATCGAATTCCCTGTCCTCGTCGATCGGGACACCGTGATTGGAATAGAACAGCTCGCACATGTGCCATGACGCGAAGAACCTTCCGATATACGCTGTCATGTCGGAAATGTAGAGCTGCGGCAGGAATTGCCGCATGAGGTTCCTCTCGAAGCCGGAAGCATTCCCTGCACGGTCTCCCCAGATTTCCTGGCTCGCCCAGATCACTCCGGGATTCCTGTCGACGTCTTCCGTCACCGCCTTGCGGATGGTCATCATGGTCACCAGCGTGTCGTTCATCCTGTACGTCGACGGACTCGTCTGCCGGTTGAACTCATAAAGCTTGAATCCGTTCGCATGGCAGGCATCGATGGCTTCCTTGGCAGCTTCCGCAGCTTTCGACCATTTTGCAGGGTCCGTTTCCTGCGGGATCAGCTGACGGCCCCTGTTGTCAGTCCAACTCTTGTAGTCAGCATTCCCGTTGAAGATCGGGCTGGCCGCCCACGCGAGGACTTTGGCTTTTACTCCCATGGCAATCAGCCTGTTGATCCGTCCCTGCTCGGAAGTCTGGTCGGGAAGGGTCGGCGGAAGGTCGGCGATGGCCTCGTCGAGAAGCTTGACAATAAAGGCCACACAGTCATCGATAGGCTCACGATAGACCATGGTTTCTTCGGGAGATGCGGATGTCGGCAGGTTTTCATCAACCAGGGCGACCGGTCCGTAGAGTTCCATGAGGAAAAAATGATAGTATGCCTTCAGGAATTTAACCTCGGCTATCCATCTGACCTTTTCCTCCTCCTTCAGGTCATAAGGCTTGTCAACGTTCTCGAGAAACATGTTGCAGTACCTGATCCCCTGGTAAAGGGCCTTGCCGCCGTTTCTACCGGACCAATAGTCCAGATAAGGGCTGTTCGTGTTCTGCTCCCCCTGGGCGATCTTGGCTGCCGCCGTCTCCCTGGTAAGGTTGTAGTATCCCATGTTGACATCGAACTCATCCCTGCTCGTGAACCATGTCGGGTAATATGACCCGTTGAGAGGGTCCGGCAGGTAACTGTAGCAGGTGCGCAAGAATTTTTCCGTCGTCGCCCTGTTGGCGAAGGCAGAGTCCAGATTCGGCGTATCATTCGGCACGACATCCAGGAAATTGCATCCGATTACCAACCCCAGAAGGGTTATGAGTGATATGCTCTTCTTTATTGTTTTCATGATTACGACAATTAGAACGAAACGTTGACTCCTAAATTGATAACCCTTTGGATGGGATATCCCAAACCGTTCCCTGCCATCTCAGGATCCCACATCTTGAACTTCGACCACACGAAAAGGTTGTTCCCGCTCGCGTAGAAGCGAAGCATGTCGACATGGAGTTTTCCGGAGATCCTGGATGGTACCGTGTAGCCGATTTCGGCTGACTTGAGCCTGAGGAAAGCGCCGTTCCTCAGCCAGTGTGTGCTGGTCACCGCATTGTTTGCTATGATGTGGTCTGACAGCCTGGGCCAGAAAGCGTTCAAGTCCCTGTTGCTCTCCGACCAGTGGTCATCGGCAATATACTGAAGAAGCCCCCTCTGGCCATTGTTGATGAACGGGGTTATGGCAGCGGCGTCGATGAAGAAGGAAGAACGAGCGGACCCCTGGAAGAAACAGGATACATCGAACGACTTGAAACCGAGTGAGAAACCTGTTCCGTAAATGATTTCAGGAATGGTGGGGAACCCGATGGGAACGATATCGTTCTCATCGATCTGGCCGTCGTTGTTGATGTCCTTGTACTTTATGTCACCGGCATCGTAGCTGCCGAAAGTCTGGAGCGGGGAATTCTCGACGTCAGCCTCGTCGATGAACAACCGTTCCGCTATGTAACCCATCGGCTGGCTGATTTTCTGGCCCACATGGGACCTCCAGGGGACATCCGAGAAATCAGGTTCCTCATACACTTCGTACTTGCTGGTCGCATACGTGAAATTGCCGTTCACGACGGCCCACAAGTCCTTGTTGAAGTTCTTCTGGTACTTTAGTTCCACCTCGAAACCATGGCCGTTGGCAACGCCGACATTGCTTTGAGGGATGACTACAAGCCCCATGGTCGACGGGATGTCGGAACGGGTCTGCAGGATGTTTTCCCTGCGCTCCCGGAAATAATCCGCAAGGATGCTCAGGTCGTTGCAGATGCCCAGTTCGACCCCGAGATTCGTTTTCTTGGCTATTTCCCAGGTGATGAGGTCGTTGGCATACCTGCCGATGCTGATTCCGGAATCATATCTGGGAGGGATGCCGAAACTGTAGCCTCCACCGTTCATCTCCACCTGCGAGAGGTAGAAGAACCTGTCGCTGGTCGCTCCGATCTGGTCATTACCGACTTTCCCATAGGTCGCTTTCAGTTTCAGAGTCGTGACAATGTCCTTCACGGGTTCCCAGAACTTTTCGTTGCTGACCATCCAGCCGACACCCAGGGAAGGGAAAAATCCGTAACGGTTTTTCCTGGCGAAGCGTTCAGACCCGTTGTAACCGAAGTTCACCTCGATGAAATAACGCTTGTCATAACCGTAGGCAAGACGGCCGGCTGAAGAAATGTTCCTCAGCGGCAGGGAAGCCTGAAGCTGTGCTGAAGAACTCAGGGACAGATCCGCCGACGAATGCTCATCCCTTATGGATCCCACAAGAAGGACGTTAAGGTCATGGACGCCATTGAAAACCCTGTCGTAACCAAGCCTCAGCTCACCGTACTGCGCAGAACTGACCGAACGGGAACCGTTGTTGAAAGACAGGTACTCCGTTCCTGCATCCGGATTGAGGGCGATAAGTCCGGTATCGCCGTCCAGTTTCCTGACGAGATGGTAGTAGAAAGGATTGTATGTCCTTGAGTAAGAAGAATAGGAATTCCTCTTGATATTATACAGCGCCTTGGTATAAAGTCCCTCGAGTTTGCCGGCGAACTTATGGTCGAACTCGAACTGCATGAGCATCATGGAAGAGCTGGACTGTGCGTAGCCGCTCATGATCTGGGCATATGGGTTGGTGTATTTACCCAGTTCATCGGCCATGCCGAACAGGATATGCTTGATTCCCTTGTGCTCCTCATCCGCCTCATAGTACGGAAGGAACATGACGGGAGTGGCATTCCTGGCCATGCTGAACACCTCGGCACCTCCCTGCCTGGGTCCTGTCTGGTCGTCGAAGGATCCATATGCCCTTACCATTCCAGTAGTCCTGGGAGTGAACTTGATCGTGACGTTCGAGCGGATCTGGATCCTGTTCACATCAATGTTGTTGTTGAACTGATTCTCCCGGCTCTCCTTAAGGATACCCGTATCGTGCTGATAGTTGGCGGCAAGGTAATACTGGACAGCCTTTCCGCCTCCGGTCACGTTGAAATTGACCCTCTGGTTGAAGGTGCGGTCCTTGACCAGATAGTCGTACCAGTCGACAGACGGATAGATAAGCGGATTGGTTCCACGCTGCGTCTCGTAGATCTTGGAGGAAGAGAACGGAACCGCGACCATAGGGTTGCGGGTTCTCACCGCCTCGTTGTACAGTTTCATGTAGGTCACCGGATCTGCCAGTCCCACGAGTTCGGTATTGGAAGACGTGCTTGTCTCAGCCCTGACGTTGATGGAGATGCGGTCGGGCGAACCCTCCTTCGTGGTAACGAGGATGACACCGTTGGCCCCCCGGGCTCCATACAGGGCAGCTGAATTCGCGTCTTTCATCACTGAGAAAGAAGCGATGTCGTCTACATTCAGCCTGGCAAGGTCCGATGAGCTCATCTCGATACCGTCGATGAGGATCAGCGGGTCCTTCTTTCCGGCTGTGCTGAATGTAGTCACGCCGCGGATGAAGAACTCGGCATTGTCCAGCCCCGGTTCACCTGAACGCTGATAGGCGATAACACCCGCCATCCTTCCGGCGAAGGCCGTCGTAAGGTTGCTCGAGGGAATCTTCAGGTCCTGCGGCGTAACCGCAGAGATGGACCCGATGACACTTTCCTTTTTCTGCTTGCCGAAGGCTACGACACGTACTTCATCAAGGTTCGCAGTATCTTCTTTCAGCGTTACCGTGACCTTGTCGAGCTGGTAGGCTTTCAGCTCGTAGGGAACGTAACCGATGAAAGAGAAAACAAGTACATCCTCGCTGTCGCAACTGATGGAATAGTTTCCGTCCAAGTCCGTTTCAGTTCCGACACCGGCCTTTCCCTTGACCGTAACAGCCACTCCCGGAAGGGGAAAGCCGTCCTGGTCAACGACGCGTCCAGAGATGGTGACTCTGCCTGAGGAGGGATCCCGACCCTCGGTCCGGGCCATCTCCCTGCCCGTCCCGACACGCTCTCCCGGAGATGCAGCAGCTCCAGGCGAGAAAAGCAATGTCAGGGACATGACGAGACAAATCGTCAACGATTCTTTTGCCTTTACCATATTAAAATGATTTATACGTAAAAAAGCGAATGGTTTAACGATGCTAAGATAGGACATACCTCCTATGCTATTCGTTAGATTTACGTAAATTTTTCCTCAATTAACGTAAATACCGGTCTTCTTCATGCCGATAACGTGGCACTGCCAGCAAGGCCGAAGCCTTCCAGGGTCTTCGCCCCAACCGATGCGTGGAAAGGTTTTGGATAATCGGATTTTTCTGCCTATCTTGCAAAGAATCAATGGCCTTTGCCTTGACCCATGCCTGACTTTCGCAAAGGTTCCCAGAACCTTGAATCCTGATCGCCTTTACTTGCATAGCACATCGACCCGCTTCCTGTCATGAAAAACCTTCTCCATAACACAAATGCGCGACCCCAGCTGGGACAAAACAACGGAGAAATACAAGGAAGGAATTAAACAGTATCTAATTAAGCAACGTCAAATTGCACGTCAAGATGGAAAGAATAACTAGAATGGTGACAATATTGATTCTCGCCTTCAATTGTCTGTCTGCAAGAGCTCAATTAACTTTTGAGATAGATAGTTTGGTCGTATTATGTTATGACGATTTTGAACTTGACGATAATTGGTACGCATGGGAAAAGAAAGAACTATACTCCCGTGGTCCCGACTTGAAGATTTATGGAGTGTTAACAAACAAAAGCGACTCGACAGTAATACTTAGTTATTCAGAAACAGATTCGAAAGAGAGCATTGACTTCAAGATCTTTGAATTATACATTTCATATCACTATAAAAAAGATTATCTCATTTCTATAGATCCTTTGTTCAATACAGACTTTATGACCTTCCCTTTTATTAATGGAACAGACCTACCGGAAAAGTGCTTAAAGACTAACGGAATCGATGTTCGATATTCTGTAATTGAATCAAAGGAATCTATTCCTTTAGCATTCGAGACACTTTCTGTTCCAAGGAATCATCGAAATACATCCCGCATTAAAAGGAGAAATTCAGCACAAAAGAAAATGTCCGAAGCAATCAAGTCATCCATTAAGGTTATTCCTGTCATTATTGAACCAACGGGGGATACTCCTAAACTTTGCTGGCAACAAGTTGATTCTTTATCACGTTTAAATTATACACAAAGCTCTTATGACTACGAATCATCCATTCCTCATTTTTTTCTGGACATAAAACCAATGTTCTCTAAAGGAGGAACTGCCGGTTTTTACACCTGGCTTGAAAACGAACTGCGTAGAGCTTACCCTTTGTTATCAGAAAGAGATTGTCAAGCTATGATAGTATTCGTTGTCAGTAAAAATGGAGATATCATATACTCAGAGTTATCAAGTTTCTCTCCAATTAATGACTCTGTTATGTTCAAAGAGACGATTAATGAGATTCTTTCTACTTCCCCTAAATGGCAGGCTGGTGAATTAAATGGGAGAAAAGTTGATTCGCGTATTACGTTGTTTCTAACCATCAGCGGCCATGGTAAAGTTGTAGATCTATCTATCAAACCTCAATTATAATTAGTTTAATCTTACTTGTTATTTCAAAGGACATCAATGAGGCAAGACGTGTTAGATTATGCTGCGAATATTGTGTGGCTATTGATTTATTCAATAATAGCAGTAGTCTTTGGAGCTACCGTTATGTTTGTCATAGTTTTCATTAGTGAGATGGAGTCGTTTTCGGACTACAGGATTATTTATTACGATTCGAAAGGGGATAAGACCAATATATATGCTAGAGGATATTGCAGAGGCCTTCTGGGACAACATAATTCGATTGTCCTCTCTCCTGAGGACATTTCATCGAAAAGGTGGGCATTTAACCCAGAGCGTGATATTGAATATCGTTGCGGTCAGTTGTTTTATAAGTTCAAATCTGATACTTTATTCTTGTATTCAAATGAAGCTCAAACAAAAGAATCAATAAATGGGATACCTATAGTTAATGAGTCTTTCGAAACAAAGAGGAAGATTCTTACAGTAGACAATTGCAGCGAAAATGGGTATAACTATATCTTGGCAAGTCCTAGAGAAGAAACTGGTGAACAGAATTACCAATAACTCAGAACACTAATATATGATTGTGTCTGCCAAACACTTAAGATATTTGATCTTAATTATAGTCATGATTTGCATTGGTGGTGCTATTGTGATTAAGCTTATATCGCCCAACTATTTTAAATCATATAAAGATTGCCAAGTAGTAGTATCTTTCCCTGATGGAACAGTTTCGACAGTCTTCGTAAGGGAAAATCGAATCAAGTTTTTAGGACTAAAGAAAGAAGTGATTTTTTCTCCTGAGAATATTGCGGCAAATAATTGGAAATTTGTTCAAAGTCGCGACCTGAAGTATGTTGGACGATATAATATAAGCTATGAGTTTAATGGATGTTGTCTTATTCTACATCATTGCGATAATTATCAGGGAATTGATTCTTTGGGAAGGATTCCTCTCTTGTATGAATCCAAGAAGCAGCCATACTCTTAGCTGCATGAAACAAAACCGCAATTGTCAAATAACTGATCAATCTATTAAAGTTTAATTGTTTACAAGCTATGCCGCGGCTTTTGACGTATCACTACTGATCCGAAATTACAACTATATTTGCTATATTCACCTGCAAATATTCCCATCTGGCTGGGAATGGATGACTTGGAAATAATCTGATTAATACAGAAGTTGATGATCAAGGCATTGAAACAGACTGTCCCTATCGTGATGGCACTATGCGCCATCGTCTCGTGCGGCACGGCTTCGGGCGGCAGGGGCGCCGGGACGGCGTTTGCGGGCAACGCCCCGGCCCCAGGAGCATTCAGCGCCGTGACGGCTGATACCGGCCCTGCTACAGGCGGCAACCAGCCGCACATGACCCCGGATGCAAAGGAAGCAGGCGGTTACATTCCAGAACTGTACTTCGGAGGGGATGACCTTCCGGACCTGGTAGCATGCCTTCCAGCCCCTCCGGAACCTGGGAGCGCCTGGTTCGCCTACGACAGTGCCCGCTATGAGTGGGGGAAATCGGCAAGGAGCGACCTGGCCCTGGCACACAGGGTCGAAAGGGACGCCGTCTGGGACCTGGACACTCTGCTGGCCATATTCAGCGAACCTTTCGGGATGGAACTCTCAAGGGAGAAGACTCCCCGGATCCACAAGGTCTTCGTGGACGGAATCTCCACGATCGAGCAGATCAGGATCGCCCCGAAGGCCCACTTCCACCGCCAGCGTCCGTTCGTCCGCTATGGCGACCACCTTCTGACTGAATGGGAAGAAGCCGACCTGGCCGGCGAGGGTTCCTATCCGTCCGGCCACACCATAAGGGGCTGGAGCGCAGCCCTCATCCTCGCCGAAATCAATCCCGACGCAGCCGAGGCCCTTTTCAAGCGCGGCTGGGAATATGGAGAAAGCCGTGTCGTCGCCGGAGCCCACTGGCAGAGCGACGTGGACGCCAGCCGTCCGGCGGCGGACATAGGCTACTCGAAACTCCAGTCCAGCCCTGCATTCCGCTCGCAGATGGACCTGGCCAGGCAGGAATACCTTCAGCTGTCTTCCGGAACGGGAGTCTCACCGGTCCTGCGCGACACGGTTGTCCGGATCACCCTTCAAGGAGCGTCGTGCCCTTTCGCAAGCTTCGCAGACTACGGAGTCTGGGTCCCGGGCGGAGAAGGGCCCCTGCGCGGGGTCATGGTCCTCCAGCACGGATGCACTATGGAGGCTTTCGGAATCACCAAGCCGTACGACCTCCAGTACCAGGCCTTCGCCCGGAAATGGCATCTGGCCATCCTGGAAACCGCAATACACGGGGACTGCCATGTCTGGGCGCATCCTGAATCGGGGAGTGCCGCCGCCCTGATGAAAGTACTTTCAAAAGCAGGGGGGAAGACCGGACATCCCGAACTCGCAACGGTGCCATGGCTCATGTGGGGTCACTCCGGCGGCGGCCACTGGACCCTTGCGATGCTCCGGGACTACCCCGGGAGGATACTCGCCGCCGTCTCATATTCAGCGGCCTTCGATCCCCAATGGGACTATCCCGAAGCCGCCGCGCAGGTCCCCCTCCTGCTGCGCCATGCCGGGGCGGTGGATGAATTCGCCCTTTGCGAGACTACCGCACGCCACACCTTCGAAAAGCTCAGGGCGATGGACGCTCCGGTTTCGATAGTGTACAACCGCGGGGAGAACCACAACCTGAGCCACCTGCGGGAAATGATGATCCCTTTTTTCGAGGCCGCCCTTAGGGAAAGGCTTCCACGCAGGGAGGGAGAGCCCCTGCGGCCCGTCCGCACCGGCAGGACCTGGCTTGGCGACACACTCACGCTCATGGTGTTCCCCGAGAAGGGGTTCAAGGAAGACAAGTCTGCAATGTGCCGCTTCCCCGACAAGGAATCAGCCCTGGCCTGGCAGGAATATGCAATCAAGAACGAAGTGGCTGACAAGACTCCGCCTCCCCCACCTGAGAGTGTGGAGCTCATAGCCTGCGTGGAGACTTCCACCGGAGAGGGTGAACTGACGGTCAGATGGCATGCCGAAGCCGACCCCGAATCGGGGATCGACCACTTCAACATCCATGTGGAAGGGGTGGGCGTCTTCCGCTTCCCGGAACAAGGAACATTCCAGACCTACGACCGGAACGGCGACAACACCGTTCCTCCTTTCCCTCCCGCGACCGAGATTACGGTCCCGCTTCCCAAGGAAGGAGGGCCATCCGGAAAGATACGTGTCGAGGTGGAGACCGTCAGCGGGCACGGACGCCTTGTCTCCCGCAAGACAGGATGCACCGTCCGGCTCTGAACGTTAATCCCCTACAATACACATGACATGAACCACAAGACAATAAGCCTTTTGTCCGCAGCTGCCGCCTTGAGCCTTGCCTGCTCGACAGCGCGCACGCCGGTCCTACCTGACCCGGTGGACTGCGTCAATCCCTTGTGCGGAACGGCGTCCACCTATCATCTTTCCACCGGAAACACTTATCCTGCAGTGGCTTTGCCGTGGGGGACGCATTTCTGGACTCCCCAGACTGGAAGGAACGGAGACGGATGGACCTACACCTACTCAGCCACCCGTATCAGGGGATTCAAGCAGACCCACCAGCCAAGCCCGTGGATCAACGACTACGGCGCCTTCTCCATCATGCCTGTCACTACCGGACCGTTCATGGACGAGGAAAGGCGGCAGAGCTGGTTCTCGCACAAGGCGGAGACTGCCACTCCCTACTACTACAAAGTCTATCTGGCAGAACATGACGTGGTGGCGGAACTCGCACCTACCGAAAGGGCTGCCGCCTTCAGGTTCACCTACCCGGAAAGGGACACTTCCTACCTGGTGGTGGACGCCTACTCCGGTGGCCACGTCGAGGTCGACATGGAACGCAACGTCATCAGCGGCTGCTCCACGGCCAACCACGGAGGGGTCGCCGACGGATTCGGGAACTGGTTCGTGATAGAGTCCGACACCCCCTTCTGCGTGCAGGAAGTGGAAGGAAGCATCGCCATGGTAGGGTTCAGGACAGTACGCGGACAGGAAGTCTGCCTGCGGGTCGCATCTTCATTCATAAGCCCGGAACAGGCCGTCACCAACCTCGGTGAACTCGGAGGAAGGACCATCGACGAGGTGGCCGGGGACGGCCGCAGCCGTTGGAATGAAGTGCTGGGCAGGATCAAGGCCGAAGACGACGACATCGACAACCTCAGGACATTCTACTCCTGCCTGTACCGTTCCCTGCTCTTTCCAAGGGACCTGTCGGAAGTGGATGCCTCGGGGGAAAGGATCCACCGCAGCCCCTACGACGGAGGCATACACAAAGGCTACCTCTTCGGAGACACCGGGTTCTGGGACACCTTCAGGTGCCTGTTCCCTCTTCTCGACCTGGTCTATCCGGACCAGGAGGCCAAGATGCAGGAAGGCCTGGTCAACACCTGGCTCGAGAGCGGTTTCCTGCCGGAGTGGGCCAGCCCCGGGCACCGCGGCTGCATGGTGGGCAACAACTCCGCCTCGGTGGTGGCAGGCGCCTTCGTGAAAGGCATCAGGGGCCATGACGCGGAGCAGCTGTGGAAGGCCGTGACGCACGGAGCCCACGCCGTCCATCCTTCAGTTTCCTCGACCGGAAGGCTCGGGTGGGAATACTACGATTCCCTCGGCTACGTACCTTGCGACGTCGGGATCAGGGAGAGCGCCGCACGCACCCTTGAATATTCCTACGACGACTGGTGCATCTACACCTTCGGCAAGGCGCTGGGGAAGAGCGAGGAGGAACTCGCCCCCTACGCGAAGGCGGCCCTCAACTACCGCAACCTCTTCGACCCCGCTTACAGGTTGATGGCTGGAAGGAAGGCGGACGGAGAATTCGCAAGGCCCTTCAGCCCCCTCAAGTGGGGAGGCGACTTCACCGAAGGAAACAGCCTGCACTACACCTGGAGCGTGTTCCACGACCCGGACGGTCTCGTCGAGCTGATGGGCGGAGAAGAAGGCTTCACGGCGAAACTCGACAGCATATTCACCATCCCGCCCCTGTACGATGACAGCTACTACGGAGGCACCATCCACGAGATACGCGAGATGCAGGTGATGAACATGGGCAACTACGCCCACGGGAACCAGCCGATCCAGCACATGCTCTACCTCTACGACTGGGGAGGGCAGCCATGGAAGGCCCAGCAGCGCATCCGGGAAGTCATGGACAAGTTCTACAACTCCAACTTCGACGGTTACTGCGGAGACGAGGACAACGGCCAGACATCCGCCTGGTACGTGTTCTCCGCAATGGGATTCTACCCGGTCTGCCCCGCGTCGGATGAATATGCCATCGGCACTCCCCTGTTCAAGAAAGTCACCATCACATTCCCCGACGGGAAGAAGACCGTCCTCAGCGCCCCCGGCAACTCCAGGGACAATTTCTACATAGACGCCGTCAAGCTCGACGGCAAGAGATGGGACAAGGACTTCTTCACTCACAGGGACCTTTCCTCAGGCGTCCGCATCACCTACTCCATGAGCCCGGACCCGAACAAGGAAAGAGGGACGGCGGTGAAGGACAGGCCGTACTCGTTCTCGAGGGACAGGGACTGAGGGCGACGCCCTGGGCCCCCTGTCTACAAGGGGCGATGATTGATTGTCGGGACACAAGGTCCGAACGGTACGATAGTTGATAACTACTCCGGTCGGGGCAGCCCTGACGGACCCGGTAAAGGAAAGACGGGCCGCCCTGCAACAAGAAACAATTCTATTATCTGAAAAATGGAAAAACTCAACCATCCGGCTATCCTGGTCGTCGACATGCTCAACGACTTCGTCACAGGCGCACTCGGCTGTGACCGTGGAAGGGCGATAGTCCCCGCTACAGCACGTCTCCTCAACGCTGCCCGTGAAAAGGGCGTTCCGGTTATCTTCTGCAACGACGCCCACATCAAGGGAATCGACCGCGAGCTGAAAATCTGGGGCGACCATGCCATCGCCGGCACTCCGGGAGCCGAAGTGATCCCTGAACTGGGGCTCTGCGACAAGGACTACGTGGTCCCCAAGAGGCGCTACAGCGGCTTCTTCCAGACCGACCTTGACATCCTGCTCAAGGAACTCGGAGTACAGACCGTGATCATCACCGGCCTCCACACGCATATGTGCTGCCGCCACACCTCAGCCGATGCTTTCTGCCTCGGCTACGATGTCGTCGTCGCCAAGGAGGCTACCAACTCTTTCACGGAGGAAGATTACCTGGGCGGCCTCGCCTACCTGAAGACCTGCTACGGAGCCGACGCCTATTCGAACGACGAACTGATCGCCGCATTCTGATCCTTCAGGCGGAAACCTTCGGGAAGCACTATCTCCGCCTCCATGTTGGCGGGAAGATCCACGGACACGCTGCGCTCCTGCGGCGTGTCCTTTATTTCCATGAATATGGTGCCGCGGATGGTGGGTATCGACATCCGTGCATGCTCCAGGCCTCCCGGCTGAGGCTTTACGAGCACCTTGGAGAATCCCGGTTCCAGAGGGCTCACACCCATCAGCCGGAAAGGGATGACATTGCCGGGAGCCGCACCCCAAAGATGGTTCCAGTCCTGGTTCGGCTTGAAAGAATCGTCCCAGGCCTCGAGAGTGATGGTAGAGCCTGCCCTCAGCATGTTGAACCAGCTTCTCTTGGATGTGCCGGTCATCAGGTCCAGGGCCTCTGCCGCAGCACCGCCCTCATAGAGGGCTTCGAGAAGGAACTGCGCTCCGTACACGCTGCAGGCCATCCCTCTTGAAAGGATGAACCTTGTCACCGGAGCCTTGTACTTTTCCGGGACCAGGCCGAACAGGAGGGCGAACATGTTGGTGTGGAGGGAAGCATGGGTGGTCCCCTCTCCGTCCACATAGCGCTTCTGCTTCCTGTCGAAGAACTGCCTGTTGAATGCCTTGCGGAGCCTTTCAGCCTTTGCGGACAGCTCGGACGCATCGCCGTCCCTTCCTGTAACCTCCGCGATCCTGGCCATCAGGGACAGGGCCCTGTAGGCGTAGGCATTCACGACCGCATTGTAGTCGGTGTACACGAAGCCGTCATCCTCCCCTCCGGTACCGGCGGCCAGGCCGGTCCCGCCTGAATGGGGCCAGTCGACGATGTCGCGGACCTTCTCCCTGCGGCGGATGGACTTCAGGAATGCCTCGTCCTGACCTTCCGACGTGGTCACAAGGCCGTTGGCGGCCACAAGGGATTCCAGGCAATGCGCCCTCAGCACATCGTAGTCACGGTTGAGGAGCCTGGAATCTCCTGTGTAGAGGTAGTCGTTCCAGGCTATGAGCACCGACTGGAGGATCCACTCCGTCGGCCATGTAGGATGCTCCAGAAGGTATTCGAGCGTACGTCTGGACAGGGTGTACTCCCTGTCGGCCCCGTAATGGCACAGCTGGCTGATCAGCGCGTCGGCCTCATAGGGGATCCTCTCGCGGTCACCGTCCACGAACAAACCGGTGAAGGAAGTCGCCTTGACCGAATACCTGCACAATTCCCAGACCTGGTCCAGGACCGGGTCGCTGCTGCCGAAGGAAGCGGCAGCGTCGTCAAAAGGATAGCTTACGGCTTCGCGGACAGCGTCGGAGGGCACGAAGGGTCCGCGATAGCCTTCGATCTCGCAGTAGCGGAACGGGACTACTTCGCCGATGAAGGCGGGCATGAGGACCGCTCCCGGACTGGTGTTCCGCCGGTCAGGCTTGTTGACAAGGCGGTATGTATGCGTCCCTTTCCGCAAGGGCAGCACATTCCTGCGATAGCGCACGCTCGTCGTCGGCTTGCGCATCACCCTTCCGTCCTGAAGCCTCTCCCCGATGTGTACCACCACAGTGTCGGCTCCGGTATCCGAGGACAAGGTAAGGAGGAGCTGCCCGAAAGCGTCCCTCCCGAAATCCAGCACCTTCACTCCGCCCGAATCCTCCAGGAGCGAGGGGGACTGCCTTTCCTTCACCAAAGGGCAGGCCGGGGTTGCATATTCCTCGAGGGAACCTGCCGTCATGAAGGACTTGGCGGCAGACCACTCGCTCTCCCCTCCGGTATCGGTTTTCACCTTCACCTTCCAGTAATATACCTTTGACGGTTCCAGCAGCGCCCCGCCGTAAGGAACGGCCACGGAACCGGCTCCGTCCACCCAGCCGCTGTCCCACACGTCACCCTCGGAAGCGGCTGCCTTCTGGGAAGAGGAGGACATGACGACCCTCCATGAGGTCTGGCGCGATGGCGCCCTGCCCGGCACCACCCAGCTCAATGACGGCCTGGAAGAACGGATACGCACCACCTGGAACCGATCCTGCCCGGCCGCGGTGACCTCGGGAAGCGACAGGTCGGTCGCATAGCCCCCGCACCATACGGTTTCCGTGTCGGTGACAAGGTCCGTACGAAGGCCTTCGGGCCGCTGGGCGTACAGGAGCGGACAAACAAGCGACACCAGGAACTGAGTTATGAAAATGGATACTTTCTGCATGGCGGAAAATGTTTAATTACCGTGGGAGCGGACATGGGACTGAACCCCTGGAGCAAAGTCCGTCCATCCCAAAGGTAATCATTATTCCCGTCAAGTCCCAAGGGTGACCGGCCATTTTGCCGTCATTTCTACAAAGAGTAAAGGGTTTTTGTTATATTTGTCTATCGCCACATCCTGGAACAGATTTTAATACATAACGATTCTCATGAAAAAATCCTTGATCGCCTTGGCCTGCATCCTCGCCCTGGGCATCTGCGCAAAGGCGCAGCAGAAACAAAAGTACGACGTAGCAGCCTACCTGTATCCGGCATACGCCTATAACGATCCGCGTCTCCGTCCCTTCTGGCCGTCGGGGATGGGTGAATGGGAGACAGTGATGACCATGCAGCAGCGGAATCCCGGCCACTACTGGAACCGGAAGCCCCTGTGGGGTCCTGTCAACGAAGCCGACCCGGCAGTGATGGAAATGGAGATCGAACAGGCAACCCGCCACGGGGTCAACGTCTTCATCTTCGACTGGTACTGGTTCGACGGAAGGCCGTTCATGGAGACGACCCTCACGGAAGGCTTCCTGAAGGCGGCCAACAAGGACAAGATGAGTTTCTACCTCATGTGGGCCAACCACAATGTGGAAAACTACTGGGACACCAGGATCTCGTACCTGGGAGAACACAACATCATCTGGAAAGGTGGAGTGGACAGGGAAGAATTCGAAAAGATCTGCCGCAGGAACATCGAGATGTTCTTCAAGCAGCCCAACTACTACAAGATCGACGGCAAGCCCGTGTTCATGATCTACGAGGTTAGCACCTTCATCGAAGGCCTCGGCGGAGTGGACCAGGCCGTGGACGCCCTGAAATGGTTCCGCAAAGAGGTCAAGAAGGCAGGCTTCCCGGACCTTGAACTCCAGTTCACCATGTGGGATTCCCAGTTCAACTACAGCGGCTTCGACGCGGCCAAGACCGAGCGTCCAAGGGATGCGTTCATGAAGCAGCTCGGATTCAACAGCATGTCGCACTACCAGTTCTGCCACTTCATCAATGTCGATGACGACTACCAGAAGATCCTGGACCAGGCGTACAAGGAATGGGACAGGCTGGAGACCGAATTCACCCTGCCGTATTATCCCCATGTCAGCATCGGCTGGGACAACAGCCCCAGGACAAAGGTAAGCGCCGTGTCGAGGGACAACACTCCGGAACGGTTCGAAGGCGCCCTGCGCAAGGCGAAGGCCTGGCTTGACGCCCGCCCCAAACACCACCCGCTCATCACCATCAACTCCTGGAACGAGTGGACGGAGACCAGCTACCTTGAGCCCGACGACAAGTACGGCTACGGCTATCTGGAGGCCGTCAGGAAAGTATTCGTGGAAGAGTAACCCCAATAGGCACACACAATGGAATTACAAGGAAAGGGCCTGGTGGCAAAGGGTATCCTCGCTGTCCTTGCAGCGATTGCCATTGCAGGCTGCGCAGGCAGGACGGCCGGCTACCCCGACGGGGAAAGCCGCTACGGGGAGTTCGCCCCTGACGGGATACCGTTCCGCGTGGCGGACTCCAGCTGGACCATCGACATGAGAGGCAACCACAGGGCCGTGGTCTGCGTTGAAGACACTTCCGCAGGAGCCGTCCTGGCAAGGCTGCCATGGAGGCGGCCAGACCTGCAACCGGACTCGAAGAAGGTGGTGGTGACGGACGCATGCGACTCCGAGGTCACGGACGTGCTGGTCACGGAACTCACCCCGGAAGCAGGAGAAGTCATCTTCCGCCCTGCCGCCGGTGAAGGCACCTATTACATCTACTACCTGCCCTACAAGTGGCAGACCTGGTACATCAACGTGTCGGACTACCTTCCGGCTGAATATTCAGCCGACCCCGCCTGGGCGGAGAAAGCCGCCTCCGGGAAGGAAGGCCTGCCCCCTGCAAGGGTGGAATGCTTCGAAAGCGCCTCGAGGTTCAATTTCTGGACCCCGATGGGCCTGACGGCCACAAGGGCCGAGACCGAAGCGCTAAGGGAAGCCGCCGGAAGGGACATGGTAGTGTTCCCCGAAGACAGGGCTTTTCCCATACAGTTCTCCAGGTACCTTCCCGCAAGGTGGACAAAAGTCCCGGAGGCATCCTTCAAGGGGCTGGCCCTCAGGGACGAGTACTATGCCTGGCAGCTTGGAGTCTGGGCGGCACGGAAGGACCTCCGCAACGTCAGGATCAGTTTCGACGGGCTCCGCAACGGCAGCAGCCTGATCCCTGCCGAAGAGATGACCTGCTTCAACCTTGAAGGGACGTCATGGGACGGAAGCCGCCTGGACTTCAATGTGGACGTTCCGAAGGACAGGGTGCAGGCGATGTGGTGCGGAGTGATGATCCCGCGGGATGCCCGGCCGGGCACCTACCATGGTACGGCCGTCGTTTCCGCCGAGGGCGTCGAGCCGCAGACGATATCCTTGGAAATCAAGGTTTCCGGCAAGGTCATCGAAGACCATGGGGATTCCGAGACATGGAGGCATTCACGCCTCCGCTGGCTCAACTCCACCATAGGGTTGGACAACGAACCCACCGCGAGGTTCAAGGAGATGGAAGTCTCCGGAAGCCGGATCGAAGCCACGGGGAAGAGTGTCGTCATAGGCGGCAACGGAATGGTCGGCAGCGCTGAAGTCAACGGTATCGGCATCCTGTCTTCCCCGATGAGGCTTGTGGTGGAACGGCAAGGCGGCACCACCGTGTTCGATGCCGGCGGGGCCGTCCCGCAGAAGAAGGCCGCCGGACTCGTGGAGTGGACCGCCTCGGGCGAGAAAGACGGCATCGGGTTCGAGCTCGAAGGGAACATGGAGTTCGACGGGCACCTGCACTTCAACGTCAGGATGACCTCGGACGAGGAAATACCCGTGAAGGACATCCGTCTCGAAACCGTCTACTCGGCAGCCGCGTCCGAATACATGATCGGAATCGGATTCGACGGGGGCTACCGGCCGGAGAGATATTCATGGGACTGGAAGGGACCCTTCGACAGCTACTGGACTGGAGGCGCCAGGGCAGGCATGCACACCGAGTTCAGGGGCGGGACCTACCACGGTCCCCTGCTCTTCGCTTTCAATCCACCCCCGCCCCCATTCTGGGACAACGACGGTAAGGGACGCATCCTTGTGGATGGCCGGAAAGGGAAGGAAGCCACCGTCACCGCCTCCACCGGACCTTGCAGCATAGGGAAGGTCCCCAAGGAGATGGAGTTCGCCCTCACGCTGACTCCGGCAACGGAGCCGGATCCGGCGAAACATTTCACGCAGAAATACTTCCATGCGGCTCCACAGGATTTTGACAGGGCCTCCGAGGACGGGGCGAACATCTGCAACATCCACCATGGCCAGAACCTGAATCCCTACATAAACTACCCCTTCATAGTCAGGGACTCCCTTTTCGCTTTCATAAACCACGAGCATGCCGAAGGGCGCATGGTGAAGCTCTACTACACGATGAGGGAACTTTCCGCACATTGTGAAGAACTATATGCCTTCCACAGCCTCGAACACCAGATAACGGCCCCTGGAGAGGGCGGAGGCAATGCCTGGCTCTGCGAGCATCTGGTCGAAGACTACTGGCCGGCATGGTACACATCCCTCGACCATTTCCGGAAAGGAGATTCCGACCCGGCCCTGCAGATGGTAGGCTACTCCCGCTACATCAATTACTTCCTCGAAGGGGTCAGATGGATGGAACAGCATTACGACCTGGACGGGCTCTACATGGACGACCTGTCCTGCGACAGGGTCACCATGAAACGGCTCCGGAAAATCCTCGACAAGTACCATGAAGGCGCGCTTATCGACATGCATTCCAACACTTGGTACTCGAAGGGTCCGGCGAACCAGTACGCCGAGTTCTTCCCCTACCTGGACAGGCTGTGGTTCGGGGAGAGTTTCCGCTACGACGACATGACCCCCGACCAGTGGTTCGTCACTTTCTCGGGAATCCCGTTCGGCCAGATGAGCGAAATGCTCCAGGACGGAGGGAACCGCTTCCTCGGGATGGTCTATGGCACCACCGCCCGCCATTCATGGGAGGGCGTAGACAACAGGAAGTCTCCGGTCCCCATGTGGAAATTCTGGGAGAAGTACCGGATACAGGAAGCCAGGATGCTTGGTTACTGGGATCCGGCCTGCCCTGTGAAGACATCCGACCCCGAGGTGAAAGCCACCGCCTATGTCAAGGACGGGGAAACCATAGTCTCCATAGGCAATTTCAGCGGCAGGGACAAGACCGTGCGGCTGGACATCGACTGGGAGGCCCTCGGAATCGACAAGGCATCGGCCTCGATCACCGCTCCCTTCCTCAAGAACTTCCAGGAGGAGACAACCTTCAGGCCGGGAGACCCGATCCCCGTCAAGGCCAAGGAAGGCTGGATGCTGCTGCTAAGACAAAAATGACGGGATGACGCCCGGCAAGGCGTCCATCCCACAAACAAGAATGAATATGCTAAAGAAGACCACCGTCCTGGCGGCCCTGCTGCTTGCCACGACGCAGTTGCTGGCCGGTCCCGGAAAGGCCCGGCTAACGGAAGGAATGACCTCCATGCTCACCTATGGATTCTCGGACCCCGACCCGGTCGCGAATCCGGATGCCTTGCAGTATCCTTATTTCAGGTTCGACGGCTACGCCTCCCAGGGCAGCCCGAAGGAGTGGAAGACCGTCACCCTGGAGAATGACTGGATCTGCGTCACCGTGTTCCCGGAAATCGGGGGCAAGGTCTGGGGTGCCGTAGACAAGACCACAGGCAAGGAATTCATCTACTACAACCATGTGGTCAAGTTCAGGGACATCGCGATGCGCGGGGCATGGACGTCCGGCGGCATCGAGTTCAACTTCGGGATCATCGGCCACGTTCCGTCCACCGCCACTCCGGTGGACTACACGACACGTGAAAACGCCGACGGATCGGTCAGCTGCATCATAGCTTCCTGGGAGCTCCTGACCAGGACATGGTGGACGGTGGAGGTAAGGGTCCCCGCCGACAGGGCCAGCTTCACGACCGAAGCAAGGTACTTCAACACATCCTTCCTTGAGCAGCCCTACTACAACTGGAGCAACGCCGCCTTCAAGGCTGGAGGAGACCTGAGGCTGAGAATGCCCGGAGACAGGTACATCGGCCACGCAGGGGATCCGCATCCTTTCCCCATGGATGCCCGGGGAAGGGACCTTTCGAAGATGAGCGAGAACGCCTTCGGCAATGACAAGTCATACCACATCATCGGAGGCAACGGCGACTGGTTCGGGGCTTGGTGGGAGGAAGACGGATTCGGATTCGCCCACTGCGCCAGGCAGGACGAGAAACTGGGCAGGAAGTTCTTCTGCTGGAGCCAGTCCAGGGAAGGCGGCATCTGGGAAGACCTCCTGACCGATTCGGACGGCCAGTATGTGGAGATGCAGGCCGGGAGGATGTTCAACCAGCCTCTGCAGGAAGAGAGCATCAACACTCCGTTCAAGCACCACTCCTTCCCTCCGATGGCGCAGGACAGCTGGTCGGAGTGTTGGTATCCGGTGGAGGACATAGGGGCCTACGATGCCGCATCGGCTTTCGGGGCGCTCACAATCGCTCGCACCCGGGACGGCAAGGCCACGTTGAGGATATCCCCGGTCTGCGGAGGCAGGAAGACAGTCTCCGTCACCCAGGAAGGCAGGACCGTCTTCTCCGAGGATGTGACCTTCAACCCGCTTCAGACCTGGTCTGCAGACGTCGACCTCCCTTCGGACGGTTACATCAAGGTCTGCATCGGAGAGCATGAGCTGGTGTACGACGAGGACCCCGGAGAAAGGACGACGAACCGGCCGGACACGATGCCGGAAGACTTCGACTGGGGTTCTGCCTACGGGCACTGCCTGAGGGGAGAGCAACTGATGAACGTAAGGCACTACAAGGAAGCCGGGAAGGAGTTCCTCGCAAGCCTGGAAAAAGATCCGTGGTATGCTCCGGCGCTCCGGGGGATGGCATCTTTCTGCCTGCACTGCGGAGAGTGGGAAGAGGCTTTCGAATATTCACGGAAAGCCCTGAGGATCAACACCTACGATCCGGAGGCGAACTACCTCTACGGCCTCGCTGCAAAGGCGACCGGAAGGCTGGTGGAAGCCAAGGACGGCTTCTCCATCGCCACCTACTCCCAGTCATTCAGGGATGCCGCCTACGCCGCCCTTTCAAGGATGGCAATCGCCGACGGAGACTGGAACCTTGCCCTGGCATATTCCTCGAAAAGCCCCTCTCTCTTCTGCGGACTGGCCGGGGAGGTGGCCTTGAGGCACCTTGGCGACAAGGACGCCTGTAGGGCTGTCCTCGACAGGTACGGATCGGAGCTTCCGCTGTTCCCCTTCTTCAATTTCGAACGCAGCCTCCTGGACGGGAATCCATCATCGTTCCCGGAGACCCTGAAGTGCGAACTTCCGCACGAGACCCTTCTGGAGATGGCCCTGTGGTACCTGGACTGCGGCCTTGAGGATGAGGCCCTGACCCTCTGCGGGATGACCGGCTACCCCTCCGCCACTTACCTGCAGGCCTACATCCTGCGGGACAGGGACCGCGGGCGGTCCCTCGAACTCCTGGAGAAGGCAGACGCCGCTTCGCCCGGGTTCGTCTTCCCGTTCAGGCCCGAAATGCTCGAAGTCTTCGACTGGGCGGCTGCGACGGGCGGTTCCTGGAAGAGCGGTTACTATCGTGCCCTCATCCTTTGGCGCCATGCACGCAAGGATGAAGCCCGGGACTTGATGGAGGGCTGCGGCGACAAGCCGGACTACGCCCCCTTCTACCTTACCAGGGCCAGGCTCCGCAAGGGTGAAGGCAGGCTGCAGGACCTGAGGAAAGCCGAATCCCTGTCAGGAGACTGGCGCACTGGAAAGGCCCTGGTCGATTTCCATTCCGCTGCCGGCGACTGGGATGAAGCCTGCAGGGACGGGAAGAAGTACTTCCGGAAATATCCCGACAAGTTCGAACTCGGACTCGCCTATGCCGACGCCCTCTGCGAAGCCGGTGAATATGCAAAGTCGCTGAAGGTACTCTCAGGGCTTGAAGTCATGCCCAAGGAGGGTGCCAGGAGGGGTCACCAGATTTACCGGAAGGCCTGCCTTGGGAAGGCTCGCAAAGAGTTGGAAGAAGGCAAGTTCAATGCCTGCATCAAGTCTGTCGAGGCCTCCAAGCTGTGGGATGAGAGGCTCGGGGTCGGGAAGCCTTACGATGAGCTGATCGACTACTCAGAGGAGGAAGCCATAATGAAAGCGGCACGGGAAAGGAACCGTACCGCCTTCAAGTAAGGGTCTGCTCCCCTGCGCCCGGGAAGCTACAGCGAACGCAGCAGGGCCTTGGATTCGTTGATGAGGGCAATGGTCCGGGCGTCTTCGAAGGTATCCCAGTCGATGTCCCTGAACTTAGAGAGCTGGGCGTCGATGAGCGCGACCTTGCGCGGATCGCCTTCCTCCCTGATAATCCGGATCTTCTCGAAATCCTGGATACCCTCCAGCAGCCTTTCGGAACGGATGCTGGGGCCGTCCGGGTAGACCAGGTAGCAGTCGCCGGCCCTCCAGGTGCGGAAACGCCCGTCCACGCACGGCTCCTTCACCCAGCTGTTGTAGGCCCAGCGAAGATAGCCGTCATAGCCGGCTGCGGCAGCATACCATCCCAGGAAGACC
Organism: uncultured Bacteroidales bacterium; assembly: GCA_900320185.1. Lineage (GTDB taxonomy): Bacteria > Bacteroidota > Bacteroidia > Bacteroidales > UBA932 > Cryptobacteroides. The sequence goes on from ONRD01000008.1 coordinate 54,671, forward strand.
GACTCCGCTGTCGGGGAATCCAGGAAGGTATTGGGACGCTGCGGATTGCAGCAGGTGTAGAAGGTAACCTTGTTGCCCTTGGCGTGATGCGAGGAGAGCTGCTGCTCGGTGAGCAGGGGTTCACGGAATGCGAAACTGATGTCGTACATCCTCTCCGCCACTTCGGGGCCGTAATAATTCACCGCCCCTTCGATCCTGTAGTCCTTGTCCGCCTTGTGGACGATGGCATAGGCATGTTCCAGAAGGTCCTTCGGGCGCTCGTCCATGGCGATGCAGGTCTTTTCGAACCAGCCCTTCTCCCTTAGATGGCGTGCGAAATCGGTCAGGAAAGGGAGCTGGTACTCTTCATATTCCCTGGAGCCCGGGTCCATCTTCTCGGAGCGGGTACAGTTCAGCGCCGCGTCGAAATACTCGAAGGTCAGGTGCCACGGCAGGATCGAATAGCAGTCGATCTGCTCGGTTATGCCACAGCTCATCATGAACTCGACCCACCTGTCGAAGACGGTGTAGTCGTACTTCCAGCTGCCGTCGATACCCTTGAATTTCCCGATCATGCTCTCGAACGGATCCTCCGTCTGGCTGTTCCAGGGATGCTGGAAGATGCTGGCGGTGATGACCTTCTCGCCGCAGGAGGCAAGGTATTCCATTATGGGGCGCATCTTCGCGAAATGCTCCTCGCTCCACAGGGGGACGTTGAAATAACGGGCGACGGCATAGGGATTCTGCCAAAGGTCCAGGTGGAAACTCCAGTCGGAGGGTTCCGGCAGGACCCGCTTGCCCACCTCAAGGACACAGGGCACCTGGAGGACCTTCCCGTCGCAGTCTGCCGTGACCGTACCCTTGTACTTTCCAGGGACGGCATCGGCGGGGATGCGGATGTCAAGCCACACGGGACGTACGGTGCGGGAATCGACCTTGAATCCATCCTGGCAGGCCAGCCTGTCGGGACTGAGCACCGGATCGCCCTGGAACACATGCTCGCCTATCACGTAGGTTACGAAGTATTTCGAGACCGCCGAAGAGGGTATCACGTTCTTCCCGGACTTGAAATCGCTCGCCACGACACGGAAACTCTCCACGTCGACAGGTGTGGCAAGGACCGCCTGGGCAAACACCCTTTCACCGCGCCAGCCCCTGAGCACCAGGGATTTGGACAAGACGGGGACTTCATCCTTCTTGTATCGTGAGTCGACCGAACCCCATCCGAAACGGATGTCTTTCATCCCCTCCCAAGCCATGTCGGAGGAAGGATTTGGATCATCCCGCTCGACGACGGGCATCTGGGCATGACAGAGCGAACAGGCCACCAGCAATACGGCGGCAAAGGAAATGATACTCTTCATATGTCTTGGAATCAATAGTCAATCCTGTTTATCTGCGCCTCTCCCTTGAGCGACTCGTAAAAGGCAGCCCTGGTGGTGTAGACGTAAGGTATCAACCACAGGAATCCGAGCCCGAGCGTCAGGATGGACAGCAGCGCCCATCCTACCATCCCGAGGTACAGCAGGAAAAGCCGGGTCTTGTGACCCTTCATCATCACTTCGCTTTTCTTCATGGCCTGATACGCAGTGAGGGAGGGCTCTTCAACCATTATGAAGTCCGTCATGTCGTAGGCAAGTCCCTTCACTACGCCGGGGACAATGAGGAGGACCGTCCAGAGCATGACGCAGACGTACCTGAGCAAAAGAGTCCAGGCATTGTGGAGCCAGTTCGCGAACGCAATCTTGAACTCATTGGAAACCAGATTGTTGTCCCCATTCGTAAGGAGAATCCTCAAAGCATTGGAAAGACCGGCTTCAAGCGGAAGGACTACCAGCAGCATCACCAGCCAGGCAGTGGTCGACAAAGACCTGTCGAACAGGGATGGAGTCCACCCGGGACTCATCCAGAAAGCCATGCTGAAGTAGGGTATCTCGAAGACGGCGACGACCAGCAAGAGCAAGAACGTCGCCAGCACTGCCTGCGGCCAGTTGCCCTTGAGCGAAGCCAGGGCTTCGTCCTTCATTACCCTGTTGGTCTTCATGACTTGCGCTCGAAGGAAATGTCGACGGTGAAGTTGTCCATGCAGAAATAAAGGGGAAGTTCCGCACGGCTGCTCTGGATGTCGAAGGCCTTGAGTTCGTTCCCGGTGTAGTCGACGAGGTAGAACTCCGAAGTCCCTACAGGCTTGCCCTGGTTGTAGCCGGTAGCGACGACCTTGTAATAGTCCCCCGGCATGAAATAGCCGGAAGCCACGAGGCTGGCTATGTGGGCGGTGTTGTTTACCGCGGCCCCTTTGAGGAAACAGGTGTAGGTGGTGGCATTGGCAAAGTTGAACCTTATGTCATACTCCGGCATGAAAGACGGGTTCGGGTTCTGGTAGAAGTAGGAATAGACGACGGACCTGCCGCTGCCGCCCTTTCCGCCGGCGGAAGTGGTCATGGTCGGGGCGCCTTCACTGGTCAGGTAGGCCTTTTTCTTGGAGAGGGCGAACCCGCCGTGGAAACCCTGCTCGTCCACACCGGCGCAGAGGAAGGAGATATTGTCCATCAGGATGTAGGCAGCTCCGGAGAAAGTGCTGTCGGTTTCGTTGAAGTAGTCGTTGTACTGGGCAAGTGCGAACTCTTCAAGAGATGCGGTGAGGGTGTACTCGCTGGAGGTCTTTCCCATGCAGGAAGCCATCGCGGCGCACACCGCGACGATGATGATTGGTCTTAACAAGTTTTTCATAACGAGACGATGATATTAGAGGTCGCTAATTTACAACAAAATCGGGAAATGTCACGCATCAGGTTTCATCCGCCTGCCTACAGCACCACGCTGACGGTACCGATGAACGCCGTCGGGCCGGTCAGCCAGACATCGCGGACACGAAGGTTCTCTCCCGCACCTTCAGGGATGAAATCCACGCTCAGGGTGGCTATCGCAGCCTTGACATCGTAGAAGACCCTCTCCCCGTCCCGGGCTCAATGAAATTGACATTCGTCCCCTGAGGGGCGAACAGCGGACTGTACCTCAGGGGCTGGCTTTCCTGGACCACCGGATAATCGTCCAGGTCCCTGACGAACTTCACGAGATGCCTGGTCCCGGTGTCCAGGAAGCAGGACCTGAGTTCGAGGATCGTGCTCACCTTGTCCACATCCTTCATCCTTATCCTGACAAGGCCCCCGGACATTATGGCTTCATGTTCTCCGTCCGGAGCCTCGAAACGGACCGGTTCCTCCTCGTTGACGAGGCCGAGGGAGGCCGCGAATGCGACCATGCACCTTCCGCCGTTGCCGCACATCATCCCGGAAGAGCCGTCAGGATTGTAGAAATCCATCTTGAACGCCGCTCCGGAGCCTTCGGAAGCATTGCGCAGGAACATCATCCCGTCGGCGCCGAAACCGGTGTGGCGGTTGCACAGATGCCTGATCTGGTCCGTGGTCAGGACCAGGCCGGACTCCCTGGCATCAGACAGGAGGAAATCGTTTCCGGCTCCATGGTATTTGTAAAAAGTCTCTTGCATCTTATCTGAGCGCTGATTCGAGGGCGACCGAAGCGTCGGTACGGTCGTCCCTGTACTTGACTATCACCGGGGTGTAGATCTGTATCCCGGCCTCTTTCCCGGGTCCTTTGGACAAAGGCCTGCTGCCGCACACCACCACCGCCCGGGGCGGGACTATGGTCCTGCCGTCTTCCGAAAGCGGGATGTAGCGGCCTTGTACGGCGTCGTACAAGGCGGTCCCTTTGGTAATGATGACTCCGGAGCCCAGGACGGCCCCTTCGCCTATCACCGTACCTTCATAGATACCGCAGTTGCCTCCTATGAAAGCATTGTCCTCGATGATGACGGGAAGGGCCCCGGAAGGTTCCAGGACGCCTCCTATCTGGGAGGCTGCGGAGATGTGGACATTCTTCCCTATCTGCGCGCAGGACCCTACGAGGGCATGCGAGTCTATCATGGTACCCTCGTCGACATAGGCCCCGATGTTCACATAGGACGGGGGCATCATTATCACTGACGGAGCAAGGTACGCCCCGCACCTGACGCTGCTTCCCCCGGGCACTATCCTGACCCTGTCTTCAAGGGAGAAGCGCCTCAGCGGCAGGGTGTCCTTGTCGAAGAATGAATATTCATCCCTGGAGAGGTCCTTGAGAGTGCCGGTGCGGAACCCTTCGAGTATGGCTTCCTTGACCTCGACGTCGACCTTCCAGAGGCCGCCTTCCTTCCTGGCGACCCTCAGTTCGCCGGACTCCAGCCGGCGTACGACTTCCTTGAAATCCATCATAATCCCAATCCTCCCAGAACATTTTCCATGATTCGGAAGGTTTCCTCCGTGGCCTCGGTCAGCGGAAGGCGCATCTCGGAAGAGCAGAGGCCCAGGATCCGGAGGGCGGCCTTGACCGGGATGGGATTGCTTTCCACGAAGCAGGCATCGAACAAGGGGGCAAGTTCGCCGGAAAGCCTGCCGTACTCCCCTTCGTCCCCGCGGAGCAGGGCATGGGTGAAACGGACCATCCTCGAGGGATCCACATTGGACGCCACGCTGATGACTCCGGCTCCGCCCGAGAGCACAACGCCGGCGGTCTGGTCGTCGTTGCCGCTGAACACCCTGAAGCCCTCAGGGGCGGCTTCGATTATGCTTCTGATCTGCCCAAGGTCTCCGGAAGCCTCCTTCACGGCGATGACGCCGGGAAGGCCGGCCACCCTGAGCGTGGTGGCCGCCGTCATGTTCACGCCGGTCCTTCCGGGTACGTTGTAGGCTACGACAGGTTTGTCCGCCGCTTCGGAGACGTACTTGAAATATTCAAAGATTCCTTCCTGGGTGGGCTTGTTGTAGAATGGGACCACGACCAGGTAGGCGTCCGGGCCGAACGGGGAAAGCAGCCGCATGTTGCGTACCGTCGCGGCAGGGGAATTCGAACCGGCTCCCACGACGAGCGGGAGGCTGCCTGAGACCGACCTTGCGATCTCGAGCAGACGGCATTTCTCTCCGTCTTCCAGGCAGGGTGTCTCCGCCGTTGAGCCAAGCGGGACGAGGAAATCGATCCCCGAATCCACCTGGCGCCTGACAAGGCCTTCGTAGGCCTCGTAATCGACTTTCCCGTCCTTGAACGGCGTTGCCAGGGCGGTGCCGCATCCTTCCAGTTTTATCATATTCCTTCCTCCTTGAAAAAGAGTTCCTTGAATTCGTGGGTTCCCTCAAGTTCCCCGGTCATCATGGCCGCGACCACGGCGCCCTGGGCGAAGCCCTTCCTGGAAAAGGCCTCGTGCTCGAGGGTTATCCTGTCGTTCAGGCCTTCGAAGCCGACGGTGTGTATGCCCGTGACCTCACCGACCCTTACGGAAGCCACCGAAGGGGCGGCGCCCATCCCGGCCTCGACGGCGGCGGCGAGGGTCTTGGCCGTGCCGCTGGGTGCATCCAGCTTGTGGACATGATGTTTCTCGACGATGTACGGGCTGTACCCTCCCGCCTTGCCGAGGTACTTTGAGACGAGGGCTACCGCAGCTTCCAGGACGTTGACCCCCAACGAGAAATTGGAGGAATACACAAGCGGGGTCCCGTTCTCCCTGAAACAGGAGAGCACCTCCTCCTTGATGTCGTCCCAACCTGTGGTGCCGACCACGACCGCCTTGAACCTGGCGGCGAGGGTGCGGTAGTTGGAGCGGAACGCCGCGGGAGTCGTGAAGTCTATGCACACGCAACCTGCAGCCAGGGCCGGGTCCACGGAAGCTATGTCCTCGCTCTTCCCGGCGCACTCGATCCCCCTGGCGGAAAGTTCCTGCTCCACCATGTGTCCCATGCGGCCGTAGCCGCTTATGAAAACCTTAAGCATCTTCTTTTCCGAATATGTAGCCGTGGATCCCCGAGAGCGTACCTGACAGCCGGTCGGAGTCTATCACGAAGTTCTCGCTCATCATGTTCGCGCTCACGTTGGCCAGGTAGACCTTCCCCGAGAGGCTGATGACCTTGTCGCCAAGCCCTTCGAACCCGACGATGTTGCGCCCGATCACCGAAAGGATGGCCTTGTCCCTGAAAAGGGTGACCTCCGCCCAGGAACGAAGCCGCGTCACTGCTTCCTCGAGACACGGGACGTCTTCAGGGATCACCAGGTACACTTCCGATTCGGTAGCCTTGGCAAGCATCACGGGGATCCTTCTGGGGTAGAGCTCTGCAAATACCTTTCCGAACATGTCGGTGACTCCCTCAAGTTTCGCGGAAGAGACTTTCACGAAGAGTATGCCGTCGCGGAAAGCGACCGATTTGGGGCCGTCCGGGGATTCATCCCCGCGGATGATGAGAGTGCCTTCGCAGGAAGGGTTCATCGAATTGAGGACCCGGATGGGGATGTTCCGGGAACGGGCCGGTTCTATGGTGAGGGGATGGAGGACCCTTGCTCCCATGGCTGCCATCTCGGCGGCTTCCTCGTACGAGATCACATCGATCTTGCCGGTGGACTGGACTACCCTGGGATCGGCCGTCCTCATTCCGTCCACATCGGTCCATATCTCGACGCGTTCCGCTCCCAGTGCCATGCCGAAGATGGCCGCGGAATAATCCGAACCCTCGAACCCGAGGACTGAAGTGGCCCCCGCCTCAGTGGACGCAACGAATCCCTGGGTGACGGTCAGGTCGGTGCCGCGGGACTCGAGCCCGATGATACGCTTGACGTTAGCCCGGGTGACATCCATCAGCGGACGTGCTGAAAGATAGTTGTCGTCCGTGGTAATCATCCTCCTGGCATCTACCCAGTGGCATGAAATCCCGCTGGCGTTGAATGCGTGGCTGATGATGGTTGAAGAGAGTATCTCTCCGGTGGAAATGATCCTGGCTTCGCTGCGGGGAGACAGCTCGCCGATAAGACAGACTCCTCCGACGAATGTCTGGAGAGCCTTGAGATGCTTCTCGACATCCTCCAGGCAGGCCTGCAGCAATTCGGGACTGCCGCCCAGAAGCTTCCTTGAAAGGTCGTAGTGCCTCTCCCTGAGCTGGGAGAGAAGGTCCCTGACCACTTCCTCATGCTGGTCGCGGGCTTCGTCGGCGAGATCGCACAGAAGCCGCGTCACCCGGGCGAGGGCCGAGACGACTACAAGCGGCCTCTCCCTCAGCCTTTCCCTTACAATGGCGATGACCCTTCCGATCGCAGCCTCATCCTGGACCGAAGTACCGCCGAATTTCATTACTATCATGTCAAATCCGTTTTATGGTTTTCTTTCTCTGCATTACACACGGGAAGGCCCTGCCTTCAGGCAAGGCGTTTCTTTCCCGTAGCTTCCTTGTAGATGGCGATGTCCTGTTCCACGGCTTTCTCGAGGTCGGACAGAAGGACATGCTCGTCGGGCGTGTGAGCCGTAAGGATCGAACCCGGGCCGCAGACAGCCTTCCTCCTGAAACCGGCGAGGTGCGGGGCGTCGCTGCCGAAAGAAGCCGTCTTCACAGGGATTCCCTCCACTCCGCTGAAGAAGCACATGGGACTGTCGCCGCCGAAGGCACGGATGACGGCGCCGGCCCCGCATATTCCCAGAAGCTTGTTGTGGACGAGGTCGTCCGTCGCGAAAGTCGTCCTGAAGTAGATGTCGAAAGTGATTTCGGGGCTCAGGATGTTCCTCGGATTGCCGCTCTTGAGCATGCCCACGTTCCAGGTGGTGTCTCCCAGGACCCTGTCCTTGGGGAAATCCGCGATTTTCAGGAGGTTCATGAACTCGACGAACCGCTCGACAGCGCTGACCCCTTTCTCCGGATAACCCGAGTGGCAGGGTTTTCCAGGAAGGGTGATGGTGAACGCCTTGGTCCCCTTGCACTCGGAGACGAGGCAGTTGTCGGTAGGCTCGCCGACCAGGACGAAATCCCCACCGGGACAGTCCCTGGTGTAGGCCTTCGCTCCCTTCGAACCGGTCTCCTCCCCGCTCAGCAGAAGCAGCCCGAAATCGCTGTAGCCCTCCCTGGCAAGGGTGCGGCAGGCCTCGTACATGGATATCAGCTGTCCTTTGGCGTCGCAGCTTCCCCTGCCCATGACCATCGTGTCGTCAGTGGCGGCGACCGCACCTCCGGGCAGGGTGTCTCCTTCCTTCACGCAGACCACCTTCGGCCTGATGTAAGGCGGCACGGTGTCCATGTGCGTGCAGAACACGAAGGGCGGGGCACCGGTGCCGGACCAGTCGAAAAGAAGGTTGGAAGTCCCGTCGCCGACATCGTGACGGTGGACTTCGCAACCGGGGCCCTGCAGGTTTTCAGCAAGGAACCCGGCAAGGGCGGCTTCCGTTCCGGAGGTGGAGCGGATGCCCAGTATCTCCAGGAAAAAATCAAGGTCCATTACACTACAACCGTTAAACTCAATCAAAATCCGTCACCGCCCCGGGAAACGTCCGGCAAGCGTCCCGGCAGGTACACCGTCACGCCTTCGAGGGTGCGTCAAGCTTCATCTCCGGATGCCTTGACGAAGTACGCTTGAGGATGAAGGACAACGCCACCGACAACAGGCAGACGGCGATGAACATCATCTCCACGCTGACGGCGGCTCCGGCACTCTGGGCCGTTCCCTGGTCCCCTCCGCGGGAAGTAAGGATGTTTCCGGCCAGCATCTTGAAGGACAGCAGCCCCAGGTTCTGGACCCAGTAGACCAGCGCGAATGCCGTGCCCAGCACCTTCGCGGGCACTATCTTCGGGACCGAAGGCCACATGGCGGCGGGCACGAGGGAGTACCCGAAACCAAGGAATACCATGCTGAGGTAGCCGTAGAAGGGTACCCCGGCAGGAGCGAAGGCCAGCAGCAGATGTGCGGCAAGGGCGAGGAAGGAGCCTATGAGCATCCATCTCGTGCCCTTTCCAGCCTTGTCCACCAGGATTCCGAAGAGCGGTGCGAAAACGACCGTCGAGAAAGGAAGCACGGACACCATCCACTTCGCCGCGTCGACCGGAACATCGAAGCGGGGGATAAGTATGGCTGTCGCGAACTTCTTGAAAGCCACCACACTGCTGTAGAAGAACACGCACAGCAGGGCTATGCAGATGAACTGCTTGTTCCCAAGGAGGGCCAGCACGTCCCGGAAGCGGAACTTGTCCTCTTCCCTTGTACCGCCGGAAGCGCCGGCGAGACCGCGCTGCGCGTCATAACGGGCGTCCATGGCCACGAAAACAGCCCAAAGGACCAGTCCCGCCGCCATCAGCGCCAGGCCATGGATGGCAGGACAGGCGGTCTGGGCAAGGGTGTACATCCCCGATGCCTGGGCGGAAACGAGCTTCGGGGCCACGACGAAGGCATAGAGGGTGCCCAGCCTGGCTATCGCCAGCTGGAGTCCCATCGCGAGGGCCATGTTGCCATCCTTGAACCACTTGGCTATCGAACGGTTGACCGCTACACCGGCTATCTCGCTGCCCAGGCCGAAGAACATGCATCCGACGTAGGCTATGTTCCTTGACGATGCCGGGGGCAGTCCTGACATGAGCGCCCACGCCACGAGACCTGCACCTGCCACCATCATCCCCACGAACACCGAACCGGTTATCCGCACCCCCCACTTGTCCAGGAGCATCCCGCAGACGATAAGGCCTCCGAATATGCACAGGGTGGAATAGCCGCTGGTGTAGAACCCGTAGTCGGCGGAGTTCCATCCAAGGGCAAGGGCGGAAGGGTTCTCGAAGAGATGGGACAGGGTCGAGAACATGTCGTCGAAGTAGTACGATGCGAACATCGGGACCACCAGGCAGGCAAGGGCCAGCCAGGGAACCACCTTCGACGGAATCGTTGTCTTTGTCTTCATGGAACGGGTAAGTAAAGACCGGAGGAAGTGACTACTCGGTGATGTTCGGCTCCTCGAGGCCGAGATGCTTCTTGCGGTCGACCACCTTGAGAAGGAGGCCGAGCAGAAGTGCGGCTATGCCGAGGCAGGCCAGCATCACCAGAGGGGCGGTGTAGTTGTACTGGGTAGGGTCGGTGACTCCCGGATTGGTCTTGTCCAGTACCTTGCCGATGAGCAGGGGGAAGAGCCAGAGTCCTATGTTCTGGATCCAGAATATGAGCGCATAAGCCGATCCTATGATCTTCGAGTCGACGAGCTTCGGCACGCTTGGCCAGAGAGCCGCGGGGACAAGGGAGAAGGAGGCCCCGAGGACGAGGATCGTCAGGTAGGCGACCACCACGCCGCCCACTGCGTTGCCTTTGAAAGCGGGAAGCACGAAGGCGAAGGTCAGGTGGCAGAAGACAAGCAGCAGCGAACCCAGCAGCAGCATCGAGGCAGCCTTGCCCTTGTGGTCGACGTAGTTGCCCAGGATCGGGGTGATGCCCACCGCCAGGAGAGGGAACACTGCGAAGACAGTCTCGGCGCTCTGGCGCATGTAGCCCATGTAGCAGTAGACTATCAGCGCCAGCACGGCGATGCCGAGAAGGGTGTACTTGAGGTTCCTGCCCTTGACGAAATTGCTGGAGAAGGATGTGGCCGCCACGACCAGCATTATTATGTACTGGACTATGGTCACCGCGCTGCCGCCCCAGAACGAGGCAGGGTCGACCTCATGGAAGGTAAGGTTGCACTGCAGCATGTTGACCGCATATTTCTGGAACGGGAATATCGCCGAATAGTAGAGAACGCACAGGAGGGCGACGAGCCAGAAACCGCCGCTCCGGAGGATCTGGCCTATGTCGCTGACCTTGAAAGGATCGTCCTTGTCCTCGGCCTCACCGGTCTGGGCGTCGAGCTTCCTGTCCATGAAGAAATAGACGATGAACATGATGAGGGCGATGCACAGCAGGACAACTCCGAATGCGACAGAACGGGACACGTCGACCTGTCCGCCGAGCTTCGCGAAGAAGGGCGAGAAGATCATGCAGGTCGCCACGCCGAGACGGGCAAGGGCCATCTCGGAGCCCATGGCAAGGGCGGTCTCACGCCCTTTGAACCACTTGACGATGCCGCGGCTCACGGTGATGCCGGCCATCTCGCACCCGCAGCCGAAGATCATGAAGCCGCAGGCGGCCAGCTTTGCCGAAGCGGGCATGCCGCGGTAGAAGGGCGAGACTCCGAGCTCATCGAACACCGGGATGTAGTTCAGGTTGGCCGTGAACCAGTTCTCAAGGCCGCTGCCGATGAAGGAACCGCTGACGGCGTACCATTTGATGACGGCTCCGACCAGCATCACCGCTCCCGACAGGACGGCGGTGAAGCGGACACCCATCTTGTCCAGGATGATACCCGCGAAGATGAGGAAGAATACGAATACATTGAGGAATGTCTCGGCTCCCTGCATGGTACCGAAGGCGGTGGAATCCCATCCCCTTGTCTCTGCCATCAGGTCCTTGATGGGAGAGAGGATGTCCATGAAGATGTAGGAGCAGAACATTGCCAGGGCGAGGAGCAGCAAGGCGGTCCAGCGCATTGCGGCAGAATCCCTGAGGGTTGTTTTGACAGTCGTTTCAGACATGGTTGAATATGTTTATATCATCATTCCTTCAAAAACCTGCGATGGAGTACAGAACAGTAGGCAAAAGTAACACAAATCCTGCAAGAATCAATGCGGCGACACCTTTCCACGCCCATTTTATCCACCGTGCATAGGGGACTTTCGCCATCCCGAGCGCAGCTATCAGGACTCCGGAAGTTGGTGTGAGCATGTTCGTGAAGCCGTCCCCGAACTGGAAGGCCAGTACCATGGACTGCCGTGACAGTCCTATCATGTCGCAGTAAGGGGTCATCACCGGGATGGTGATGGCAGCCTTGGCGGTAGCGCTCGGGATCACCAGGTTGATGAGGGTCTGGATGCCGTACATGAGTGCCAGCGAAGCCGTCCTGCCACCCTCGCCGAGCCCTGATTCCATCGAGTGCAGGATGGTGTCGAGGATGTGCCCGTCCTGCAGGATCAGGATGATCCCTGAAGCCAGGCCGACCACCATGGCGGCCGGCAGGATGTCCCTGGCTCCGGCAAGGAACAGGTCCGCTATCCTGTTGGCACCATAGCCGGCGATGATCCCGCAAAGCAGGCCCATCGCAAGGAAAAGTGCGGATATTTCCGGCATGTACCACTTGAAACAGGTCACTCCAGCCACGAGGGCGATGACGGAAATGAGAAGCAGCCAGAGTATGGCCTTCTTCCGTCCTTCGGAGGAAGCCGGGGGTGCTTCCTCCCCGGACTGAACGCGTGGACGGGAAACGCCGGAAGGGGCCAGGGCTGCCACCGGCTTCCTGATCCGGGAAGCGTACGAAAGGGTGAACACCACGCATGCGGCCGTCAGCAAGGACCAGCAGGCCAGGCGGTAGCCCATCCCTGAGAACAGGGGCACTCCGGCCATCTCCTGGGCTATGCCTACGGTGAAAGGATTGAGGAAGGCGCTGGAAAACCCGACATTGGAGGCCACGTAGACCACCAGCAGTCCCGTGATTGCGTCATAGCCCATGGCGACGACGAGGGGAACTACGATCCCCACGAACGGGATGGTTTCTTCGCTCATCCCGAACACCGCTCCTCCGAGGGAGAACAAGACCGTCAGGCCGGCGAGTACCAGCTTGTCGTATTTTCCGGCCTTCCGGATGAACCTCTCGATGCCGAAGGACACGGCCCCGGTGGAATTGAGTATCCAGAAAGCCCCTCCCACGATCAGGATGAACACGATGATCCCCGCCTGCTTGACGAAGCCGTTGTAAAGGGCCGAGAAGACCTGCCAGGACTGGGGCGACCGGGCAAGCCTTTCGTAAACGGGCGGACCGTCAGCCGAAGCGACATACCGGCCGGCCGGGACGATGAAGGTCGCGACGGCGCAAAGCACTATGATCGCCGAGATGATGACGTATGTGTTCGGGAACCGCTTCATTTCCCTGCGAATTTAACTATTATTAAATAAAATCGTACCTTTGCCGGACCAAGATTTCGAGGATGTACAAGATTCTGGACAAAGTGGATTCCCCGGCGGACCTCAGGAAACTGGACATGGACCAGCTGAAGGTCCTGTGCTCCGAGATCCGGGACTACATCGTCACGTGCTGCGCTGACAATCCGGGGCATCTCGCCTCGAGCCTCGGAGCGGTGGAACTGATCGTCGGCCTCCACTATGTCTTCGACACGCCGAAGGACAAGCTGGTGTTCGACGTCGGGCACCAGGCATATGCCCACAAGATACTGACCGGCAGGAAGGAGGATTTCCGAAGGAACAGGATGGCCGGCGGCCTGAGCGGATTCCCAAACCGCGACGAGAGCCCCTGGGATTCTTTCGGGGTAGGACATGCCTCGACTTCAGTGTCGGCCGCACTGGGCCTCGTGGAGGCGGCCAAGGTCGCCGGAAGGGATGAGAAGGTGGTCGCCCTCATCGGCGACGGGGCGATGACCGGAGGGCTGGCCCTCGAGGGGCTCAACAACGCCGGAGACACCAATGCTGACATCCTGGTCGTCCTGAACGACAACGAGATGGCCATCGACGGCAACAAGGGAGGCATCCATTCCTACCTCCTGAAGTTCATAACCAACCCCGGCTACAACAAACTGAAGGAGAGCGTATGGGACCGGCTCGGAAGAAGCGGCGTCAGGAACTGGGTGCAGAGGATGGTCCGGCGGACGAAGTCCGGCCTGGTCACCGCCACCGGAGGAGAGTTGTTCGAAGCTTTCGGGCTCAGGTACTTCGGGCCTGTGGACGGCAACGACATCGCCCAGGTGGTGGAAACCCTCAGGCGCCTGCGTGGGATAAAGGGCCCGAAACTGCTTCACGCGCTGACGGTCAAGGGCAAGGGATATGCTCCCGCGGAGGCTTCCCCGACCACTTGGCACGCCCCGGGGAAATTCGACGCGGCTACAGGACGGAGGCTGGGCGGCGAAGGCCGCGCCACCAGGTACCAGGATGTGTTCGGGCAGGTGCTCTGCGACCTGGCCGAAAAAGATCCCAGGGTGGTGGGCATCACTCCTGCCATGGCCACCGGCAGCGGAATGTCCAGGTTCGCCGCCATGTTCCCAGACCGCTTCTTCGACGTAGGCATCGCCGAGGAGCATGCAGCCACCTTCGCGGCCGGGCTGGCCGCCGGCGGGGCAAGACCCTACTGCGCCATCTACTCCTCCTTTGCACAGCGGGCATATGACCAGATCATCCATGACGTCGCCCTGCAGCACCTTCCCGTGGTCTTCTGCTTCGACCGCGCCGGGCTTGTCGGGGAAGACGGGGCGACCCACCAGGGCGTGTTCGACCTGGCCGCTTTCAGGAGCATCCCGAACTGCGTGATCTCGGCGCCGAGGGATGAGTCCGAACTGGCGCGCCTCCTCCACTCGGGGCTTGATGCCGGATCCGGTCCGTTTATTATAAGGTATCCCAGGGGGTGCGGAGAAGGTGCGCCCTGGAAGACTGCCAGGACGGAAAAGGTCCCTCTCGGGAAGGGTGAAAAGATCGTGGACGGGGAGGTCATCGCCATCCTCGCCCTTGGGCCGGAAGCCTGCAGGGCGGCGGAAGCTGCCGAGGCTTTCAGGCAAAGGCACGGATTCTCGCCCGCAGTCTACGACATGCGCTTCCTGAAACCCGTCGACACCAGTATCCTCGAGGAAGCCGCGACATCGTACAAGGCAGTCCTGACCGTCGAGGAAGGGTGCCTCAAGGGAGGCCTGTTCTCGGAAGCCTGCGAATACATGGCCGCTTCTGGACACAGTGTGCCCCTGCACGGCCTCGGGGTTCCGGACAGGTTCATAACGCAGGACAGCCAGCCGAGCCAGCGTGCCGCCTGTTCGCTGGACTGCGAGGGCATACTCGGGGAATTGGAAAGGATATTCAAAAAATCTTGAAAAAGTTTTGGCGAATCGGATTTTATGTATATCTTTGCACTCCCTTTTTGAAGGGGGATTTCATTGAAATACTGCCGAAATAGCTCAGTTGGCCAGAGCACGTGATTTGTAATCTCGGGGTCGTGGGTTCGAATCCCTCTTTCGGCTCGACTGGTAGATTTTCGGAAACTTGGGAGGATCGCATAGCGGCAATTGCGGCGGACTGTAAATCCGCTCCTTCGGGTTCGGTGGTTCGAGTCCACCTCCTCCCACCAAAGTACCCGTCTGCGAGGTACTTGAAAGCGCAGGGTCCGGGCAAGGCAAGTTAATGGAAGCGCCAAATCCCACTCCTTGTTCCAGCCAGGACCGATGCAAAAATGCAGGTTTTGCGGAAGTAGCTCAGTTGGTAGAGCATCAGCCTTCCAAGCTGAGGGTCGCGAGTTCGAACCTCGTCTTCCGCTCCACTTAAGCCGGTGTAGCTCAGGGGTAGAGCGCATCCTTGGTAAGGATGAGGTCATGAGTTCAAATCCCATCACCGGCTCTAATTGTGTAGAATAAATTGGTTTACTCATTTTAATCATAATATTATGGCAAAAGAAACATTCCAAAGAACCAAGCCGCATGTCAACATCGGTACAATTGGCCATGTTGACCACGGCAAGACCACTCTGACTGCCGCCATCACCAAGGTTCTCGCCGAGAGAGTCGCTGGTAACGCAGACAAGGTGAAGTCTTTCGACCAGATCGACAACGCTCCCGAAGAGAAGGAGCGCGGTATCACCATCAACTCCGCTCACGTCGAGTACGAAACAGCCAACCGTCACTATGCACACGTGGACTGCCCGGGCCACGCTGACTACGTGAAGAACATGGTTACCGGTGCTGCCCAGATGGACGGTGCTATCCTTGTTGTCGCATCTACAGACGGACCTATGCCCCAGACCCGTGAGCACATCCTGCTCGCCCGTCAGGTGAACGTCCCCAAGATCCTCGTCTTCATGAACAAGGTCGACCTTGTTGACGATCCCGAGATGCTTGACCTGGTCGAGATGGAAATCCGCGACCTCCTCGCTTTCTACAAGTTCGATGAGGACTGCCCTATCATCCGTGGATCCGCACTCGGTGCCCTCAACGGAGAGAAGGTGTGGGAAGACAAGGTCATGGAGCTCATGGACGCTGTCGATGAGTATATTCCTCTTCCTCCCCGCCAGAACGAGAAGCCTTTCCTCATGCCTATCGAGGACATCTTCTCCATCACCGGTCGTGGTACCGTCGTCACCGGCCGTATCGAGGCTGGTACCATCCACGTCGGCGACCCTGTCGAACTCGTAGGTTTCGGCGATGAGCCCAGGACAACCACCGTCACCGGTGTCGAGATGTTCCGCAAGCTCCTCGACCAGGGCGAGGCCGGAGACAACGTCGGTCTGCTCCTCCGTGGTATCGACAAGAAGGAAGTCAAGAGGGGCGAGGTTGTTGCGGCTCCCAAGTCCATCACTCCCCACACCGTCTTCAAGGCTCAGATCTACGTCCTTAAGAAGGAAGAGGGCGGACGTCACACTCCGTTCCACAACCACTATCGTCCTCAGTTCTTCATCAGGACACTGGACGTTACCGGTGAGATCACCCTTCCTGAAGGAATCGAGATGGTCATGCCTGGTGACAACGTAGAGATCACCGTCAACCTCATCACTCCTGTGGCCCTCAACGAGGGACAGCAGTTCGCTATCCGCGAGGGTGGACGTACCGTTGGTGCAGGACAGGTCATCAAGATCGTCGAGTAATCTCTTCGCAAGACAAAAGGCGGAACCCTCTGGTTCAAGGCTCCGCCTTTACCCAGGGGAATAGAACAAGGGTAGTTCAGCGGTCTCCAAAACCGTCGATGTGGGTTCGAATCCTGCTTCCCCTGCCAAATAAAATATCAAAGGTTACGATTTGATAAAAGTTTAACAGACATCGTAAAAGCTTCCAGTTTACGATGTCCATTAAATGCAAAGATGAGTAAGTTCATTAACTATTGCAAAGAGTCCTATGTGGAGCTCACAAAGAAAGTCACCTGGCCTTCCTGGTCGAAGCTGCAGAGCACTGCCCTTCTTGTCATGGTCGCCACAGTGATTCTTGCACTCGTACTCTTCGTAATCGACTTCGCATTCCAGCATCTGATGACATTGATTTACACATTGTAATTTCGATTACCATGGGTGAAATGAAATGGTATGTCCTCAGGACAGCCGGAACCAAGGAGAAGAAGGCCAAGGAATATCTTGAGAAAGAGATTGTAAGGCGCGGCCTTCAGGACAGTGTCGGTCAGGTACTTGTTCCCGTCAAGCGTGAGATTGTGACCAAGAACGGCAAGCGTAAGGTGGTCGAAAGGCTGCTTTACCCGAGCTATGTCTTGATCCAGGCCGAGCTTAACCCGGACCTCGAGTACCTCATCCGCAACGATGTCCCCGGAATGTCCGGCTTCCTCACCGAAAACAGGTCTGTTCCCGTGAAGGATACCCAGAAGACCTCCGAATCTTCAAAGTCCGGCCAGGACAAGAAGTTCCAGATTGAAAGGGTCCCCGTTCCCATCAGGGACGATGAGGCTGCCAGGATCCTTGGCATCCAGGATGAAAGCGTCGACAACCCCGCAGAGACTGAAGTCAACTTCGAAATCGGTGACTCCGTCAAGATCACCGACGGACCTTTCAACGGCTTCAGCGGTACGGTGGATGCGATCGAAGAAGACAGAAGCAAGCTCAAGGTGATAGTTGTGATCTTCGGCAGGAAAACCCTGCTGGAGCTCAGCTTTACTCAAGTAACAAAAGAATAACAAACTATTATGGCAAAAGAAGTTACCGGATTCATCAAGCTCCAGATCAAAGCAGGGGCAGCAAATCCCGCTCCTCCGGTAGGACCGGCACTCGGTTCCAAAGGCTTGAACATTATGGACTTCTGCAAGCAGTTCAACGCCGCGACGCAGGGCGCCGCCGGCAAGATCCTGCCTGTGGTTATCACCGTCTATTCTGACAAGTCCTTCTCGTTCGAGGTCAAGCAGCCGCCCGTAGCCATTTCCATCAAGGAGGCCGCGAAGGTCCAGAAAGGCTCAGGAGAGCCCAACAGGAGGAAGGTAGCCAGCATCACCTGGGACCAGGTGAAGACGATTGCTGAAGGCAAGATGCCGGACCTCAATGCGTTCACTCTTGCATCCGCTATGAAGATGGTTGCAGGTACCGCAAGGAGCATGGGTATCAAAGTCACCGGAACATTCCCTGAGAACCTTTAATTTTCACAAGCAACATGAGCAGGATAACGAAGAATCAGAAAGCTGTCGCCGAAAAGTACGACTCAACGAAGCTTTACACTCTGTCCCAGGCATGTGAAACCCTGAAGGACATCACTTTCACGAAGTTCGATGCAACCGTGGAGCTGTCTGCAAACCTCGGAGTCGACCCCCGCAAGGCCAACCAGATGATCCGTGGCGTCGTCACCCTTCCCCATGGAACGGGCAAGACCGTCAGGGTCCTGGTACTCTGCACTCCCGACAAGGAGAACGAGGCCAAGGAAGCCGGCGCTGAATATGTCGGACTCGACGAATATGTAGACAAGATCAAGGCCGGCTGGACGGATGTGGATGTCATCATCTGCACCCCCTCGGTAATGGCGAAAGTCGGTGCGCTGGGCCGCATCCTGGGACCCAGGGGCCTCATGCCCAACCCCAAGACCGGAACCGTCACCATGGAAGTCGGAAATGCAGTCAAGGCTGTAAAGGCCGGTAAGATCGACTTCAAGGTTGACAAGACCGGAATCATCCATGCCGGGATCGGAAAGGTTTCGTTCGCTCCTTCCCAGATCTGCGAGAACGCCGCCGCCCTCCTCAACGAGATCCTGAAGCTGAAGCCTCAGACCCTCAAGGGTACCTATCTCAAGGGTGCGACTCTCTGCACGACCATGAGCCCGGCTCTCAAAATCGACGTCAAGGCATTCATTAGCGGCAGCGCTGAATAAAAAACATTTCAAGTATGAAAAAAGAATTGAAAGACCAGGTTATCGAAACCATTTCAGCGCAGCTCAAGCAGTATCCCAATTTCTATCTTACTGACATCGCTGGCCTGAATGCCAAGGATACAGTCAATCTTCGCCGTGCATGCTTCGGCGAAAACATCAAGCTTACCGTCGTCAAGAACACCCTGTTCAAGCACGTCATCAAGTCGATGGAGAACGAGGAACTGAACCAGCTCATCCCCGTCCTTGCCGGAAACACTGCGGTAATGTACTCTGAATCTCCCAACGCCCCTGCAAAGCTCATCAAGAAGCTGCAGAAGGACCTCGCAGGCAAGCCCGAACTCAAGGGCGCCTACGTCCAGGAATGTGCGTTCGTGGGAGCTGATAAACTCGACGAACTCTGCGCTATCAAGAGCAAGGAAGAACTCATCGGAGACATCATCTCTCTCCTCCAGTCTCCTATGCGCAATGTCATCTCCGCTCTCCAGAACGGTGGCGGCCAGACGATCGCAGGACTTGTCAAGACTCTCTCGGAAAAAGAAGAAAAGTAATAACGATAAACAATTTAATAATAAACTATTATGGCAGATGTAAAAGCACTTGCAGAAGAGTTGGTTAACTTGACTGTAAAAGACGTTCAGGAACTCGCAAAGGTCCTTAAGGAAGAGTATGGTATCGAGCCTGCAGCCGCTGCAGTCGCAGTAGCAGGTCCTGCAGCCGCCGCTGAGGCCGGTCCTGCAGAGCAGACCGAATTCGACGTGATCCTCACCTCCGCAGGTCAGGCTAAGCTTCAGGTCATCAAGGCCGTCAAGGAAGCTCTTGGTCTTGGTCTGAAGGAAGCCAAGGAACTCGTTGACGGTGCCCCTAAGGCCGTTAAGGAGAAAGTCTCCAAGGCAGAGGCCGAGCAGCTCAAGGAGGCCCTCGAAGAGGCCGGAGCTGAAGTTGAGGTTAAATAAACCCGGCTTCCCCTTGCGGGAAAATAATCAGGTTTAGAGCCCGTATCGGCTCTAAACCTTTTTATCATCTTAATATTTCTCCATTTCCTAAAGGCAGAACATGTCAAAAAAGACTAACAACAAGCGAATTTTGTTCGCGACATCAAAGATTCTGGAATATCCTGACCTTCTGGAAGTTCAGTTGAAATCGTTCAAAGATTTCTTCCAGCTGGAGACAACACCTGAAAACAGGAAGAACGAGGGGCTCTTCCAGGTGTTCCAGGAAATATTCCCGATCGAAGACACGAGGAACAACTACAAGCTGGAGTTCATTGACTACTTCATTGACCCGCCTCAGTATTCGATCGAAGAGTGTCTTGAGAGAGGACTCACCTACAATGTTCCTCTGAAGGCAAAACTCCGCCTTTCTTGCACCGATCCCGACCATGAAGACTTCGATACGAAGATCCAGGACGTCTATCTGGGCAACATCCCCTACATGACTCCCGCCGGCACCTTCGTCATCAACGGTTCGGAAAGGATCATCGTTTCGCAGCTGCACCGCTCCCCCGGAGTGTTCTTCGACCAGAGCATGCACGCCAACGGAACAAAGTTGTACTCCGCCAGGATCATCCCGTTCAAGGGCTCCTGGATCGAGTTCGCAACAGACATCAACAACGTCATGTACGCCTACATCGACCGCAAGAAGAAACTCCCCGTCACAACCCTTCTGCGCGCGATCGGCTACAACTCCGACAAGGACATAATTGACATATTCGGTCTTGCAGACGAAATCGAAGTCTCTGAAGAGAATCTCCGTGCCAACGCCGGGAAGAAACTCGCAGCCAAG
Source organism: uncultured Bacteroidales bacterium (assembly GCA_900320185.1). Taxonomy (GTDB): domain Bacteria; phylum Bacteroidota; class Bacteroidia; order Bacteroidales; family UBA932; genus Cryptobacteroides. The sequence goes on from ONRD01000008.1 coordinate 75,127, forward strand.
GTCCTGATGACCTGGATGGAAGACTTCGAGGATGAAGACACCGGCGAGATATTCCCTATTGAAAGGACCAAGGCCATAGTTGAAAGAGGCGAGGTCCTCGACGATGACACCATCGCCAAGATTCTCGACACCGAGGTCAAGACCATACTCATCCAGAAGGACGAGGCCAACTCGAACGAATATGTAATCATCTACAATACCCTCCAGAAGGACCCTACCAACACCGAAATCGAGGCTGTCAACCACATCTACAAGCAGCTCCGCAATTCGGAACCGCCGGATGAGGCTACCGCAAGGGACGTCATCGACAAGCTCTTCTTCTCCGAAAAGAGGTACGACCTCGGCAGCGTGGGAAGGTTCCGCCTCAACAAGAAGCTCGGGATCGACACCGATCCCCAGGTGAGGGTTCTGACCAATACGGACATCATCGAGATCATCAAGTATCTCATCCAGCTGATCAACTCCAAGGCCACTGTCGACGACATCGACCACCTCAGCAACAGGCGCGTGCGCACTGTCGGCGAGCAGCTTGCCAACCAGTTCAGCGTCGGTCTCTCCAGGATGGCAAGGACCATCCGCGAGAGGATGAACGTCCGCGACAGCGAGCAGTTCAGCCCGATAGAACTTATCAACGCCAAGACCCTGTCTTCCGTGATCAACTCGTTCTTCGGCACCAGCCAGCTGTCCCAGTTCATGGACCAGACCAATCCTCTGGCCGAAATCACACACAAGCGCCGTCTGTCCGCACTCGGTCCCGGAGGTCTGTCCCGCGACAGGGCCGGATTCGAGGTCAGGGACGTCCACTACACCCATTACGGCCGGCTCTGCCCTATCGAATCGCCTGAAGGTCCGAACATCGGTCTGATCTCGTCCCTCTGCGTGTATGCGAGGATCAACGAGCTCGGATTCATCGAGACTCCCTACCGCGAGGTGAAGGACGGGAAGGTGAACCTCACCGACAAAGGCTGGCACTACATGACAGCCGAAGAGGAAGAGGATAAGCTCGTCTCCCTCGCCAAGGTGAAGATGGAAGACGACGGAACCATCCTGGACGACAGGATCCAGTGCCGTCTCGAAGCCGACTTCCCGGTCGTCTCAAAGGAGGAAGTGAACTACATGGACGTCGCTCCCAACCAGATGGCTTCAGTTGCCGCATCGCTCATCCCGTTCCTCGAGCATGACGACGCACACCGTGCCCTCATGGGCGCGAACATGATGCGCCAGGCCGTCCCTCTCCTCAGCCCTGAGGCCCCGATCGTGGGAACAGGACTGGAAGAGAGAGTCTGCCTCGACTCCAGGACACAGTACATAGCTGAAAGGAAGGGAGAAGTAACCTACGTAGATGCAAGGGAGATACGCATCCGCTACGACAGGACCGACGACGAGAAGTTCGTAAGCTTCGCTCCGGAAGAGACTGTCTATACCCTCCCTATCTACAGGAGGACCAACCAGAGCACTACCGTCACCCTGAAGCCTATCGTCCGCAAGGGCGACAAGGTCGTTGCCGGACAGGTGCTCACCGAAGGTTATGCCACCCAGGGCGGAGAACTCGCCCTCGGACGCAACCTCAAGGTCGCCTTCATGCCATGGAAGGGCTACAACTACGAGGATGCCATCGTGCTCTCCGAAGAGATGGTCAAGTGGGACATCCTCACTTCGGTCCATGTCGATGAGTTTCTTACGGAAGTCCGCGACACCAAGCGCGGTATGGAGGAACTCACTTCCGACATCCCGAACGTGAGCGAGGATGCTACCAAGGACCTCGACCGCCAGGGTATCATCAGGGTCGGCGCACATGTCGAGCCCGGTGACATCATGGTCGGCAAGATCACCCCGAAGGGAGAAAGCGACCCTTCACCTGAAGAGAAGCTCCTCAAGGCCATATTCGGAGACAAGGCAGGCGACGTCAAGGATGCCTCCCTCAAGGCGAACCCTTCCCTGAGCGGAACCGTCATCAAGACCGCCCTCTATGCCAAGGCCGCCAAGGAAAGCGGCAGGAGGGGCGCCCGCAGCGACCAGAAAGCCCGCCTGGAAGCACTCCAGGAAGACTTCGACAGGAAGGCTGCCAAGCTTTATGCCGACTTCATCAAGAGGCTTTCCACCCTCGTCAGGGGCAAGAAGAGCGCAGGAATATTCGACCTCTACGGACTGGAGATCATCCCCAAGGGGAAGGAAATCACCCTCGAGAAGCTCAAGGGCATCGACTTCCAGAACGTGAACACCGGCAAGTGGACCTCTGACAAGGGGACCAACGCCATGGTGCAGGACCTCATCAACAACTACTGCATAACCCTCAAGGTCGCCGAAGCCGAATGCAAGAGGCAGATGGACAAGATCAAGGTCGGGGACGAACTCGGCAACGGAGTCATGCAGCTTGCCAAGGTCTATGTGGCCAAGAAGAGGAAGATCACCGTCGGGGACAAGATGGCCGGCCGCCACGGAAACAAGGGTATCGTCGCGAAGATCGTCCGTCAGGAAGACATGCCGTTCCTCGAGGATGGCACTCCTGTGGACATCGTCCTCAACCCTCTGGGCGTTCCTTCCCGAATGAACCTCGGACAGATCTACGAAACCGTCCTCGGATGGGCGGGCTCAAGGCTCGGCCTCAAGTTCAGCACCCCTATCTTTGACGGTGCAACCATCGAAGACATCTGCAACTACACTGACAAGGCCGGCGTTCCGAGATTCGGCAAGACCCACCTCAGGGACGGAGGCACCGGAGACTGGTTCGACCAGCCCGCCACAGTAGGTGTAATCTACATGATCAAGCTCGGCCACATGGTCGACGACAAGATGCACGCTCGTTCCATCGGACCATATTCACTGATCACTCAGCAGCCTCTGGGCGGAAAGGCCCAGTTCGGCGGACAGAGGTTCGGAGAAATGGAGGTCTGGGCGCTCGAGGCTTTCGGTGCCGCCAACGCCCTCCAGGAGATCCTGACAGTCAAGTCTGACGACGTGACGGGCCGTTCCAAGACTTATGAAGCGATCGTCAAGGGCGATCCCATGCCCAACCCGGGTATTCCGGAGTCGCTCAACGTCCTGCTCCATGAGCTCAGGGGACTTGGTCTCAAGGTTACTTTGAATTAATTCAAGACTATTGACATTATAGGATATGCCTACTTTCAACAATAAGGAAAACAAGGTAAAGAGCAATTTCTCGACGATCAGCATCTCGCTCGCATCGCCCGAGGACATCTCCGCAAGGTCTTGCGGTGAAGTCCTCAAGCCGGAGACTGTCAACTACAGGACCTACAAGCCTGAAAGGGACGGCCTTTTCTGCGAGAAGATCTTCGGTCCTACCAAGGATTACGAGTGCTATTGCGGAAAGTACAAGAGGATCCGCTACCGCGGCATCGTCTGCGACAGGTGCGGTGTCGAAGTCACCGAGAAGAAGGTCCGCAGGGAAAGGATGGGGCACATCGCCCTCACCGTCCCGGTGGCCCACATCTGGTACTTCAAGTCCGCTCCCAACAAGATTTCCGCCCTGCTCGGACTCCCTGCCAAGAAACTCGAATCCGTAATCTACTACGAGAAGTACATAGTCGTCAACAGCGGCAAGAGCGATGTCAAGGAAATGGAACTCCTCTCCGAGGACGAATACCTTGACGTACTCGCCAGGATCCCGGACAACTACAACCTTCCGGACGACGATCCCGACAAGTTCATCGCCAAGATGGGCGCCGAAGGAATCTACGACCTTCTCAAGAAGACGGATGTCGTGGAGCTTTCAAGGGAACTCCGCCAGAAGATGCTCACGGAATCCTCCCAGCAGAGGAAGGCCGAAATCCTCAAGAGGCTCGGTGTCGTGAAGTGGTTCCTCGAGTCCAAGGACATCAACCGCCCCGAATGGATGATCATGAAGGTCATTCCGGTGATTCCGCCGGACCTCAGGCCCTTGGTCCCCCTCGACGGCGGCAGGTTCGCCACCACCGACCTCAATGACCTCTACAGGAGGGTGATCATCAGGAACAACCGCCTGAAGAAGCTCATCGAGATCAAGGCTCCCGAAGTGATCCTGAGGAACGAGAAGCGCATGCTCCAGGAAGCCGTGGACTCCCTCTTCGACAACTCGAAGAAGTCCAGCGCCGTCAAGAGCGAGTCCAACAGGGCCCTCAAGTCCCTCTCCGACTCACTCAAGGGAAAGCAGGGACGCTTCCGCCAGAACCTCCTCGGAAAGCGAGTCGACTACTCCGCACGTTCGGTAATCGTAGTCGGTCCTGAACTGAATATGCACGAGTGCGGTCTTCCCAAGTTCATGGCCGCAGAGCTCTACAAGCCGTTCGTGATCCGCAAGCTCATCGAGCGCGGAATCGTCAAGACGGTCAAGTCCGCAAAGAAGATCGTAGACAGGAAGGATCCTGTAATCTGGGACATCCTGGAGAACGTCATGAAGGGACATCCCGTCCTCCTCAACCGTGCTCCTACCCTCCACAGGCTCGGTATCCAGGCTTTCCAGCCCAGGATGATCGAAGGAAAGGCCATCCAGCTGCATCCCCTCGCATGTACGGCGTTCAACGCAGACTTCGACGGTGACCAGATGGCTGTCCACCTCCCGCTGGGCAACGCCGCGATCATGGAAGCCCAGCTCCTGATGCTCGGTTCCCAGAACATCCTCAACCCCGCCAACGGTACCCCTATCACCGTCCCTTCACAGGACATGGTGCTCGGTCTTTACTACATAACCAAGATCAGACCCGGCGCCAAGGGAGAGGGAATGACCTTCTACGGCCCGGAAGAGGTTATCGTGGCTTTGAACGAGAAAGCGATAGACATGCACGCCAGGATCGGCGTCAGGCTGCCGGTCGACAAGCAGGATCCCGCCAAGGGCGAAGCCATAGTACAGACTTCCGCAGGAAGGATCATCGTCAACCAGTATGTCCCTGAAGAAGTTCCGTTCGTGAACGAGGTCCTCGGCAAGAAGGCATTGAGGAAGATCATCACCGAGGTCATCAAGAACACCGGTGTCACCAGGACTGCCAAGTTCCTCGACGACATCAAGAACCTCGGCTACGACCAGGCCTTCAGGGCCGGCATCTCCTTCAACCTCGGAGACGTTATCATCCCGGCCGAGAAGGAAGGGCTCATCGAGCAGGGCTACAAGCAGGTGGAAGAAGTCAAGAACAACTATGCGATGGGCTTCATCACCAACAACGAGCGCTACAACAAGGTGATCGACCTCTGGACCTCCATCGACAACAGGCTGACCGGCATCGTCGAGAAGCAGATCTCCGCCGACCAGCAGGGATTCAACCCCGTGTACATGATGCTGGACTCCGGAGCCCGTGGTTCCACACAGCAGATCAAGCAGCTCTGCGGAATGCGCGGACTTATGGCGAAGCCCCAGAAGTCCGGTTCGGGCGGAGCCGAGATCATCGAGAACCCTATCATCTCCAACCTCAAGGAAGGAATGACGGTGCTCGAGTACTTCATCTCGACCCACGGTGCCCGTAAGGGTCTTGCCGACACCGCCCTCAAGACCGCCGACGCAGGTTACCTGACCCGCCGTCTCGTGGACGTATCCCACGACGTGATCATCACGGAAGAGGACTGCGGTACCCTCAGGGGCCTGATAGCGACGGCCATCAAGAACAAGGACGAGATCGTCGAGTCCCTCGGTGAGAGGATCCTCGGACGTACCTCCGTACATGACATATTCAATCCGCTGACCGGAGAACTGATCATCAAGGCCGGTGAAGAAATCAGGGAGGCGACCGCCGAACTGATCGACTCCCTGCCCATCGAACAGGTCGAGATCCGTTCCGTCCTCACCTGCGAGTCCCGCAAGGGTGTCTGCGCTAAATGCTACGGCAGGAACCTTGCCACCAGCAGGATGGTCGAGAAGGGAGAGGTCGTCGGAGTCATCGCCGCACAGTCCATCGGTGAGCCCGGTACTCAGCTTACCCTCCGTACCTTCCACGTGGGAGGTGTGGCGGGAAGCGCCACCGCAGACTCCACCATCGAGTCCAAGTACGACGGAAAGCTGGTGTTCGAAGAACTCCGCACGATCCGCAAGGTAGAGGATGACGGAACCGCCAAGGACATCGTCGTCAGCCGTATGACCGAAGTGAGCATCATCGACGAGAACACAGGTATCACCTATTCCCACTATGATGTTCCCTACGGTGCGACCCTCTACTTCAAGGACGGAGACAAGATCAAGAAGGGAGACCTTCTCTGCGAATGGGATCCGTACAACGCGATTACCATCGTCGAGACCTCCGGAAAGGTCCAGTTCGACAACCTCATCGACGGTGTCAACTTCCGTGAGGAGGCCGCCGACGAATTCGCCCTCAACAAGGACAAGGTCATCATCGAGTCCAAGGACAGGACAAGGAACCCTTCCCTCGTGATCGTCAACGAAAACGGAGACGCTGTCAAACAGTACAACCTCCCTGTGGGCGCCCACGTCATTCCCAACAACGGGGACATGATCAAGATCGGTGACATCATCATCAAGATCCCCCGCGCCATCGGAAAGTCGAGCGACATCACCGGCGGTCTGCCCAGGGTTACCGAACTCTTCGAGGCAAGGACTCCTTCGGCTCCCGCCATCCTTTCGGAGATCAACGGTGAAGTCCTCATGGGCAAGGTCAAGAGAGGAAACCGCGAGATCGTCGTCAAGAACAAGTCCGGCATAGAGAAGCACTATCTCGTACCGCTGACCAAGCAGATCCTCGTCCAGGAGAACGACTATGTCAAGGCAGGCACCAAACTCTCCGACGGAGGTGTCTCCCCGACCGACATCCTCAACATCCTCGGACCTGTCAAGGCCCAGGACTACATCGTCAACGAGGTCCAGGCCGTCTATCGTCTGCAGGGCGTGAAGATCAACGACAAGCATTTCGAGATCATCGTCCGCCAGATGATGCGCAAGGTCCAGATAACGGATCCCGGCGACACCGAATTCCTGCATGAGGAACTCGTCGACAAGTGGGACTTCATGGATGCCAATGACAGCATATTCGGCAAGTTCTTCGTACTCGATCCCGGCGATTCCCAGAAGTACATGCTCGGCGACATCATCGATGCACGCGACATGAGGAATGAGAATTCGTCACTTGAAAGGCAGGGACTCAAGATGATGGCTGTCCGCGAGGCGAAGCCCGCAACCGCCAGGCTAGTGCTCCAGGGTATTACCCGTGCTGCCCTGAGGACAAATTCATTCATTTCCGCCGCCTCTTTCCAGGAGACCACGAAGGTACTCAGCGAAGCTGCCATCAGGGCGCGCGTCGACTACCTCGAGGGCCTGAAAGAGAATGTCATCTGCGGACATCTGATTCCTGCCGGTACCGGCCAGAAGGAATTCCAGGACATCGTAGTCGGACGCAAGGATGAATATGAAGCCGAAATGAGCGAGCTCTAGCAGTATCTGACTGCTCTGCATGATAAGAGAGGGCTACTGAAAGTCGGAAGACTGACGGTAGCCCTCTCTTTTATCGTGTCAGCATTCTTGTGAAGAAACCTTCGATTATTCGATTATTCTTCCTACCTTTCGGATAATCAACGGCAAGGATCTCTATTTGGGATGCCGTTCGATGGATTACTAGATTCTCGATATAATGCATTAAACAACGGTCCATTAGGTGTAACCATGCTCCCCCCTTCAATTTACACATCTCCGAAGGAACTACTTAAGTATTCCATTAGATATCATACCAATTTTCGCTATAATGGAATTACCTATCGTAACAACTAGCAAACTCAAGCATCATGAAACACCATAAGATTCGTATTCCTTTCATGCCCCTTGTCATACTCTTTTTTATATGCAGTTGCTCTTCATTAAGGAGATATAACATGAAGAAGGTGATTGAATCGGATATTACAAGGGACCCTAAAATAATTGTATATGAAGAATATCCTTCAAAAGGAAGGGCTCCGGTCTTTATTAAATTAAAGGAGCGGGGAAATATGGCAGATATTTATTACTCTCATATTCACTACGGTCTATCAGGTGTGTACGAAAAAAAGGGGGATACACTATTGTTTTATCCGAAAATGGAGTATTATCTCAACAATGGGAATAATATCTATTGTGCCCTTGATTCAACCACCATTCCAACGATATTAACTATCCCGCATAGCTATCTTTTATTTGATAGCGGAATAATGGATATTACAGATACACGTTTGTTGAAGGATTATTGGGAAGGACTAACAAATGATATTGTTGAATCAATTACACATCTGGATTCAACCAAATATATTCAAGTATTTCCCTGACCGGCTTTTAATTAACAATAACGAACCATGACATCCTCTATATTCTTTCGTTGTATTGTTTTATCTATTATAGCGGTTTCTTTCGGTTGTTCTTCAATCAGAATGACTAGAAACTCTAAGATTTACGAGAAGCGCTTCATGGATATGCCGGGGATAGTAATATATGAAGCAATGCCCTTTCCCGGACGTATTCCTGAAACTATCACTATTATTGCCGGCTTGCATATCATAGATTTCTATTATCCTCAATTCTATGATGGTTTCTTGGGAGACTTCATAAGAGACGTGGATACGATAACCATATATCCTAGATTAAAATATGCTTATCGGGGGAATGAACTCCATTATGAAGCCATTGATTCTACAACAGAGATGTCTCTATTTTCTATTCCACAAAAATTTGTAATATATAAAAGTGAAATAATCGATATTACTGATAGAAGTTTGCTGTTTGAAGGTTCTCCGATAGAGCTAAAAGCCATTGATTCAACTAGATATATAAGAATTTATCCTTATGATCCATATTCTGTCGTATTCATCGAACAGTAACGCGGCCGTCTCCCTCCGGGACTCATTCACCGGCAAGGAAGACCAGGGGCCGGACTTCTCCGTCCCCTACACCGACTTCGGGGCAAGGCACTACGGCACCGCCCTCCAACGCTGGCTCGTCCCCGACCCGCTCGGGGCAGAATAAGTGACTTTACATCTTTGCCAGGAAACACTTTATGGTGTTCTCCATAAGGCAGCAGATGGTCATTGGGCCGACTCCGCCCGGGACGGGTGTTATCACCGAGGCTTTCGCAGCGACCGAATCGAAATCGACGTCCCCGCAGAGTTTTCCTTCCTCGTCACGGTCCATTCCCACATCCATGACAACAGCGCCTTCCTTGACCATGTCTCCGGTTACGAACTTTGCCTTACCGATCGCAACCACAAGGATGTCAGCCTGCCTGGTAAAGTTTGCCAGGTCCGCTGTCCGTGAATGACATATGGTCACCGTGGCATTCCTGTCCAGAAGCAGTTTGGCCATGGGCAGTCCGACTATCTGGCTCCTGCCTATGACGACGGCATTCTTCCCGGCAATCTGGCAGCCAGCTTCTTCCAGAAGGTGTATGATCCCCATAGGGGTACAAGGAACGACACAGGAAGAATTCGGCCTCTTCTGCCAAAGGGCGGCAGTGTTGAGAGGATGGAAGCCGTCCACATCCTTCTCAAGTGCGATGGCTTCTATGACCCTGGGCTCGCTGATCTGCTTGGGGAGGGGCAGCTGGACGAGTATTCCGTCCACGGAATCGTCGGCGTTCAACTCGGCTATCCTGTCGAGAAGCTCCGACTCGGGAGTGTCGGCCGGCAAGCGGACCGTAGTGTTCTTGATACCCACGGCATCGCAGGCCCTTGCCTTGTTCCTTACGTATGTCTGGCTGCCCGGATCATCACCTACCAGTATCACCACCAGGTGAGGAACCCTTCCGTATTTGGCAGGAAAACCTGCCACCTGCTCCGCCATCTGCGCCTTCAGTTTGGCAGAAAGGTCTTTGCCACTTATAATCATGTCAGTAAAGTTTGTACTTGATATTCAATCACAGTGTCGAGCGAATTCCTCATGTCAAATCACCCAGTGTCCGATGTCCCGGCGGTAGAAGAGGTTGTCGCAGTGGATTCTTTCCACCGCAGCAAGCGCCCTGTCCCTTGCATCACGGAGATCGTCTCCGGAGGCCACGACCATGAGGACCCTGCCGCCTGAAGTAACTAAACTTTCCACCCCGGCCGGGTCAGCTGTCTTCCTGGTCCCCATATGATAGATCTTGACCAGAGGGTCTGAAAGAGCATCCTCCAGACCTGTGATCGGGAATCCCTTGTCATAGGAGCCAGGATACCCCTTGGAGGCCATGACGAAGCCAATGACCGGTTTATCCGACCACTTCAGTTCAGGCATAAGGGCGGAAGCCGGAACGGTCAAACCTTCCATTGCGACAGTCCCTTCCGGGAGCTCGGGGACGGAGCCACCCTCGGCAATTGCACAGAAGACTTCGAAGATATCCGTTTCCAGTCTCGGCAGGACCACCTCCGTCTCCGGATCTCCGAAACGGCAGTTGAACTCCACAACCTTGATTCCCTGGGGAGTCTTCATGAGTCCGCCGTACAGTACCCCCTTGAAAGGGCAACCCTCCGCAACCATCCCGGCGGCAACCGGCTTCATGATATGTTCAAGGGCATATTCATAATCCTCGGGAGTGATGAACGGGAGCGGGGAATATGCTCCCATCCCGCCCGTGTTGGGCCCCTTGTCGCCTTCATAAGCCCTCTTGTGGTCCTGCGACAGGACCATCGGGAAGACCTCTTCCCCGCAGACGAAGCAGAGGAACGAGAATTCGGGGCCGGTCATGTATTCCTCGACAACGACCTTCCCATGCCCGAACTTGTCGTCCAACAGCATGTCTTTCAAGGCAGCAAGCGCATCTTCGGGATTCTCGGCGATCACCACTCCCTTCCCCGCAGCCAGTCCGTCGTATTTAAGGACTACGGGGAAGGAGCCCGCCCGGACATATTCGAGAGCCTTGTCGTAGTCCTCGAAAGTCCGGTACGCCGCAGTCGGGACAGAATACTTTTCCATGAGCCGCTTGGCGAAATCCTTGCTTGACTCGATGGTCGCAGCCGCCTTGGTGGGGCCGAAAACCAGATGGCCGGCGGCAGTGAAGACATCCTCGATTCCCAACGACAAAGAAGCCTCGGGACCGACTACAGTCAGGTCTATCCCCTTTTCATCGACGAACTCAAGGAGCTTGTCGACCTGCGTGTCCTTGATAGGGACACATTCGGCCTGCAAAGCGATTCCGGCGTTGCCGGGAGCGCAGTAGATCTTCCCGACATGGCTGGACCTGGACAGGGCGTCCACAATGGCATGCTCCCGCCCGCCGCCTCCGACTACGAGCACTTTGGCGTAATGTATGGCCGACATCCTGCGACGGAAATCCTCAAAGGCTTCCTTGTCGGTCTCGATGTTGTTGTGTTTCCAAGGTAACAATGAACTGACTCCCATATCCTAATGCTTGAAATGTCTTTCTCCTGTAAACAGCATGGCAATACCCAGCTCATTGCATTTGCGGATCGAGTCCTCGTCCCTGATGGAGCCCCCCGGCTGCACTATCGCCGTGACGCCGTAACTTGCGGCCAGGGTGACACAGTCGTCGAAGGGGAAGAAGGCATCGGATGCAAGCACGCAACCTGTCTGCGAGGTTCCGAGGGTCGCGGCTGCCTCCTTCAAGGCAATCTCCGCCGAACCGACACGGTTCATCTGGCCGGCTCCGACCCCGTAGAGCATCCTGTCCTTGCCGACGGCGATGGCATTCGATTTCACGTGCTTCACTATCTTCCACACGAATTCAAGGTCCTTCATCTGCTCCTCCGTAGGGCGGTTCTCCGTCACTGCCTGACCTGCCTCCAGGCTGCAAGTCTTGAGGTCCTGGTCCTGTACGAGCAGGCCGCCATTCACCGAGACACATGACTTCTGGCCGTCCACGCTTCCTTCCATGTCCACCTCGAGGACACGGAGATTCTTCTTAGAGCAAAGAATTTCCAAGGCTCCGGCCGTAAAGGAAGGCGCCATGACTATCTCCAGGAATATCGGCTTGAGGAGCCCTGCGACTTCGGCGTCGACTTCACGGTTGAAGGCGACTATGCCTCCGAAGATGGAGGTCTTGTCTCCCTCATAGACTTTCTTCCAGGCATCCGCAGCATCCTTCCCGACGGCTGCCCCGCAGGGATTCATGTGCTTGAGCCCCACGGCGAAAGGCTCGTCCGGGAATTCGCGCACTATGTTCAGGGCCGCATTGGCATCCTGGATGTTGTTGTACGAGAGTTCCTTCCCGTTCAACTGCCTGGCTCCGGCCAGTGAATATGGAACCTTCTCCAATGTTTTGTAGAACTTCGCAGCCTGGTGAGGGTTCTCCCCGTAGCGGAGTTCCTGGCAGATGTCATATTCGAGGAAAAGTTTCTCGGGAAGGCCGGCACGGGAGCGCATCCATGAAGAGATGGCCATGTCATACTCGGCGGTGTGGGTGTAGGCCTTTGCAGAAAGCTTCAGGCGTGTCTGCGGCGAGGTCTTTCCCTCGCTTTTCAGTTCGTCGATGACGACCTGGTAATCATCGGGATCGACGACGATCGTTACGCTCTGCCAGTTCTTGGCGGCACTGCGGACCATTGAAGGCCCTCCGATGTCGATATGCTCTATGGCGTCCTCCATCGTCACGTCCTTCTTCGCTATCGTCTCCCTGAAAGGATAGAGGTTGACGCACACGAGGTCGATTGTCCCTATCCCGTTCGCCTCCAGCTGGGCCATATGCTCGGGGATGTCCCTCCGTGCCAGCAGCGCACCATGGATCTTCGGGTGGAGGGTCTTCACCCTTCCGTCGCAGATTTCCGGGAAACCTGTCACGTCACTAACGCTGGTGACCGGTACGCCGGCCTCTTTCAACATTCTCATCGTGCCGCTCGTGGAAAGGATCTCCCAGCCCAGGGCGACCAGCTCACGGGCGAATCCGACAACGCCCGTCTTGTCACTTACCGAAATTAGAGCTCGCATTGCTTGTCACACATTTCAAACACCAGCTCACCGCCTTTGACGATGTCGCTGTAGTCAATGAACCATTTATCGTAGGGCTTCCCGTTCAGGGTCACCTTCTTGATGTACTTGTTTGACGGACTGTTGTCCTTGGCTATGATGGTGAACCTGCCGCCGGGGACGGCGATCTCCGCCTTGTCAAGGATGGGAGATCCGAACCAGTAACGTGCCCCCGCCGGTTCGACCTGGTAAAGCCCCATCGCCGAGAGGACATACCATGCGGACATCTGCCCTGCATCCTCGTTGCCGGCTATTCCGGAAGGAGTCGCGTCATAAAGCGTCGTCAAGACTTGCCGGACCAGGTCGGCAGTCTTCCAGGGCTGGCCGAGCATCGTATAGAAATAGATGATGTGATGGCTGGGCTCGTTGCCGTGGACATACTGCCCCACAAGGCCCGTCATGTCGGAAGAAGCATGCTCCCCGTCGATCCTTGAACTGGCAGCGAACAATGAATCAAGCCGCTCGACCGTCTTCTCGCGCGAGCCGTACAGCTGTACGAGGCCGTCCAGGTCCTGCGGGGCGAGCCAGGTGTACTGCCAGGCGTTCCCTTCGACATAGACGGACACGGAATGGTTGGAATAGTAGGGATTGAAAGGCTCCACCCAGCTGCCGTCGGCATATTTGCCCCTCATGAAAAGGGTCCCGGGATCGAAGTAATTGCGGTAGGAATGGCTCGAACGGGTAAAATATTCCTCGTCCTCCTGCTTGCCCAAGAAGCGCGCTGCAGTGGCCAGGGCTCCGTCGGCGATGGCGCATTCCATGTCCTCGGCAAGGGCGCCGTGGATCGTTTCCGCCGGCATGTAGCCGTACTTCCGCCGTTCGCCCTGCCCGCGGTCGTCCAGCATGGCCGTCGCCTTCATCGCCTCGAACGCTTTCTCTTTGTCCACTCCCGGAATATCCTTCACGATTGCGTCCGCCACTACCGGGATCGCAGGATTGCCGACCATGCAATCCGTCTCGCACCCCCAGAGGTGCCAGACAGGAAGCTTTCCCTGCTCGTCGAAGATCGAGACCATCGTGTTCACGAAATCAGAGTACCTTTCCGGGTCGATGATGGTCATCAGCGGCATGTTGGCGCGGTAGACGTCCCACAGCGAGAACACCGTGTAGGTATCCCTTCCCGCATTGTGGACCTGTCCGTCGGCCCCGCGGTAGTCGCCGTTCACATCGCTGAAGAGGGTAGGATGGATCATCGTGTGGAACAACGAGGTGTAGAAAACCTTCAGGGTCACGGGATCCGAAGCCTGCGCCTTTATCCTCGAGAGTTCACTGTCCCAGGCTTTGAGCGCAGCCTCCGCAGTCGCCTCGAAATCCCATCCGGGCAGTTCGGCCTCCATGTTGGCCCGGGCCCCCTGCTCGCTTACCGCAGAAAGGGAGACCTTCACCATTATGCGCTCGCCTTCGCCTGTCTTGAAGCAGGCACGGCCGTAGCGGCCGGACTCTCCCTTGAGGACGAAAGAATCGAAGGGACGCGAGAATTCGGCATGGAAGAACACCTTCTGGTCCTTCGCCCATCCCCTGGAGAAACGGTATCCTTCAACCGCTGTCGGCGAGACTACCTTGAAACCCGTCTCGGCCGGGGAATCCCAGCAGCCGCCGTTCTCGAGGTCGATCACCACTGCGCTGCTGTCGCTGGCTGGGAAGGTGTAGCGGGACAGTCCGACCCGTTTCGTGACGGTCATCTCCGCATCCACCCCGTAGCGAAGCAAGGGGACCCTGTAGTAACCGGGCCTGACGACTTCCCTGGTCCTGTCGGCATACGACCACATCCCCGTGGCCTGGGCTTCCTCGACCGAAGCGCCGGCATCGGAAGAAGGTTCCGCTCCCCTTGAATATGCAACCTCCCCCACCACCGGCATGAGAGTCACGTCGAACAGGTCGCCGATGCCGGTGCCGCTGAGGTGGGTGTGCGAAAAACCGATCACCGTGGAATCGCTTTCATGGTAGCCCGAGCACCAGTCCCACGTCTGCGGGATGCTGGTCGGGCCAAGGTTGACCATGCCGAAAGGCACTCCCGCACCTACGAACACATGGCCATGCTCCCCGCTGCCAATCCTGGGGTCCACGTAAGATGACAGCGACACGGCGCCGTCATTGCCGCTGCAGGCTGCTGCAAGGCAGGCGGCCGCAATGGCCGCAATCCTCAAAGTCTTCATTCTGATTTCAATTGAGTATCCGTCTTTTCCTGATAAACAGCCGGCCGCACTCCGTAGAGCAGCTTGACCGGAGGGTTCTGCCTTTCAAGGCTGTCGAGTATCTTCTTTTGTGCACGCATGATTGAATCCATGCGCAACGAATCTACCCTGGCTTTCTGCTCATCCGCTGAAAGACGCGCCCTGCGCGGGGCGCAGGATGCAAAGCCCAGGACCGTCAGTGCAACCGCCGCTAATGAAAACAACAAAGTCTTAGTCCTTCCTTTCATCACTCGGTATCGTTTATACGTTTCAGATGGCACATCATGAGGTTGCCGTCCTTGTCCCGCAGGTGCATTCCGTTGCCTTCGCACCATTTCCAGTAACGGCAACCGGCACACTCCCCGGTCTTCATCCAGGAATGGTCGCGGTAAGGTCCGAAGCCGTTCTGCCAGACTTCCCAGAAATCATCCCGGTAGATATTGCCCTGGTGGAAGTCCGAACGGATCGAAGTGCAGGCGGAGATGGATCCGTCTACAAGCACGGAGCCGACCGTCTTACCTGCCTGGCAGGTGAAGAAATGGTCCCTGACATCGCCTTCATACCTCCCGAGGAAGCCCTCGCAGCCATAGCTGACGTCGATCCTTCCTTCTTTCCTGCCTTCCTTTATGAAATCCAGCATTCCCCTGAACATGTCCGGAGGGAGCTGCAGGTCCGGGTCGGACGCGGCCCTTCCCTGCGGGAAGATGGAAAACACCCTCCAGTGCCTGAGCCCCAGGCCTATGAGGTACTCCTTTATCCGCGGAAGGTCGCCGAAGTTCCTGCGGTTGACGCAGGTGACTACGTCGAACTCGAGCGCTTCCGATTCCACTGCCATCCTGATCGCATCGGAAGCCCTTTCGAAACTCCCTTCCCTGCCCCTGAACCAATCGTGCGCTTCCCCAAGCCCGTCAAGGCTCACGGTCATCGAGTGGAGGCCCGAGTCCAGAAGACGGGAGAACCTCTTCGGCGTGAGGGCGAAGCCGTTCGTCACCATCCCCCAGGGGAATCCCCTGGAATAGATGCCCTTCCCGCATTCTTCAAGGTCGGCGCGCATCGTCGGCTCGCCTCCGGAGACAATCACGAAGACCTGGTGGGGGTCCGTGTGGGACGCTATCCCGTCGAGGACCTTGAAGAAGTCCTCGCGGGGCATGTCAGGAACCGCCGAGGCCTGTTTGCAGTCGCTGCCGCAATGGCGGCAGTGAAGGTTGCAGCGCAGGGTGCATTCCCAGAACAGCTGGCGGAGGGGATACCCTTTCTCCGACGACCTGCGCAGCGACTGCGCTATGTCGAGAGCCAGCCGTCTGCGGAACGAAAGCTCCCTCATGATATCTCTACTCCGGGATTTGAAGTGACCTCCCCTATGACAGTCGCCTTGTCTCCGTAGGAAGAAAGGATACCGATTGCCCTGTCCGCCTCGGAAGCATCCATCGCCAGGACCATCCCCACACCCATGTTGAAGATGTTGAACATCTCCCTGTGCGGTATCCGGCCATGCTTCTCCAGGAAGCGGAAAACAGGCAGGATCTCCCAGGAGCCCTCCCTGACGGCGATTCCCTGGCCTTCGCGGAGGATGCGCGGGATGTTCTCGTCAAAGCCTCCCCCGGTGATGTGGGCCACTCCGTGGACGTCGCAGCTGCGTATGACCTCCAGCACCTGCTTTACGTAAATCCTTGTCGGGGTGAGTGCGACTTCGCCGAGGGGCCTCACCGGATCGAGTTCGGGATAGACCTTGAACAGGTCCAGGCCGTTGTCGGAGATGATCTTCCTGACAAGGCTGAATCCGTTGCTGTGGATTCCGGTGGAAGCGATGCCCACGAGGACGTCGCCGGCCTTTACCTTGCTGCCGTCGATGAGCCTGGACTTCTCGACCACGCCGGTGGTGTAGCCGGCTATGTCATATTCGCCGTCGGCATACATGCCGGGCATCTCCGCCGTCTCTCCCCCGACGAGGGCGCACCCGGCCTGGCGGCAGCCTTCCGCGACACCGGAGACAATCGCCTCGACCACTTCCGGACGGGTCTTGCCCTGGGCAATGTAATCCAGGAATATGAGAGGCTCGGCGCCTTGGGCCAGGACATCGTTGACGCACATCGCCACCGCGTCGATGCCGATGGTGTCATGCTTGTCCATGGCGAAAGCCAGCTTCAGCTTGGTTCCGACACCGTCGGTCCCGCTGACAAGGACAGGCTCCCTGACCCCGAGGGACGAAAGGTCGAACATCCCTCCGAAGGAGCCGATGTTCCCCATCACTCCTGGACGGGAGGTGGATGCCACATGCTTCTTGATCCTCCTTACGACATCATAGCCAGCCTCGAGGCTGACACCTGCTTTCTCATAGTCTGCTGCCATATTTGTAAATAATTTTGTTCCAGTTCGTTGCATTCGTCCTGGCAATCAACGGCCAAGCCATATGCAAATTTAATCATTTATTGTCTAATTTGCTACCGTCTCCCTCATGGTCGGGAAGGTGGACCGTGTCCGGGCGGGAAGCGAGCGAATCCGTCACTGCACGTTCCGGCGCCCTGACGGAAGTGTCCCCAAGAGGGAGAAGCCCACCTTCGCCATCGTGGAACGGAGGGACCAGCGGAGCCACGGGTATCGTCTCTACCGGAGGCTGCGGCAAGGGAGGGGCGCAGAAATACGGGGCGAACGCCTCCTCCTCGAGAAGCCCGCGCACCACGTCCCTGATTCCCTCCTTGTTGGAGACAAGGGCGCTGGCATTGTAGAACACCGCGCCTTCCACCTTCCCGGTAGAGGCGGCATGGGCATATTCACGGGCCAGCATCCCGGAATCGCGGAACGCGGCGATGGTAGAGTTCCTGTCGAACCGGTACGCGGCGTAGCCGGCCAGCAGGTGCGCCTGGCCGGCATTCTCGATGAACCAGTCCAGGCATGACTTGAAATCGCCCTCGGCGAAATACAGCTGGGGGATCAGGACGTCCACCAGTCCTTCGCGGGCCCACAGGGCCACGTCCGCATAGAGGTCGTTGTAGTTGTTCCGCCAGTTGCCCTGGGGACTGACGGAGAAAACCACCTCCGGACGGGTCTGCTTGATGGCTTCCCGTATCTTTGCCACGGCCTCGGTCACGCAGCGGCGCCGGAATCCCGCGATGTCCTCCCCGGGATTCCCATATTGCCGGAACTCCCTGTCGTCGTCCATCTTCTCGCCACGCTCGAGATAGGGGTAGAAATAGTCGTCCATGTGTATCCCGTCCACATCGTACCGGGAGACAATCTCGCGCACTATCGCGGCTATCCTGTCCCGGGCCTCCGGCAGGGCGGGATTGTAGATCCTTATCCTGTTGTAGTCCTTGACCAGGCGCTCTGGAATCCTCCTGTCGAGAGGCTGGAAACGGTACTTCGAGGAAACCCTCGTGTCGATCCTGTAAGGATTGATCCAGGCGTGGAACTGCATCCCCTTCCTGTGCGTCTCGGCCACCAGGAACTCCAGTACGTCGTAGCCCGGGTCCTTGCCCTGGGTGCCTGTCAGGACCTTGCTCCATGGCTCGAACTCCGACTCGTAGAAAGCGTCCGCCTTGGAACGGACCTGGAAGAACACGGTGTTGATGCCGCAGTCCTTGAAGAGGTCCAGCAGGCGTGAATATTCCTCCTTCTGGGATTCCGGGTCCAGGGCGCCTTTAGGCCAGTCGATGCCGTAGGCCGTGGCGACCCAGACCCCACGCATCTCCACTTTGGGGAGCTGCCTCTCCTGGGCACGGCCCCCCTGGCACAGAAGCGACAGGGCGACCGTAAGGAAGGCCGCGAGGCGCAGGATGGTATTTCTTTTTCCGGTCTCAGGCATATATCTCTCTCAGGACGGCAAGTGAACGGACGTTCACCGCCGACTCGGTGTGGTGTTCTATGTAGCGGAGGATGCTTCCGGCGATTTCGTTGCGGTCCGCACCGCTCATCGGAAGCAGGAGGGCTTCCTCGAAGGGAAGTGAGAGCAGGGAGCCTAACTGGCCGAGGTGCTCCCCGGCGAACGGAGCAAGGTACTCGGTCTCGGGAGCGAAGCCAAGGGCCGTGCACAGGTCCAGGAGGAAGAGCAGGTGGAAATTGAGGAAGTCCGACTCCAGGGCATCCAGGGTGAGGATCTCTCCCTTGAGCCACTCGAAGAGGGCTTCGTCTCCGGTCCTGTCCTTCACAACCCGGTAGATCACCTCGCTCATGAACAGGGTCATGGTGTTCTTCCGCATGTCGGAACGGATGCCCTCCAGAGGCGTGATGCCGGAAAAGTTCCTCGCGTGCCAGAGTTCCGACTTGGGGTTCTCCGTCACCTCGGCCTCAAGGATGTTGAGCGGGAGGAACAGCGCCATGCCCGCACCGCGGCCCGCCCGCACCAGGAAACCGCGCCTTCCATATTCCCCGCTCAGCGTGTGCAGGACTATGGAATTCTCACCGAACTTGGTGTGGTTGAGTACTATCAGTTCAGACTTCGATCTCATTGAGGAATGCCGCCATCGCCCTGAGGGCCTTGCCCCTGTGCGAAATCTCGTTCTTCTGGTCTTCCGTGATGTCCGCCGCCGTCAGGCCCGGATACTCGTCCGGGATGAATATGGGATCGTAGCCGAAGCCGCCGTTGCCGGACTTGCTCCTCGCGATCGTCCCCTCCATCACTCCCTCGAACCGGTGCGCCCGCCCGCCGAGTATGAGCGTTACCACGCTGCGGAAACGCGCCCTCCTGCTCACGGCGACCCCCTCCGGGGCAGCCTTCTCAAGGGCCGAAAGCTCCGAGAGCACCTTGTCCATGTTGCGGCCGAAGTCCTTGGAAGGGCCGGCGTACCTGGCCGTGTACACCCCGGGCGCCCCCCCGAGGGCGTCCACTTCCAGGCCGGTGTCGTCCGCAAAGCAGTCGCGTCCGGTCCTTTCGTAGATGTACATCGCTTTCTGCAAGGAGTTTTCGTCAAGTGTTTCCCCGGTTTCGGGGATATCTTCGGTGATGCCGGCGTCTGCAGGGGTCGAGAGCACGAATCCCTCTCCAAGGATTTCGGAAGCTTCGCGGAGCTTCCCCCTGTTTCCGGTAGCGAAAATGATTTCAGGCATATTCATTGAATGTATCACAAAGATATAAAATTCTTACCTTTGTCGCATGGAATCGAGAAAGCTTCTGGCAGTTTCGCTGGCATTGGCGGTCAGCGCTGCCACGTTTGCCCAGTCAACGGGCTTCAAACTTGGGAAATGGACTGAAATCCAGAATTCGATAGTCAAGGAACTCAACCGTTCTTACGTGGACTCCCTCCCCCTGGACCGCATCAGCAGGGCCGGGATCGACGCGATGCTCGGCAGCCTCGACCCCTACACCGTGTACATCCCCGAAGAGGAGAACGAAGACCTCCAGATGATGATTGGGAAGACCTACGGAGGAATCGGAGCCGTCATCTACAAGCCCGACAAGGAAGGCAACGTGATCATCAACGAACCCTACAAGAACTCCCCCGCCGAGAAATACGGCATCCGCTGCGGTGACGAAATCCTTGAGATCGACGGGCAGACCACGCACGGGCTGACCAGCCAGGAGTGCTCCGACAAGATGAGGGGGAAACCCGGGACCACGGTGAAGTTCAAGATCAGGAAGGTCTACTCCGGGGAGGTTGTCGAGGTGGATGTCGTACGCGAAAGGATCAAGCTTCCCGACGTTGAATATGCAGGGATGCTCGACGCGACCACCGGCTACATCTACCAGAGCGGGTTCACCGAGAATGTCTCGGCGGATGTACGCGCAGCCTTCCTGAAACTGAAGGCCCAGGGTATGAAGAAGCTTGTCCTCGACCTCAGGGGCAACGGAGGCGGACTGCTCAGCGAAGCAGTCAACATCGTCTCCTTCTTCGTACCGAAAGGCTCCCTCGTGGTGTCTGCCAAAGGCAGGGCGGAAGGGTCCGAGACAGTGTACAGGACTACCACGGAACCTCTGGACACGGAAATCCCCATCATCATCCTTGTCAATTCCGGATCGGCCTCATCGACCGAGATCGTGACCGGTGCCCTCCAGGACCTCGACAGGGCTACGGTCATGGGCACCAGGACTTTCGGCAAAGGATTGGTCCAAAGCATAAGGCCGCTTCCCTATAACGGCCAGCTGAAGGTCACCACAGCCAAGTACTACACACCTTCCGGACGCTGCGTCCAGGCCATCGACTATGCCAACCGCAACGAAGACGGGAGCGTGGGGTTCATCCCGGACTCCCTGACCCATGAGTTCAAGACCGCCCATGGAAGGACCGTCCGCGACGGCGGCGGCATAACCCCGGACGTCATTGTCAAGAGCCGGGAGTACAGCAGGCTGACTTATTCGGTCGTCTATGCAGGCATCGTCCAGGACTATGCACTCGAATTCGTCCGCAATCACCAGGATGTACCGGAAGACTTCACCCTCGGCGACGAGGACTGGAAGGATTTCGTGGAATTCGCCTCAAAGAAGGATTTCGACTACCGGTCCTCGGCGAAGACCCTTTTCGACCAGATGAAGAAGGAACTTGACAGGGACGGACTGTCCGAAAGCCTGAAGGACCAGCTCGACGCCATGCAGAAGGCCCTGGAGATGGACAAGGTCACCTTCCTCAACCTCAAGAAGGACGAAATAGTGCCCTTCATCGAAGAGGAGATCGTGGTCCGCTACCACTTCCAGGAAGCCGGCATCAAGGTGCGCCTGCGCTACGACGACCAGCTGAAAGAGGCCCTCACGAAGCCCCTGATAAACTTCTGATCCGCGGGACGTCCCCCGGGACAGCCTTTCCGGCTGTCATGACAGGTCTGCCTGATGGCATCCCGTGCCTGAGACCTACGGCAGGGATGAAGCCAGGCAGGTCATCGACCCGTCCGGGATAAGAGTGAGTCTCCTCGACGAAGCCGGAACCAGGACGGTCTCGCCCTGGCGGAGGGGAAGGTAATACTCAAGGCCGTCGGATTCGGAATCCACCAGGGAGCCTCCTCCTTCCACGCAAATGACGACGACAAAGGAGTCTAGGCCTGACAGGTCCTTTTCAACGCGGTGCCCAAGGTCGAAGAGGGAAGTGTCAAAGTAGCGGCAGCTGACAAGTGGAACTTCCTTGTCCTTCAAGTGGGGATAGGTAGTCCTGTAATCAGGAAACACCCTATAATCAATAGCTTCCTTCGCCTGTTCGACGTGAAGCTGGCGCGGCTTCCCGTCCAGTCCGAGCCGGCCGTAATCGTAGATCCGGTAGGTTATGTCGGATGTCTGCTGGATCTCCGCGACGAAGGCTCCCGCCCCGATGGCATGGATCCTGCCCGCCGGAAGGAAGAACACGTCGCCCTTCCTGACGTCGTACCTGGCCAGGACTTCCGTGATGGAATTGTCGCGGACCCTTTCCTCATATTCCTCAGGGGTGATTTCCTGGGTGAGTCCGCTCAGGAGCCGGGCTCCCTTGTCCGCACCGACGACGTACCACATCTCCGTCTTCCCCCTCTGGCCGGGATTGGTCCTGGCAGCCAGTTCGTCGCCGGGATGGACCTGGATGGAAAGGTCAGACCTGGCGTCGATGAACTTGACAAGGAGCGGGAATTCGGTACCGGTCTCCTTCCACGCCTTCCGGCCGACGAGCCCTGACTTCCATCTCTGCATGACCTCGGTGAGGGACTTCCCTGCAAAAGGGCCATTGGCCACTTCCGAGACATGTCCTTCGACGGAACTGAGTTCCCAACTTTCCCCGATCCGGTTCCTGGTCGTGTAGATTCCCTTGTAAGGAGCGATCTTCTCCCCTCCCCAGACCATCGTGCGGAGATAGGGCTTGAATTTGAGAGGATACATATTCACGGACATAGCGTCGCTGTTACTTGTCGAGTTCGCCGAGGGCGAAAGCGTAAGCGCCCAGGGATATCGCCTTGCTGGCACCCAGGGTGGAGCGCATCACTCCTATCCTCTTCTGCGGGTCGTAGACCACCTCGCGGTCGCTTCCGTAGACCTTGATCTTCCTTGCGTCGCCCTTTGCGAACAGGTGGAACTCCTCGGGATCATCGAGGTTGTAAACCTTCATCTGGACCCTGTCCAGGGTCTCTCCCGTGAGCTGCCGCATCTTGCCGCGCATCGTACGGAGTATGCCCGGCATCAGGTACTCTGCACTGTTCATTATCCCTCCGCCTATGACTACAAGGCCGTCCAGCAAGGTCACGGCGGTGGCTATGGCGTCGCCTGCGACCTCTCCCATCTTGTCGAAGGCCTTGACTGCCGCACGACGGTCGCCGGGAGCCTCCCCTCGAGCTATCGCCGCTATCTGCCGGGGCTCCAGGCCGTGGGTAGGGTTGCCTGATTCCTCTCCGTAGACCCTCTTTATGGCGCGGACCGCCACCCCGTCCTCGACGATGACGTCCGGCATGTCCGGATGCTTGAGGCAGAATGTCTCCACGCACGAATTGTCACCGCGGTTAAGCACTCCGCCAAGGACTGTCCCGATGCCGAAACCCGTCCCGAAAGTGTAGCCTATGAGGTTGTGGTAGCGTTTGGCGCTGCCCTCGGCCTCCAGCCTTGAGTTGACCTCAGGCAAGGCACCGCCCAAGGCTTCCCCATAGGCGAAAAGGTCGCCGTCGTTGTTGATGAACACGGGAAGGGAGAACTTGTCCTGGAGATACGGCCCGAGGGCCACTCCGTCCCTGAACGAAGGGAAATTGGGCAGGAAGCCGCCGATGATTCCGGCTGGATAGTCGGCCGGCCCGGGGAAGGCGAAACTGATCGCGACAGGCTCCTCCCCGTCCAGGCCGCCGATGAGAGTGCTGAACCCCTGGACCATAGTCCGGAGGCAGAGGTCAAGGTCATCCGCATTGGACGGAAGGGAGAGAGTCTCGCCGTAATATTCTCCGCCTTTCATCGTGCCGAACACGAAATTGGTCCCGCCGGCGTCGAGGGTCAGGACAATCCTTGGGTCTTTCTTTATGTCTGACATAGCTGAAGAGTGCTGCTTTTGATGGCCATTTTTGCAAATATACTCAATCCCCGCCTTTTTCGGTTCCCGCTTTGCGTGGTTTTTGCTAACTTTGGACTTTCATCCATGAATAAACCGTAAGACAAGATATGCAGAAAAGCAGCAAGCGCATCAAGGGAAAGAAAGACAACAGGCAGGCCTCTGGAAAGAGCGGCCGTGAAAAGCGTTTCGGGTCAAGGCAGTCAGGACGCAAGGCATTCACCGAGGTTACCGGCACCGTCCAGATGACGAGGGACGGCTTCGTCTTCGTAGTCGTGAAGGACGAACCGGACAGCGACGTCTTCGTGAAGGCCTCCAAGACAAGGGGCGCCCTGAACGGCGACACTGTCAGGTGCGTGGTCACCAAGGAAAAGGACGAACAGCAAGGGAAAAGAGGTGCCAAGGGCCGTGAAAGGGTCCCTTCCCGCGGGTCGCGCAGCCGCGAAGGTGAGATCGTTGAGATCCTCCAGCGCAGCACGACCCCGTTCGTCGGCATCCTCCACACGGTAGGCAGGCAGGCATGGGTGCTCATGCAGTCCAGGAATATGCCCTACGACATCGAACTGGACATGGCCGAGGTCCCTGAAGGGGCAAGGAAGGGGATGAAAGTCGCCGCCGTCATCGATGGCTGGGAGCGCAAGGCCCCGGCCCCGCACGGCCACATCGTCGACGTGCTCGGAATGCCCGGGGAGAACGAGACGGAGATGCACGCCATCCTTTCCGAATACGGGCTCCCCTACAGGTTCGACCCCGAAGTGGAGAACGCCGCGGCCGCAATCGACTCCGAGATAACCGGAAACGACCTGAAGGGTCGCAAGGACTTCAGGGACACCCTTACCTTCACCATCGACCCCTCCGACGCGAAGGACTTCGACGACGCCCTTTCCTTCCGGAAACTGCCGGGAGGCAACTTCGAGGTCGGTGTCCACATCGCAGACGTGACCTGGTACGTGAAGCCGGGATCGGTCCTGGACAAGGAAGCCCAGTCGCGAGGGACAAGCGTCTATCTCGTGGACAGGACCGTACCCATGCTTCCCGAAAAGCTTTCCAACAACCTCTGCTCACTCCGCCCCCATGAGGACAAGCTGACTTTCTCGGCAGTGTTCGAAATCACCCCCGAAGCCATAGTGAAGGGAAGATGGTTCGGAAGGACCGTTATCAATTCCGACTACCGTTTCGACTACGAAGGCGCCCAGAGGATCATAGAGAATCCCGGTGAAGACGCCACCCAGGGACAGGTTCCGGCCGAGATAAGGGAGGCCGTCCTTGAACTGCATGGCCTTGCGCAGATCCTGCGCAGGAAACGCTTCTCCGCCGGCGCCATAAGTTTCGACCGTCCCGAGATGAAGGTGGAGGTCGATGAAAAAGGCCGCCCCGTCAATGTCTATGAGAAGGTCACCAAGGAGTCGAACTGGCTCATCGAGGAATTCATGCTCCTGGCCAACCGTTCCGTCGCCGAATATGTGGCCACGAGCGGAAGGATGGACGGCCGCACCGACAAGAATGCCAAGACTTTCGTCTACAGGGTCCATGGGGAACCCAACTCCGAAAAACTCGCAGGCCTTTCCGAATTCGCAGGCAATTTCGGTTACAAGATGGGCCCTGCCGGAAACGGAAGGGACGTTTCCAAGTCCCTGAACGCCCTCCTCGGAGAAGCCAAGGGGAAGCCCGAATACGACGCCTTCCAGATGATCGCCCTGCGTTCGATGGCAAAGGCCGTCTACACCACCGAGAACATCGGCCACTACGGACTGGCCTTCAAGTACTACACCCACTTCACCTCCCCTATCAGGCGCTATCCCGACATGATGGTCCACAGGCTCCTTGCAATGTACCTTGACAACCGCGAGAGCCAGAACCGGGACTTCTACGAAGAGCAGTGCCAGCATGCCTCGGAAAGGGAGCAGATAGCGGCCAATGCCGAACGCGACTCCATCAAGTACAAGCTGATCGAGTTCATGCAGGACAAGGTCGGGCAGGAGTTCGAGGGTACTGTCTCCGGCCTCACGGACTGGGGAATGTACGTGGAGATACATCCGACCATGATAGAAGGCATGGTCGCCCTGCGCGATGTAAGGTCCGATTTCTACGAGTTCGACGAAGAGCACTACCTTATCAAAGGGAAGCGCACCGGGAAGGTGTTCCGCCTTGGAGACCGCGTCAGGATAAAGGTAAAGACGGCCAACCTCGAGCAAAGGCTCCTGGACTACGAACTCCTGGAGCGATGAGGGTTGTAGTCCAAAGAGTGTCGTCAGCCTCAGTGGCCATCGGCGGAGAAGTCCGGTCCTCGATCGGTCCCGGACTCCTGATACTCCTCGGAGTCGGTCACGACGACTGCGTGGAAGACGTGGACTATCTGGTCAATAAAACCGTCGCACTGAGGATATTCGACGATGGGGAAGGTGTGATGAACCTCAGCGTCAGGGACTCCGGCGGTGATGCCATAGTCGTCAGCCAGTTCACCCTTATGGCATCCACCAGGAAGGGAAACAGGCCTTCCTACATCAATGCCGCAGGGCATGGGAAGGCGATCCCGCTGTACAGGCTGTTCTGTGACAAACTTTCAGAGGCTATGGGCAAACCGGTCGGGACTGGAGAATTCGGGGCGGACATGAAGGTCTCCCTGGTGAACGACGGGCCGGTGACCATCTGCATCGATTCGAAAAACAAGTAGGACATATGGCATTCAAGGTTAGCGGAATGATGACGGCTCCGCCTCCGGAGTTCAGCACCCGGCTCCAGGAGAAAGTCTACGAGGCTTTCGCATCCCTGGAGATTCCATTTGAACGGGTCGACACCGATCCCGGCCTCACAATGGAGGACTGCCGCCTTATCGACAGGGAGGCCGGCATCCGGATAGTCAAGACAGTGTTCGTCTGCAACCGGCAGCAGACGGAGTTCTACCTCTACGCCACTTACGACGACAAGCCTTTTATCACGAGGGAGTTCTGCGGCGCCCTCGGCATCCCGAGGGTGTCATTCGCATCTCCGGAAAGACTGAAAGCCCTCACCGGGGTGGATGTAGGCGCTACGACAATCCTGAGCGCCATACTCCCGGAATCGGCACCGGTACATCTGGTGATGGACAAGGACCTGGCAGGGGAAGAATGGTTCTCCTGCACCGACGGGACCCCGACATGCTTCCTGAAGATCCGCACCAGGGATCTCCTGGAAAAATTCATCCCCGCCTCCGGACACACCCTGACACTCATCTGAAATATCCATCGGGCCTGTGCTGCGGCGCATCATATTCCATATCGACGTCAATTCCGCCTTCCTCTCCTGGACCGCTGTCAAACGGGTACAGGAAGGTCTTCCCGACATCCGCGAGGTTCCTTCGGTCGTCTCCGGAGACCCATCCGACAGGAGGAGCATAATCACCGCGGCGTCGATCCCTGCAAAGAAACTCGGCATAAAGACGGCCGAACCCGTCTCGATGGCCCTGCGCAAATGTCCGTCACTGGTCATCGTCAGGGGCGACTGGGAGTGGTACAGGCGCTGCTCCGAGGGGTTCATCGGGATCTGCCGGAGTTACTCCCCGGTCCTGCAGCAGTTCAGCATCGACGAATGCTTCCTGGACATGTCCTTCCGTTGCGCCGGGGAGGATCCCGTCGCCGTTGCGACGCGCCTTAAGGATGAGATCCACAGCCGTCTGGGCTTCACCGTCAACGTAGGCATCGGGTCCAACAAGCTGCTCGCAAAGATGGCCTCGGACTTCGAGAAGCCAGACAAGGTCCACACTCTCTGGCTGGACGAGGTCCCCCTGAAGATGTGGCCGCTGGGGGTAAGGGACCTGCTTTGGGTCGGCAAGAAGACAGAAGAGAGGCTGGTTTCAAGCGGGATCAAGACCATTGGGGAACTTGCCCACCTCGGGATGGACTCGCTCACAGGACTGGTCGGGCGTAAATTCGCCTGGCAGCTCCACGAGAACGCCAACGGCAGGGACGATTCACCCGTAGAAACCGAAGTCCCGGAAGCCAAGAGCTGCAGTGCGGAAAGGACCTTTCCGGAAGACCTGTCCGATCCGAAGGACATTGACAAGGCACTTTTCAAAGTTGCGTGCATAGTCGCCCACCGCATCCGGAAAGACGGCTTCAGGGCCTCCACTGTCTCGATGTTCATCAAGTACAAGGATTTCACGGTAGCCCAGAAGCAGTGCCGCACCCATCAGCCCACTGACGTGACGGCTGTCATCCTCGGCGAGGCCCGCAGGATGCTCTCCGAAGTCTGGGACGGCGCGACACCCATCCGCCAGGTCGGGATCGGGGTTTCAAAGCTCACCCATGAAAAGACGGAGCAGATGTCCTTGTTCGAAGACCCGAGGATGGAATACTACCGCGAATGGGACCGCCGGTACGACGAGCAACGTTCGGACGCGTCAGAAACCACCGGCACTCGAAAGGACGCCAACCCCACGGGCCCAAAGGGCTGATAATATCATTGGGGCTGATTCCCCATTATGCTTGCATTTAAAGTTAAAATGTTTTAACTTTGGAGCAAACGGTCCTTGGATCAAGGATTTATGAATATGTAAGCAATCATTGCCATGCGGCCTTTGGCCGCCCCCGTACTATGAAAGACCTTGTCACGAATCTGGATTCCAGAGCACCGGCGGCACAACGGGATGTCCTGATGGCGGCGGACTACTCCGCCTACGGCGGCCTGGAAGAGAGCCCCGAAGAATCTAACAGAATAATGAACCAATTATATGCAATTATCCTCTCATTCCTCAATGGCGGTGGGAACAATTAGAATCCTCCTTGCCGCAGTAATTATGCTTGATTGCTCTTGCAGTCCTAAAGAGAGCAAAATGTGGATCGACGATTGTGATAGTATTTCGCCTTCTGTCGTTTATTTCAAGGCATGCAACATAAACGATCCTATTGTTTTCAAGGTGGACGACACCTACTACGTTGCTCCGTCCAATGTAATGGATATAATAGATACCTCGAACAATAACAGTATTGTGTTGGATATAATAGATACCTTGAACATTAACAGTATTATTACTAACATGAATCAATTTTATCCTATCCATGAGGATTATTATGATAGCTACTGTTTTTTAATTGAATCCATCCCCCTCGAAATGTATCGTGATAATTACTCTCTACCGCTGACAATCGAAGACTTTATTGCTTATCAGAAGACAGAGGGAAAAGTTGAATTCTATCAATTCCTATATCAGCCAAAGTGCTTTATGGAAGCTTTTGTTGTTGAACCACTTAAAGGATATGAAATTGTTGAAGGCAATATATGTGCTGTCGGGGAAACTTCGCAATATTATACTTATAGAATCCATCTGAAGCCGGTCTTTGAAAAGAGTATTGTACATAAGACTATGGTTGATCATTATAAGAAACTCTATAAGAGAATCGACAATGAAGCCGAAAATGAATTCATCCCTTGATCTCCATTGTTTTTGTCAACAATCTTGTTTAGAGATAGCCTCCTGGGATGTCCTGCAGGCGGCGGACTACTCTGCCTACGGCAGCCGGTCTGATGTCCAGGCGGGGACCCGGTCAACTATGTCGATCCGACGGGAGAATCACATTACAAAGTTGACGATGAAGGGAACATTGTTCTAGTTGAGAGCACTGAATCTATGGGATATGATCATTATGTTGATGGTAAAATATATCCTTGGGGAGATTGGGGTGTTGTTCTAGATGACTATTATGATAACAATTGCAATGAGACCAAGATTCGCCAAAGTTTTGTATATTTTCCCGCCAGTAA
>ONRD01000004.1 GCA_900320185.1 uncultured Bacteroidales bacterium
ACGCAGAAATTCTTCGCAAGCCTCGCTCTCGTTATTACTCAAAAATAAAGTTTTTTCATACTCTCTTCCTGGTTCGCTATAATATATTCTCCAGCTCCCATCATACAATTCTTGAATGATAAAACCATCACAGTCCAAGCAATGAAATATTTTGAAAAAATAATTTAGACTTAGAATACAGATACCTCCTCGTTCAATAATAGCACCTCGTTTATTGAGATGCAACGATTTAAAATAGTCCTTGACGGCCTTTTTAAGTTGACGATAATTCATAATCAAAGCGGAATTAAATTGCTGTATCGATTATCGCAAACTTACATAAAAAACTCGATTTTCAAGGCTGTTGCACATAATTAATAAGATAAGGTAACATTGTTTTTTACCGAGAACAAATCCATAAACGCCAAAACGAAGGATGGCCTCCTGCCCTGTGGACAGTGAGGCCATCCTTGTCTTGCAAGTCAGGGAAGCGGGCTATGAAAGGCGCTTCTCGAGACGCTCGCGGATCGCTGCGAGGAACTGTGCCGAGGTGAGCATCGTGGGAGTGATGCCTTCCATCAGGTTCACGAGGTCCTTCGTGGCGCAGCCGTCGTTGAGGGCGTCGAAGCAGGCGCCTTCGAGCTGGTCGGCATAGTTCACGAGCTCGGGCAGGCCGTCCATCTGGCCCCTCTTGCGGAAAGCTCCGCTCCAGGCGAAGATCGTCGCGATGGGGTTGGTTGAGGTTTCCTCTCCCTGGAGATACTTGTAATAGTGGCGGGTGACGGTGCCGTGCGCAGCCTCATATTCGTACTTCCCGTCAGGGCTGACGAGGACGGAAGTCATCATCGCCAGCGAACCGAAGGCGGTGGAGACCATATCGGACATCACGTCGCCGTCGTAGTTCTTGCAGGCCCAGATGAAGCCTCCCTCGGAGCGCATCACGCGGGCTACGGCGTCATCGATGAGGGTGTAGAAGTAAGTGATGCCGGCTTCTTCGAAGCGAGCCTTGTACTCCTGGAACACTTCCTCGAAGATGGCCTTGAAGCGGCCGTCGTACTTCTTGGCGATCGTGTCCTTGGTAGCGAACCAGATGTCCTGCTTGAGGCTCAGGGCGTACTGGAAGCACGCGTGGGCGAAGCTGCGGATCGACTTGTCGGTGTTGTGCATTCCCTGGAGGACGCCGGGGCCCTTCATCTGCTGGACGACCACCTCTTCCCTCTTGCCGGACTCGCCCTCGAATACGAGCTTGGCGACACCGGGCTCGTCTGTCACGATGTCAACGCTCTTGTAAACGTCGCCGTAGGCGTGACGGGCGATGGTGATGGGCTTCTTCCAGAACTTGACAGCAGGATGGATGGAAGGGATGGTGATCGGAGTGCGGAAGACCGTTCCGTCGAGGGTCGAACGGATGGTCCCGTTGGGGCTCTTCCACATCTGGTGGAGGTTATACTCGGTCATGCGCTGTGCGTTGGGAGTGATGGTAGCGCACTTAACGCCTACACCGAGCTCCTTGATAGCCAGGGCTGCATCGACGGTGACCTTGTCCTCCGTCTTGTCGCGGTTTGGAAGGCCGAGATCGAAATACATTGTCTTCAGATCCACGAAGGGAAGGATGAGTTCGTTCTTGATCATCTTCCAGAGGATCCTGGTCATCTCGTCGCCGTCCATTTCGACGATCGGGGTGGTCATTCTGATCTTTTCCATAAAGACTTTCTATTTGCGGTTTTTGTAGTAATTCATAAGGCAGCCGTCAGCGAGGATCTGGCGCTCGTCGGCGGTGAGGTTCTTGAAATAGAGGTGGATGGGCTTCACGCCGTCCTTGGTGATCACCTTTGCGTCGATCTCCTCCTTGCCGTCCAGGATGGCCTGGCGGATGCCGGGCACGAAGACGCAGTCGCCGACCTCGTAGTTGAACTCGGTCTCCGGCGCAATCGTGAACGGGACGATACCCCAGTTGATGCAGTTGGAGCGGTAGCGCTTGGTCGCATATTCGTAGCAGATGTTGGCGTCGCCTCCGAGGACCTTCTGGCAGGATGCTGCCTGCTCGCGGGCGGAGCCGTCACCGGGCTTGTTGGCGAAGACGCAGGAGCCGAAGGAAGTGTTCTCGGCGGAAGCGCCCACGGCCTCGAGGGCCTTGGCGACGTGGATGCTCACCTGGCCGGCGCGGCGCTCGAGGTCCTGATCCTGGATGTTTTTGGACAGGCCCACATAATCCGGGCAACGGCGTGAAAGCGCGAACTCACTGAGCTTCAGCGGGTTGGAACGATAGCTGGAAGTTTCTCCGGAAGGGATCAGCTCGTCGGTCGTGGTGACGGGGTCGTGGATGACGGCGGCCAGTTCGAGAAGCATGTTCTCCTCCATGGGATACATCTTCGGCCAGTCCTTGATGTTGGGGCCGTAGCGGAGCTCGACGCTCAGGTCGGCCTTCCCGAAACCGTAGTAGATACGGCTCTTGTAGATGCGGTCGTCGAACTCGTATGGCTTGTGGGTGTCTTCGTAGTCGATGTCGGTCGCCGCGGTGAGCACTCCGCCATTGGCGGCAGTGGCCGCTATGGACCTTGCATCCATCAGCGAGACGAGGGACAGCTGGCCCTGGCCGGGCTTGGAGCCCTCCCTGTTGGGGAAGTTGCGGGTGGTGTGGCGGATCGAGAATCCGTTGTTCGCAGGCACGTCGCCGGCACCGAAGCAAGGTCCGCAGAAAGCGGGCTTGATCACCACGCCGGCCTCGAGGAGTTCCTCGGCGATGTGGTTGCGGGTAGTCGCGAGATAGACAGGGGTCGACTGCGGATATGCGCTCATCGTGAAGTAGTCGTTACCGATGGTCTTGCCCTTCATGATGGAAGCCGCGGCGGAGAGGTTGTCGTAGGTACCTCCGGAGCAGCCTGCGATCAGGGCCTGGTCGGCCACGACCTTGCCGTCCTTTATCTTGGAGAGGAGGTCGACCTGGACCTTGTCCCCGAAACGCTTGCGGGCGTCTTCCTCGACAGCCTTGAGGATGCCTTCGGGGTCAGCCTGGAGCTCATGGATGGTGAATGCGTTGGAAGGATGGAAAGGAAGGGCGATCATGCTCTCCTGAGTGGAGAGGTCGATGCGGATCATGGCGTCGTACCACGCCACCTTTCCGGGACGGAGTTCCTTGAAGGCCTCGGGACGGCGATGGGTCTCGTAGTGCTTCCTGACGGTCTCGTCGGTGATCCAGATGGAGCTGAGGCAGGTGGTCTCAGTGGTCATCACGTCGATTCCGTTACGGAAATCAACAGGGAGTTCCTTGACTCCTGGCCCTGCGAATTCGAGGACCTTGTTCTTCACGAAGCCGCTCTCGAAGACTGCCTTTACGAGGGATATGGCCACGTCATGAGGTCCGACGCCGTGCTTTGGCTTGCCTTCAAGCCACACGAGGACCACTTCCGGAGCATTGATGTCCCAGGTGTTGTGGAGCAACTGCTTCACGAGTTCGCCGCCGCCTTCGCCGACACCCATGCAGCCGAGGGAGCCGTAGCGTGTGTGGGAATCGGACCCGAGGACCATGCTGCCGCAGGCTGCGAGTTCCTCGCGGACATACTGGTGGATGACCGCCTGGTTCGCTGGGACGTAGATGCCGCCGTACTTCTTGGCAGCTGAAAGGCCGAACACATGGTCGTCCTCATTGATGGTTCCGCCAACCGCGCAAAGGGAGTTGTGGCAGTTGGTCATCGCATAAGGGATGGGGAATTTCTCCAGTCCGCTGGCGCGGGCCGTCTGGATGATCCCGACGTAGGTGATGTCGTGGGATGCCATAGCATCGAAACGGATGCGCATCTTGCCACCCTTGCCGCCGTCGGCGTCATGCGAACGGAGGATTCCGTAGGCGATGGTGTTTTCACGTGCCTCGTCCGGGGAAGGAAGTCCTGCCGGATCGGTGACGATGGTCTTTCCATCGAGGAGGTACACACCGTGAGAAATAGGTTCTACCATAATTGTCTGTCGTTTTAGTCTTTAGATATTCGTTATCAAATCATGTCGTTGTCTGTTCAGTCCGCCCGGGCTCCGGCAGGAGCGAATCCACCAGCAGGGTCAGGGCCAGCATGTCAGCCGCCCCTCCGGGAGACAGCCCCTCGCGCACGAAATCAGCGCACATGCCACGGATTCCTTCCTCGGAAAAGCCGGCCAGCAGCGAAGAGGCCTGCCGCTTCACCTGGGCGGCACGCTCCATCCCCGCCCTGTGGATTATGCAGGTATCGTCAAGGGTGGACATTATCAGGAGGAGGGTCTTGTTAA
The DNA here is from genome assembly GCA_900320185.1 of uncultured Bacteroidales bacterium. Lineage (GTDB taxonomy): Bacteria > Bacteroidota > Bacteroidia > Bacteroidales > UBA932 > Cryptobacteroides. Next base: position 4,237 of record ONRD01000004.1, read on the forward strand.
GGGAATATTCATTTCCGCGCACGCTGCGCCAGAACGGGAGCCAGGAAGAAAACAATTCACTGTACCCGTCACGCGCCATTGCGAGCGCCCCCTTTACTCCGTGGTCACGGACAGCTGCACCTCCATGGGTGGAACCGGAAGCCGGCACCTCCGCAGCAATGGATGCTATGGCGGCCGGCAGCTCGCTCCGGACATCCCCGGCGCCATCCGCGAGAAGGGTCAGGAAGGCCTTGGAAACGATGAGCTGGCTGAATATCGCGCCACGGTAGGTGTTCACGCCTCCTGTTGCGGCAAGCACGTCAGCCTCGACGGCCTTGCCCAGAGGGACGGGTTCCAGGTCGAAGTGCCTGATGAAGGAGCTGCGTATGACCTTGATGCTGGAAGCCATCATGCCATGGTCCATGTCATGGTGCGAACCGCTCTGCTCCCTGTCGACGAGGCCTGGCTTGAGCGGGGCGTCGAGTTCCATCGTCATGGCACGGGACACCAGGTCCGCGACAATGTATTTCCAGGTCGAGGGAGGTACCAATCCGCCCGGGAAGGTCCCCGCATCCAGAGCCTTGCGGACACGTGAAGCCGAGACCGGCCCGTGGGCGTCGGCAAGGCGGGGAATCTCGACCACCTTTATCCCATGCTGGGGCAGCAGCTCATGCATGAGGGCGTTGTAACGGGCCGTTAGGGGGTCCTGCGGTTCGGAGCCCACGAAACGCACGGAAACTCCGAGCGTGGGAGCTATGTGTCTTGCGAAAATGTCCAGGTCGAGTCTCATCTGCGACTCGGACACATCGGTGAGGTCCTTGAGGAAATATGACGGGAAAGTCGCCGCCGAAATCTGATAGGCGCCGCCCGGGACGACGCGGGCAATCCCTGCGGAACCCGAGCGGATCATTTCCGCCCTCTCGGAGGCAGGGAAACGCGAGGCATCCTCCGCAACGGGGATGACATAGAGATTGTCCACCTGTGCGGCGGCCTTCTCGAGAAGATACCTGTGTCCCAGGGTGAAAGGATCGGCATTGACGACAGCGGCTCCGGCGGTGCCAGGGAGCCTGAGTCCCGAAAGGCTGGCAAGGTAAGACTCCAGTCCCCTGCCGTTCTCCATCAGGATGGCTTTGGGGGCGGATGCTATCACATGGAAGCCCAGGCTTTCGAAAACGGAACGGTTGCCGGGTTTGGTAAAGACCTTCAGGTCATCGATCCCTTTCGCGGAGGCTATGGAAAGAAGCCTTGACAGCAGGGGGGCGGCAAGGCCGTCGCCGCGTCTGTCCTGCGAGACAGCGACGCATTTGACTATGTCTCCGGAGAGGCCGGCGCCTGCCAGTATCACGCCATCCGGATCGAGTACGGCGAGATAGAGGTCGAGGTCTTCGAGCTGAAGACCGTTCTTTCCGAGGAAGTCTGTGACTCTCCGCCGGAATACAGGAACGCCAAGGGGTATTTCCTGGATGTCGATGCTGCCGTAATTTTCCATCATCCCGGGCTCGGAGCCCGGTACACCTCTATAATATTAAACGTCGCGAATGTACGGATTTAATATGGATTTCCAAAGATAATGTTACGATTTGTTAGAATCTCCCAGCAATTCATCTATTTTTCGCAACAATTCCTCCCCCGAATGCTTACGGGAACGCATGCACTCGCGGGCAGGCCTGCCGCAGACCAGACACCTGCGCGGCTCCATTCCGACGCGGTCGCGGCTTACGGGAGAAACCATCCCTCCGGACTCTTCAAGGACATCAAGGTCCATGAGACGTCCGAAAGGATGGTTGTCTTCGATCGCGCAGCAAGCGCGCTTTACGTCCAGAAGTTCCCCGGGAACGATGAAATAGCCTTCGAAGCCCGTTTCAAGGTCAAGGCATTCCTCCTTTACCGGGAAGAGCCTTTCCCTGACTGCCTTCACCGCCGCACGGGCGACCTTCAGGGAGCGGCCGTCTCTCTTGACCGCTCCCGGAAGTATCACCGTCAGGCACACGAGAACCCCGTCCGGGTTCTCACGGACCCACTCCGACTGTCGCGCCGCACGCCGGTCACGGCTGCGCAGCAACTGTTCCAGGGTGACCATGGCCGCTCCGGAGTAATCCAAATTGCCTTAGTCCAGTACGTTGTGGATCTCATCCAGGAGTTCGCCGTGACGGTCGACGACGAGTCCGACCACCTTGTCTCCGAACGGGATGGGATCAGGCTCGCCTATCATGGCGACAGCCTTTGCGGCGAGATCCTTGATGTCGACCAGCTTCAGGCCCGCGGCAGAAAGGCGCTCGGCGATTTCGGGACGGCGCGGATTGACCGCGATGCCATATTCGGTAACGACTACGTCCACACCCTTCCCGGGAGTGATCAGCGTCGTGACCTTGGGGACGATGCAGGGGATGCGGCCGCGGAGCAGCGGGCACACTATGATGGAAAGGGCGCTGTCCTCGGCAGTGTCGGGATGGCCTCCTACCGCACCGCGGATGATTCCGTCGGAGCCGACAAGGACGTTGACGTTGAAGTCCACGTCGACTTCAAGGGCGGAAAGGATCACCATGTCGAGGGCGTGCACCGCCGAACCTGCATGGTCGGCGCTGGCATATTCGATTGAAGAGACTTCCTGGTGGGTCTGGTCGGTGGCGATCGACTCGGCGGCAACCTTGTCGAAGGACTGGACGTCGACCAGGCGGCCGATCAGGCCTTCCTCGTGGAGCTTCACCATGTGGGCGGTGATGCCGCCAAGGGCGAATGAAGCCTTGATGCCTTTCTCCAGCATGCTCTCGCGTATGTACTTGACTACCGCCAGGGAAGCTCCGCCGGTACCGGTCTGGATGCTGAAGCCATCCTTGAAGTAACCGGAGTTGATGACGACCTTCGCAGCCTGTTTCGCAAGCAGTATGTCACGAGGGTTCTTGGAGTCGCGGATAGCCCCGGAGGAGATCTTCGAACTGTCTCCCACCGAGTCCACGACCACTACGGATTCGACATTGCAGGCGGAAATCGACTTGGGGACGTTGGGGTATGCGACAAGGTCATCGGTAAGGATGACCACATGGTCCGCGTACATGGCGTCGGGAAGGGCATAGCCGAGGGACCCGCAGATCGACTTGGCATTTTCGGAACGAGGGCAGCCTGAGGCATTTCCGAGCTCGTCGCAGGAAGAGGCTCCGAGGAACGCCACATCGATGTGGAGGACTCCGGAGGCTATGGCGCTGCCGCGTCCGCCATGGGAGCGGAACACCACCGGCTCCTTCATGAGGCCATGGGAAATCTCATTCGCAAGCTCGCCGCGGAGCCCGGAGGTCGATATCTTGGTTATGACTCCCTGCCTGATGTATTCGATGAGCGGGGAATGGACATCCGAAAGGCTTGAGGCTGCAAGGTGAAGGTTCTTGAACCCCATCTCGGCAAGGCGGGCGACTACCATGTTGACAACTTTGTCCCCGCCGCGGAAATGGTGGTGGAACGATATGGTCATGCCATCTTTCAGGCCTGAACGGCGGATGGCTTCATCCAGGGTGACTACTTTTGAATTTCTCATGACAGTTCCTCCTCATTCAATATTCCTGATGCGATTGCCAGTGCGACGACACGCTCGGCCCTGAGCACGACGGGACGGTCCACCATCTTGCCGTTGACTGCGATGACGCCGGATCCCTTGGCACGTGCCTCCTTGATGGCGGCGATGATCCTCAATGCCTTGTCGATGTCCTTCTGCTTGGGTGCGAAGACTTCGTTCACGACCTCTATCTGGCGAGGGTTGATGATCGACTTGCCGTCGAATCCGAGGTTCTTTATAAGCTCCACTTCCTTGCGGAAAGTCTCCATGTCGTCGAGGTTGGAGTACACCGTGTCGAAGCAGGCGATCCCGGCCGCCCTGGCCGCGACGACTATGGTCTCGCGGGCGAGAAGGAGCTCGGACCCTTCGGGGGTCCTGGGGGTCTTAAGGTTGGCGGTGTAGTCCTCGGCTCCGAGGGCGATTCCCATCATGCGGGTGGAAGCGGAGGCGATCTCGAAGGCATTCACTATGCCCAGGGCGCTTTCGATGGCGGCCATGATCCGGGTACGCCCCACACAGCCCAGCTCGGTCTCCACCTTGACGATCTCGGCCTCGAGTTCGCGGACCTCGTCGGCGGTCTCCGTCTTGGGCATGCGGATCACATCCACTCCCGCCTTGACGACAGCCTCGACGTCTTTCTTCCCGTAAGGGGTGCTGAGGGGGTTGATCCTCACGACCATCTCGGTGCCGCCGTAGTCTATGGACTTCAACGCGTTGTAAACAAGCAGCCTGGCTGCATCCTTCTCGGCCATGGTGACGGAATCCTCAAGGTCCAGCATGATGGAGTCCGGACCGTAGATATGGGCGTCGGCCATCATCCCGGGATTGTTGCCCGGGACGAACATCATAGTCCTTCTCAGTCTTTCCATACGTCCTTACCGGTTGCGCGGACAGCCGCCGCAGTTACACGTGCCCTGATTGTGCAGTCCAAGGCTCCCTTGTCGGTAGCCTGGACGTAGGCGTTCTCTATGCCGAGCCCCCGTAGGGTCTCGGTGATCACTGACTTGATCTGCCTTCCGAAACGTGCGGAGACAGAACTTTGCAGGTCAACCTGCAGGCCGTCCCCGGGAGCGATCCGGACCATGATGTCCCCCGATTCCAGGGTTCCGGCCATTGCATTCTTGATTTCCATGATGAAACTAGTTGTTCAGTTGCAAATTGTACGCGAAAATAGCTATTTCCATGACAAATCCAAAGGATTTTCCATGTTATTGGACAAGAAAAGGAAGCGGACAAGCAATTTTTTGCACATTATCGGCATTAAAAGAGTACATATTGCTTGCCTTTAGAAAAAAAATGACTATTTTCGTTCCTCGGAATAGCTACAAATAACTACACCACTAAACACTGTCAAATAATTCTTATGAGAACACTATCCGTTGATGACCTCGCGGGCATCAAGAAAAGGGCGGAGAGCAATCTCGAACTCAGGGAGAAGAGCAACACCCTTGTCTCTGAAGAAAGCTGCGGCATCGAGAAAGGAACCGACCACATGCAGATCCTCTGCTGCGGCGGTACCGGTTGCAAAGCCTCCGAAAGCGCCCTGATCGTAGAGAACCTGAAGGCATCCCTGGCCCAGCACGGCCTCTCGGACAAGGTGGAGGTCATAACCACCGGCTGTTTCGGTTTCTGCGAAAAGGGTCCGATCGTCAAAATCATCCCAGACAACACTTTCTACACCCAGGTGAGTCCCTCGGATGCGGAGGAGATAGTCTCCGAGCACATCGTCAAGGGACAGAGAGTGGACCGTCTCCTGTATGTCGAGCCCGAGACCGGGAAACACATCTCCGACTCCAAGCACATGAACTTCTACGGCAAGCAGGTGCGCATAGCCCTGCGGAACTGCGGGTTCATCGATCCGGAGAACATCGAGGAATACATAGCCAGGGACGGTTACGCCGCACTCGCCGACGTCCTTTTCAACAAGACCCCCGAGCAGGTCATCGAGATGGTCAAGGCCTCCGGCCTCCGCGGCCGTGGCGGCGCCGGCTTCCCCACGGGCAAGAAATGGGAATTCTGTCGCGCCTACCAGGCGGATGACAAGTACGTGGTCTGCAATGCCGACGAAGGCGATCCGGGTGCGTTCATGGACCGTTCCATCATGGAGGGAGACCCAAACTCGATCATCGAGGCCATGATCATCTGCGGCTACTGCACCGGAGCCCACAACGGACTGATCTACATCAGGGCTGAATATCCCCTCGCGGTCAGCAGGCTCCAGATCGCCATCAAGCAGGCCCGCGAATATGGTTTCATAGGGAAAGACATACTCGGGTCCGGATTCGACTTCGACATCGAGATCCGTTACGGTGCAGGCGCGTTCGTCTGCGGAGAGGAGACCGCCCTGATCCATTCCATGGAAGGAAAGCGCGGCGAGCCTACCCTCAAGCCGCCGTTCCCCGCCGAATCAGGCTACATGGGGAAACCTACCAACGTCAACAACGTAGAGACCCTGGCCAATGTCCCCGTTATCCTGACCAGGGGGCCGGAGTGGTTCGCCTCGATAGGTACGGCCAACTCCAAGGGAACCAAGGTGTTCGCCCTTGCAGGCAAGATCAACAACGTGGGCCTTATCGAAGTCCCGATGGGGACCACGCTGCGTGAGATCATCTACGACATCGGAGGCGGTGTCAAGAACGGGAAGAAGTTCAAGGCCGTCCAGACCGGCGGACCTTCCGGCGGATGCCTCACCGAAAAGCACCTTGACATACCCATCGACTACGAAAGCCTCACTGCAGCAGGCTCCATGATGGGATCCGGCGGAATGATCGTGATGGATGAAGACGACTGCATGGTCTCCATCGCCAAGTTCTACCTTGAGTTCATCGTCGGCGAATCCTGCGGCAAGTGCACCCCGTGCCGCATCGGCAACAAGCGGATGCTCGAGATCCTTACCAGGATCACCGAAGGCAAGGGCGAGATGAAGGACCTTGAGCAGCTCAAGAACCTGGCCTCCGTCATCAAGGACACCGCTCTCTGCGGCCTTGGCCAGACGTCCCCCAACCCTGTCCTCTCCACGATGAACAACTTCTATGATGAATATGAAGAGCACGTGAAGAAGCACAAGTGCCGTGCGAAGAAGTGCAAGGCCCTCCTGACCTACACGATCAATCCCGAACTCTGCCGGGGTTGCGGCATCTGCGCAAAGGACTGCCCCGCCTCCGCCATCATGGGAGACGTCCGCAAACCTCATGTCATCAATCCCTACCAGTGCATACGCTGCGGAATGTGCATGAGCCGCTGCCACTTCGGAGCCATTTCAGTAATCTAAATGACGCTTGCCATGGAAAATATCAACCTCACGATAGACAACCACAGTGTTTCCGTTCCCAAAGGGACGATGGTCCTGGAAGCCGCGGAATCAATCGGAATATCCATCCCCACCCTCTGCCACCTGGACCTCAAGGGTACCTGCATGCAGAACCGTCCCGCTTCCTGCCGCCTCTGCGTGGTGGAGATCCAGGGACGCCGCAACCTCGCTCCGGCATGCGCCACCAGGTGCACTCCGGACATGGTCGTACGCACCAACTCCATGCGGGTCATCAGGGCCCGCAAGACAATCGCCGAGCTGATCCTGTCCGACCATCCCAATGACTGCCTCACCTGCCCCAAATGCGGGGAATGCGAGCTTCAGGCCCTCATCACCCGCCTGAACATCACAGAGATGCCCTTCAAGGGCGGGGAACTCTCGCAGCGGAAGAAGGAACTCACCCCTTCCATCACCAGGAACATGGACAAGTGCATATTCTGCCGTCGCTGCGAAAGCGTGTGCAACAATGTCCAGACAGTCGGAGCCCTCGGCGCAGTCCGCCGCGGATTCAACACCACCATCGCTCCGACCTTCGACAAGATGGTGAAGGACACCAACTGCACCTACTGCGGACAGTGTGTGGCAGCCTGTCCTACCGGTGCCTTGACCGAGCGCGACTACACCGACCGCCTCATGGACGACCTCTGCGATCCTGACAAGGTGGTCATCGCCCAGCCCGCCCCTGCGGTAAGGGCAGCCCTCGGGGAAGAGTTCGGCATGGCTCCCGGAACACTGGTTACCGGGAAACTCGCCACCGCACTCCGCGAACTGGGATTCGACTATGTGTTCGACACCGACTTCGGAGCCGACATGACAATAATGGAGGAAGGTGCGGAGATCATAGACCGCCTGAAGAGACATCTTGCCGGCGACACGACGGTCAAGCTCCCCATCATGACCTCCTGCTGCCCTGCATGGGTCAACTTCTATGAGCATGAGTATCCCGACCTCCTCGACTACCCTTCCACCTCAAGGTCGCCCCAGCAGATGTTCGGGGCAATCGCCAAGAGCTACTGGGCTGAGAAGATGGGCATCCCGCGCGAGAAAATCGTAGTCGTCTCGATAATGCCTTGCCTTGCCAAGAAGTACGAGTGCGAAAGGCCCGAACTCAAGCATGAAGGCAAACCGGACGTGGACTACTCCATCTCCACCAGGGAGCTTGCCAGGATAATCAAGAGGGCCAACATCGGATTCGCCAACCTTCCGGACAGCGATTTCGACAACCCGATGGGTGAATCAACTGGAGCCAGCGTGATCTTCGGTACGACCGGCGGAGTTCTCGAAGCCGCCCTCCGTACAGTATACGAAGTGTTCACGGGCAAGACGCTTCCCAAAGTCGACTTCAACGAGGTGCGCGGCCTTGAAGGGATAAGGGAGGCTGTCATCGACATCGACGGATTCCCGCTCAAGGTGGCCATCGCGCACACACTCGGCAACGCACGCAAGCTGATGGACCTCCTCCGTGCCGGCAAGCTCGACTACCATGTGGTCGAAGTGATGGCATGCCCGGGCGGCTGCATCGGCGGCGGCGGACAGCCTTACCACCACGGACGGATCGAAGTGCTTCAGGCCCGCCAACAAGCCCTCTACAGGGAGGATGCCAACAAGCCTGTCCGCAAGAGCCACGAGAACAAGGACATACAGAAACTCTACGCGGAGTATCTCGGAGCCCCGCTCAGCGAGAAAGCGGAAGAACTTCTCCACACCCACTACACCGACAAGTCAATCAAATAACCTGGTAAACATTATTGGATATGGCAGAAATCAAACTTGCCTGCGAAGTTGTCAAGCAGGTCGAAGACATTTGCGAAAAGCACGGTAACAAGCCAGGCGAACTGATCAACATTCTCCACGAATGCCAGGGACTGCACGGCTATCTCCCCGAATCAATGCAGAGGGTCATAGCCCGCAAGCTGGGGATTCCCCCGGCACAGGTCTACGGCGTCGTGACCTTCTACTCATTCTTCACGATGACCCCGAAGGGGCGCCATCCGATTTCCGTATGCCTCGGTACGGCATGCTACGTGCGAGGTTCCGAACAGATCCTCGAGGAAATCAAGAGGGTGCTTGGCATCGAGGTCGGGGAAACCACTCCTGACGGGAAATTCTCGCTGGACTGCCTGCGCTGCGTTGGCGCATGCGGACTGGCCCCCGTGATGATGATAGGCGAGAAAGTCTACGGGCGCATGGAGCCCAAGAACATAAGAAAAATCCTCGAGGAAGTCGAGGATTGATCTTAGGTGAGTATGATACTTAGGATCAGAAGCCTAACCTCAGGCCGAAGGTCCAACGTTCGAGAGACGGTCCGGGTTCAGGGAACTGACGGACCGTTTCCGGCATATACTTGACGAAGATTCCAAGCCCGTCGTAGGAGAGGGCCCCGATGAAATCATAGCCCCAACGGTTCACGTTGGCTCCCTTGGTGTGGGTGATCGTCCGCGTGTTGCCGTCCAGGAGACTGGTATGGACAGACGCATTGAGGTTGAGGATGGCTTCAGCCCCGGCCAGGAACTCCCACTTGCCGGCATAGATCCTGAGCGTTGCAGGGAACAGGAAAGACGTGGTGGTGATGCGGGAAACCCTGTCCTTGGATTTAGTCTCATCGGCAGTCATGTCACGGGCGACGATGTTGTTGGCATTGTCCAGGTCGAACCTCCTGTCCTTTGACCTGTAGTAGTCCCATGCTATGTCAGCGCCGACATTGAGGCTGAACCAGGATACCGGACGCAGGTAGGCGTTGAAAAGTGCAAAGTCGATCTGGCCGGAACGAAGGCCGCTGGTAGTGAATGCATCGGACTTGAGGGAGTGGAAACCGAGGTTCAACGCTCCGACAGCTTCGAAATCGGCTTTCTTGAAGACCCCGTAGGCTGGAACTTCCTTCGACCTCCTTGAAGGGAGGTTCTCGATGTCCGAGAGCAGGTCGGAACCTTGGTTCTGGGCAAAGACGAAATTCAGCGACATCACAAGCGCCGCAACGATGGTAATAGTTCTTCTCATTGTATCGTAGGTTTTTATTGTTTGCGTGTTCCAGTTCCTTCAATCCTGATGTACGGAAGACGGGCCACCATGGTGAAACCCGGGGGAAGCACCTCGCGGACCCTCACGATCGGATCTGACTTGTCGGAGGTTTTCCTTGACCTCAGATCCTCGAGGAAACTCTTCTTCGCCGGGTAGGCGACAATCCTGTACTTGGTGATTCCGGCCTTGGAGGCTGCATAACGGACGGCATCCATCAAGATGCCGGTTTCATCCGCGAGTCCGATCCCGAGAGCGTCCTTCCCCGCCCAGACACGTCCCTGGGCAATGGAATCCACGGACTCACGGCTCATTCCGCGTCCCTCTCCGACGACCCCGACAAAAGTGTCGTAGATGTTGTCGATGGACTTCTGGTACCACTCGACTTCCTTCTCGTCCATGGGGCGGAAGCCGCTTCCAAGGTCGCTGTGGGCATTGGTCCCGACAGAATATGCATTGATGTGAAGCAGCTTCTTCAGGGCACCACCGTAGACAATCGACTGGCCGAACACGCCGATCGAACCGGTGAGGGTCGAATTGTCCACGAATATCCTGTCGGCACCTGCGGAGATCAGGTAGCCGCCTGAAGCTGCATAGTCCCCGTAGCTGGCGATGACAGGTTTATGTTTCCTGAGGAGCTCTATCTCCCTGCGGATCATGTCGGCGGCGACGACCTCCCCTCCGGGAGAGTTGACCCTCAGGACGACAGCCTTGACCGAAGAGTCGGCCCTGACACGGGCGATCTCGCTGGAGAACTTCTCTCCTGCGATACCGCTGCCGGACCTTACGATTTCGCCTTCGGCATAGATTACGGCAACCTTGTCCGAACCGTTATCCTTCAGCTTCTTCACGTAATCCGACATGGATACCTTCTTGACGACTGACAGCTCCGACTCACCGAAAAGATGCGACAGGTAAGCCTGCATCTCGTCCCTGTACTTGAGACCATCGACAAGCCCATGGTCTAGCCAGTCCTGGGAGCCATTCAGTTCCAGCCCGTCCACGATCTGGCGCACGTTCTCCTCCTCCAGACCCCGGCTGGCCGCTATCGAACCCACGACCGGATTCCAGATCGACGAAAGGAGCACCTCGTACTGTTCCCTGTTCTCCGGGCTGATCTCGCTCCGGATGTACGGTTCTCCAGCGGACTTGTAGCTCCCGTGACGGATTAGCTGGACCTCGACCCCGAGGGTATCAAGCAGGTCCTTGTAATACAAAAGGTTCGAAGAAAGGCCGTTCAGGGTGCCGCTCGAGCCGGGATGCATGAACACCCTGTCGGCAACGGACCCGAGATAGTAGGATGCGTTGCTGAATGAGACTCCGTAGCAGACCACGGGCTTGCCCTTCTGCCTGAACCTTGCGAGGGATTCACGTATTTCCTCACAGGTGCTCAGGGATGCGGACATCTTGTCAGGACGGAAGAAGACCATCGCGATCTCGGGGTCTTCGGCGGCCTTCTCCAAGGCCCGCTCTACAGAGAGGAGCGACACGGATGATTTGGTGTCCAGTCCCCCGAGCAAGGAAAAATCGAAAGAGGAACCACCTCTTTCGGTTATCGAGATTCCGTTATCGAAGTAAAGGATTTTCCCCTTAAGGTAGCCCTGGGCGGGAAGAATGGTACTGACTGACAGGAAAGCCGCCGCAAGGAGCAGATTGAGATGCTTCATTTACGTTTGATGGAATGTTACTCCCAAAAGTAACAAAAAAAAATCAATTCGCAACATCTTCAGGTATGGCAACCTTCGGGAGGATCCCCTTGAGGAAGTCATCGGGACACCCTGTTCCCTGGCGGATTCAACCCTGGCAAGCAAATGCCTTCTAGAGAAGACGCAGCCGCCGCAGTGGATGACCAGGGCATATGGCCCCAGGTCCGCCGGAAAGTCCCTGCCGGACACGATATCGAAAGAAAGGATGCTGTCCCGGGGACGATCCGGATACCTCTCACCAAGGTACTTGCGGAGCAGGTTCGGAATCTTTACCCGCCCGATGTCCTCACCCAGGGGGACATGGGAGCATGATTCGGCAATCAGGACACTGTCCCCCGGGACGAGCCTTCCGATGGCGGAAGCACTCTTTACGAAGTAATTAATGTCGCCCTTGTAGGCCGCCATCAGCACGGAGAACGAAGTCAGACGCGTCCCTGACGGGACCATGGGGGCGACCGCAGCGAAGACCGAAGAATCGACGATCACCAGGTCCGGCTTCCGGGACAATAGTCCTGTGGCATGACCAGCACCACCAGGTCTCCCCTGCCCGCCAGGCCGCCCAGCAGGCTCCGGGCGCCGAAGTCCTTGGGCACTTTCTCAAGCAATGCGGAAAACAGCTGCCGGATACCGTCTCCGGTGACGGCGCTTACCGGCAGAGGCGAGGTCCCGAGGCTCGCTGCCACCTCACCGGCCCTGGAAGCAGGATCCTCCAGCAAGTCCGACTTCCCGAGCACGGCCACGAAAGGTTTTCCAGACCGCTCAAGGTCCTTCGCCAGGGCTTGTTCGAGAGGGAGGGCCTCCGGTGAGCTGCTGCAGACCAGGACCACGATATCGGCCCCTGCGATCCTGTCGCGAGCCTTCTCAAGCCGTGACTGTCCGAGGACTCCGGAATCGTCCAGGCCGGCGGTGTCGGTGAGGATGCACGGGCCGAGCCCCGGAATCTCTACAGCCTTGGCCACCGGGTCGGTGGTAGTACCGGGGACATCCGAGACTATGGACACCTGCTGCCCTGCCATCGCATTGACCAGGGACGACTTGCCGGCATTGCGACAGCCGGCGAAAACTATGTGCAACCTTTCGGACTGTGGAGTATCCATGGGCAGTGACCTAGAACCTGAAATCCCTTTCGCCGACGGCTATCCTGTCCAGGTAGGACAAGGCCCGTGTCCGCACGGGCTCCGGTACCTTCTCCATCTCCTTGCGGATGAGAGCCTGCCCGGCCGACCGCGTCTGCGGTGATGCATAATCCATAAGGTATTCCTCAAGGGTGAGAAGGGCGTTCGGCGTGCAGCAGTGATGGATCTTCCCGGCCTTGACGAGGCTCATGAAGCGGTCGCCGGTACGTCCCTCCCGGTAGCATGCAGTGCAGAATGAAGGAATATGGTCCATCCCGATCAGCCAGTCCACGACCTCGTCCAGGGAACGAAGGTCATGGACATCGAACTGGGCGGTCTCGTCATGGCGTTCCGGAGTGGTGTAGCCGCCGACGGAAGTCCTCGAGCCGCCTGAAATCTGGGATATTCCGAGTCCCAGGACCTTCTCGCGGACCTTCCTGGACTCGCGGGTGGAGATGATCATCCCGGTGTAGGGAGCGGCGATCCTGATGATCGCGACGATCTTGCAGAATATGTCATCGGGCAGGACGTTCGGGAAGTCCGAGAGGTCGATGTCGTCCGCCGGGCACAGCCTAGGAACGCTGATGGTATGGGGACCTACCCCGAAACGGGCCTCCAGGTGCTCGGCGTGCATCAGCTGGCCGACCAGTTCGTAGCGGTAGTTGTTCAGGCCGTAGAGGACGCCGCAGCCGACGTCGTCGCAGCCTCCTTCCTGGGCACGGTCCATCGCCTCGGTGTGGTAGCAGTAGTCGCTCTTCGGGCCGGTGGGATGCAGGGCCTCGTAGTTCTTCCGGTCGTAGGTTTCCTGGAAGAGGATGTAGGTACCTATTCCGGCACCGTGAAGACGCCTGTAATTCTCCACGGTAGTCGCTGCTATGTTGACGTTCACGCGTCGTATGGAGCCGTTGCCGCTCTTGGTGGAATAGATCGTCTTTATGGACTCGAGAATGTATTCAAGCGGATTGTGGACCGGGTCCTCCCCCGCCTCGACGGCCAGCCTCTTGTGTCCCATGTCCTCCAGGGCACGGACCTCGGCAGCGATCTCCTCCTGGCTGAGCTTCCGGCGCGGAATCGTGCGGTTCTTGCCATGGTAAGGGCAGTAGACACAGCCATTGACGCAGTAATTGGAAAGGTACAGGGGGGCGAAGAGCACTATCCTGTTACCATAAAATGCCTCCTTGATTTCCCTGGCCAGCGAGAAAAGACGCTGGTTCATTTCCGGGATGTCGCAGTCCAGGAGGACCGCAGCCTCTTTATGCGAGAGCCCGTGCAGGGAAGCAGCCTTGTTCAGGATGCCTTCGATGAGGCTCCGGTTGCTTTTGTTCCTGGAGGCATAATCCAGGCTCTCGCGAATTTCCTCGTCGCAGATGAATTCTTCTGCGTGAGATGATTTAGGGTTGTATGTCGCCATTATTCTTGTTTTGGAATTTCTTTATCTTCCCTGCCAGCTCGCGGTAGTCGCCGGTATTCTTTCCGTCCTTGAAGTTGCGGAAATAGACATTCTCGGAAAGGATGCTCCCATCCTTTCCCTCCAGGGTAAGGGTCATCGTGCACGGTCCGTCAGGGACGCCGCTGCAATCTATCGCATCGACGGTCATGTCCTCGCCGAGCGAGACCTCGGCAGCTGCGGCGAACACCTCCTCGTCCTCAAGGTCCGTCACCGAGATCCTGACCGAAAGGCTGTCCTGCCGGCCGCAGGAAGAGTTGACTACCTGGACCTGCATCGTGACGGGATTGAACTGGACGTGCAACGGCTCGCAGGCCTTCTTCACACCTTCGAAGGCCCATGTCCTGTCGAAGAAATAGTCGTAAGTCTGCCATGCAAGGCTTGGCCACGCACTGTGGGACATCCAGATCAACAGGCCCTTGCGGGCAACGTTGTTCGCCTCGTACATAGCCCGGTAGCCTTCATGGTTGATGAACTGCGCCGCCGAGCAGAACGACTCGGCATCTTTCATCGCTTCCTCGCCGAAACCGTCCCGCACCATCTGCATGAAGGTAGCGTCGCCCTGGGCTCCGGTCATTGTGAAGTCGTGCTGGCCCCAGACATCGTCATTGGGCCAGAGGTGGTCTTCCCCGACAGTACGGACAAGGCTGGGATACTCCATCATTGCCGGCATTCCCCTCTCTGTGTGGAATTTACCGGCCGGGATCGAGAAATATGAATCCGGATCCACGGCACGGTACGGTCCGTGACCGGAGACACCTCCCTCCGCGGAATTCGGGATGTAGAGGATTCCGGGATGTAGTTCTCCCACGGCCCTTGAAAGCCTTGAACCCAGAAGTGCCGGAGGATTGCCCTCGTTCCTGCCGCAGTAAAGCCCTATGCAAGGATGGGAGCGGATGCGGGACACGTAGTCGCGGGCATTGTCTTCGAACATGTCGAAGTCGTCGGGATCGGGGCCGTCCGCCGGATTGGCAAGCCAGAAGTCCTGCCAGACCACTATGCCGTATTTGTCGCAGGCCTGGTAGAAGGCATCGGAACCGGTCTGCCCCACCCAGTTGCGGATCATGTTGAGATTCATCTCGCGGTGGAGCGCTACCGCCCTGTCATATTCGGCATCCCCGTAACGCAGGAGGAATTCGCTGAAGCCCCAGTTGCCGCCCTTGGGGAAGAAACGCCTCCCGTTGATGTAGATCTTCAGGTCCGTCCGGGCCCCTGAATATGTGAACTCGCGTATCCCCGCCTTGTAGGATAGGGTAAGGAGGGTGGAATCGCCCGCCTCCCTTCCCTCGGGGATGAATGAATAGGTGGCGTCATGAAGGACCGGGTCGCCGTAACCGGCGGGCCACCAAAGGCCGAAAGCACGGTTCCGGAGCTCGGGGAATTCCCTTGGCGAGAAGACCACCTGCTTCTTTTCTCCCGGCCGGAGAATGACTTCCTTCGAAAAAGAGATGGAGTCCACGGTGCCGAGGATCGTGCCCTTTACCGTCGAACCGGTCAGGTTCTCAAGGTCGACCGACGGGGTGATGGTAGCCAAAGTATCGGTCACCTTGCTCTGGACCAGCGGATTGGAGACGAGGACATCTTCGGATGGGATGAAACGGACATCATTCCATATTCCCACGTCGCGGCCCCTTACCGTCGGGATCCAGTCCCAGCCTACAGTTGCATGGAAGGTTGGATTGTCTGCGCCCAGCTCTCCTCCGTTGAAGTCCGGGCTCTGGGAATCCTTTTCCTTCACGGCTCCCGGATGGGCCGGAGGAAGGATCTTGACTGCCAGGAAGTTCTGCCCGTTTACCGCTAGATCGGTCACGTCGAACCGGGCGCTTCGGAAAGCTCCCGCGATGTCGCCGAGCCTGGTGCCGTTGAGAAAGACTTCCGCCTTCCAGTTGATGCCGTCGAAACACAGCAGGGTTCGCCTGAGGGTGTCTTTCTGGAGAGGGATCATCCCCCTGTACCAGAACTCGCCGCCGAAGAAGGATTCGGAAATCTGCTGCATGTTGTCGGAAAAGGCAGGGTCCGGAACCGCCCCGGCGGCAACGTAGCTCCCGAGGACGGTCCCCGGTACCACGGCAGGAAGCCAGGAAAGGGAGTTGTAGCCGGGCCTGGAGATATCCTCCCCGCTGCCTTCGACCTTGGACGCACGCTGCACCTGCCAGAAGCTCAAGGCGTCGGTAATGGCATCACCGGCAGCCTCCCGGTCGCCGTCCAGAAGGAACCTGCCCGCCTGCACGGCCACATCCTTGACCTTGCCGGCAAGGCCGCCCGCATCGGGGACCTGGAGTCCGATGACCTCGATCTCGCTGACGGCGAAATGACCTGAGGAATCCGCCCCGGACATGTTGAGCCTTACATAACGCCCCTCCCCCTTCTTGACAGGGGCTATCGAAAGGAGCGAATCACATGGCGGGACGACCATGACCTTTTTCCATTTCGAGCCATCTTCCGACGTCTCGATGTATGAAAGCGCGGCCTTGTGGATCCAGTGGACGTTGACCGACACGAACTTGCTAACGGTACCAAGGTCGACCGTGATCCACTGGGGGGAATCGTCCGCACTCATCCAGACGCTGGAGAAATCCATCGAAGGCAGGACGTTGAAGCCGCGGGAATCCTTGTCGGCATACGGTCCGGTGTCCCTGGACTTCGGAAAATAACCCTTTTGGGAGAAATCCACCGAGGCTATCTCCCAGAACAGGGCGCTGTCCATCTGGAATTCAACACGGAAACGGCTGAAATCCAAGGCTTCCTTCAGTGGGATTGAAAGTTCCAGCAGCCGTACCGGGCACTCCGCCCCACCAGTCTCCTTGTTTGGATCGGAGACCATGACCTTGCCGTAGGGCCGACCGGGCATCCCCCTGCCCTTCAGTTCCCCTACCGTTTCAAGGGAATCACTCCCGGCAAGGCAGCGCACGCTCCAAGGCCCCTTTGCAGGTTCCTTGTAAGCAACCGTCCCGACGATCCTGACGCATCCGGCAGAGAAGGTCCTGGCACTCCACTCATATTCAAGGAAATCGGAAGGACCCTCGAGGGTGGCGCGGGAATAAGGGCCATGGTCCACAGTCCACTCCTTTTCACGCTTCGGCAGTTCCCCGGCAGAGGTAGATACCTTCAACCATGCAGGTTCCAGGGAATCCACCACACCGTCGGTGACAAGCTGGGCGGTAAGGTTGTAATCATAATTGGATGACGCGACGGCAGCCTTGTTCAAGGCAATGTTCACAGCGTCGGTCTTCCTTCCTCCGCCGCAGCCACAGGCGGCTGCTCCGAGAAGCGCTGCCAGGAAAAGGTATGTTGCATGCTTAGCCATATAAGGTCATTTTTCGCTCCTCACTCCCTTTACCTTCCTGACCACGAGGAATATGTCGGCAAGGCTCACCAGGACGAAAAGACAAGCTCCGAGCAGTACCGCGGGCATCATGGAAGAAGAGCCTATGCCGGGAAGAAGGTCCCCAAGGGCCGCGACATACTTTGTCCGGAGCCAGGAGACAAGGGCAAGCGAAGCTGCCAGGGAGAGGGCGTTGAGTGAGACTGCAAGGATAATGTAAGGCCTCGATATCCGGCCTCTCGAATACCCGGCCAGCACAAGGTCCTCCATGGTGGAGGAATTCTTTTCGACGAGAAGATAGATGCTGAGCACCAGCATCATGAAACTGAGCAGGCAGATGACTATGCCTATCCCGACGACGATGGCGGCGACTATCCGAAGGAAGCCGCTCATCCTGGAGGCTCCGCCCGAATCCCCTTCCGTCTCGTAGTTGTGCGACTCCAGGAACTTGGAGAGGTTGGAGTCGGAGACGTTGTCGACTTTCACTATCACGCGGGAAGGCGACTTCGAACCGGTCCCGAGCAGTCCGTTGGACCATTCCATGAAAGACTGCGGGACCAGGATGGTGTTCAGCCGGCTTGAAAGCCCGACCACCTTTCCGGTGACCTGGACCCTGGCGCCGTTCCCCCTCAGGATGAGGTTGAGACTCACTAGGCCGAACACGCTGCCGCTTACCTTGGGAAGGGACCTGCTTGGAGCGAAACCGAAATTATAGACGTTGATGTAGGCCTTCGGGATGATGATAGGCACGACGCCGGACTCTGGATCGAAGGTCCATTTCCTGTCCTTGTCCGCGAAATCCACGAAACCGTCGGGGACACTTTCGAAAAAGAGTTCGGTGGAGGCAAGCTCGACCCCGGCCACGCTGATGTCTCCGAACACCTCGTAACTGGCGGCGGAGAAAACCCCGACTTCCCTGGCGAAGGGCTGCTCCCGGATCGTCTTCAACTCCTTTTCGGAGAAACCACCCTTCCCGGACAGGAGACCGACCTTTTTGTTGACGATCACATAGTCCGAGCCGAAGAGGTTGTCCCCGCCGTCGAGCGCGGGGCTCACGTCCTTGTAGAACTGCCATCCGAACAGGACTATCAGCATCCCCAGGAGGTCCGCAAGGACGAATCCTGCGAACTGTGGGACGCTTACATGCTTTCCGAGCAGTTTCCAGAGAAGGTTCATAGCGAAAGCCTCCTTCCATAATCAAGACCCGCGTGCTTCCCGATGGACGTGACGATCACTCCGGCGCCGTTTGAAGCGGCTTCTTCCATCAGAAGCCTCGCCAGGAGGGCTCCGTTGCCGTCGTCGAGATGGCTGACGGGTTCGTCGCAGAAAATGAAGTCGAACGGCTGGCAGAGGGCGCGCACGAGAGCCACCCTCTGCTGCTGGCCGAAGGACATGAGCTTCACCTTGGTGTCCAGCTTGTCTGCTATTCCGAGCCTGTCGAAGCAATCCACGATCCACTCCCGGGACTTGTAACCGGTAAGGTCGTTCTTGATCCGTACATTCTCGTAGGCCGTGAGCTGGGGGAAGAGGCGGAGTTCCTGGAAAATCATGCTGAGGGACCTCTGCCTGATGCGGGTCCAGGATGAGTCGCCGAACGAACGGATGTCCCTTCCGTCGAAGAGGACCGTTCCAGAGTAATCGTCCCGCCAGCCGTAGAGGAAACTGCACAGGGAAGTCTTCCCCCTGCCGCTGGCCGCCTCAACGAGGCAGACCTCCCCTTTCGTGAAAGCAAGGTCCGTCCCCCAGACCTCCGACCGGAGGTCCATTCCCCGGAACACGTCCGGCACAACTCCATGAAGCTCGATCCGCTGCATTACCGGCCGACGGAAATAACGACGTACCTGGTGTCCTTGAAATACTTCCGCAGGAATTTCCTGGCCTGCCTGACATCATCGTCATCGTAGGTCAGCTCCGAAACTATCGACAGGATCCCGTCGACATCGGCGAACATTGCCATGGCCTTGCCTGCGCATGCGCTGGCAACCGCAGGGGGCAGGCTGCCTTTCGAGCCTCCCTGGCTGAAGGTGGAAAGGACGATGTCGCCGCCATCCTTCTGGAAAGTAACGTCGGCGCCGTCCATTTCGAATGACCATCCATTGCCCGAGCGGACCAGTTCGTCTCCGGCTGCCTCCTGCAAGAGGCCCACCACATCGTCGTAGATGTTTCCGGCAGGGAGGCTGAGCGTGACCTTGGGGATCTCGTCACCCGTCACCCCGTCGAAGCCGAGAGCGGCGACACCGTCGATCGAGCCAAGGAGCTTGGCAAGGCTGAGGCTTCCGTCGAGTCCGATTTCCTCCAGGGCCTCATCGAATTCGTCGGACAGTTCGCTGAAGGAATCCGTGTTCTTCTTCAACCAGTCAAGGATCGCAGGACCGGAGAAGCCCAGAAGCAGGCCGGCCTGCGAGGAAGAAGACAGTTTCGCCAGCGAAGAAGACTTGATTGCAGGGAGCATCGACAGGGATTCGGCTATAAGCTCATCGTTTGTTCCCCTGGGCGACACAGCCTTGACGTCGAGGCCCATCACCTCGCCGTCGAAGTCCACTCCGAAGACTACGGCAAGGTCGGAATAATCCCAGGCCTTGAGCGCCCTGGAAAGCTTCCTGTCATACTCTCCGATCTCACCGACGATTTCGTCGAAATCAACGTCGTTGTCGTCCAAGATGTCCATGTACAGGGAATAATCGATGATTCCAGCGACCGGTCCCTTGACGGACTTGAGGCTGCCGTAGGAGGGCGTAGCCACGAACTGTCCGCCGGGCACCTGCCCTCCGGATAGGAGGGACACGGCAAGGTCGGCCATGCGGCCTGAGCCCTGGTCGTCGAGGCCGGCAAGCATGATTCCGGCCTTCCCGCTCCAGGCTATGGTCACATCGTCGAAATCCACGATGTAATCTACGTCCCCGTCATGTTTCACCCTTCCGGCGGAAGAACAGGATGAGGCGAAAGCCTTGGGGTCGGAAAGTGCGAAGGTGACCCCGACGAAGTGGTTGGAGCGGCCTTCAGTGGAGAGGAAGGCGTAGATGTCGGACTGGAGGTCGATGCCCTTGTAGGGGATGTCCGCGTCGTACTCGTCGTTCCAGGCCGCGTTGAGCTCGTCGATCGCGCTGGACAGGTCGACCCCGCTTTTCTGGAGGGCGGCGGGGTTGATGCGCAGCACGGCCTGCGAGTTGCCGGGAACGGCATCGAGATAATCGGCGGAATTCCTGTCACAGGCACAGAACAGGAACGCCAGGGCGGCAGATACCGCAAAAACAGTTTTTTTCATCTGGTCAAATTATTAAGTGTCAGTTTTCGATCTTGGTATGGAGGACGACATGCTCGGCGACCTTGCGGAGCTTGGCTGCAGTGTCAGGGTCGATGTCGCAGTTTGACGGAGACGGCCCGAACTTCTGCCCGAACAGCATGAGATAGTTCACGCAGGCCTTGAGGTAAGTACCTTTAGGGGACTGATGGTGACCGTCGGTGTGGAGAAGGTTTATCTCGGGATACATCTTGCGGCAGATGGTGAAGGCATCCCCGATCGGGGAGACTCCGGCACCGGAACGTTTCGCGACCTTGCGCGTACCCTTCGCGAGAGCCTCGTCGAATTCGGCCTCCGTGGGGAAGCCTCCGTTCTCCATGGCCGGATAGGACCACGTGCGTTCGAGGATGATCCGGCAGTCCCGCGACCATGTCCTGACACAGTCCGAAAGGGTCTCGAAATCCTTGCGGATGTATGGATATTCACTCCTCAACGCCTTGAAGCGGGCTCCGGCCTGGCTCTGGTCCTGGAGGAAGGCTACGTCATAACCGCCCTCACCGATGGCCTCAGCCGTGGGAGCATAGACTATGTGGTTGGCAAAAGTGTAGCCTCCCTTGGTGGAAACATGTATGTCCAGCCAGTGCCCTTCGAAGGCTGCGATCTCCTGGAGCTTGTGCGGGGAGTCGAAGAAATATGTGAACGAATTGCCGATGCAGAGGACTTTGGTGGTGTCCTGGCATGGCACCGGGGAGGGCTTGGGCGCATATTCGTCATGCGGCTTCTGTCCCATGCAAGGAAGTGCAGCGACAAGGAGGGCTGCGATCGTAAGCTTCAATCTCATGGTCATGTCGAGTCTAGTGTTTGACAACTTGTTTCAAGAAATACAAATGTAGCAATTTCGGATGGATAAACTACAGAAGAAATTGCTAATTTTGCTCTGTCGACAAAAGAAACGGTACCCAAGATGAACCATGCAGTGACACTGGACATGTACCAGAGCGCAGGAGCCGGCGTCCTGGCCCTGCTCCTGGGGATGTACCTGACCAGGAAGGTGCCCTTCCTGAAAAGGTTCTGCATCCCAGCGCCTGTGTCGGGAGGGCTCCTCATATCCCTCCTGACCCTTCTGCTATGCTCAGTCTGGGGAATCGAATGCGACTTCGACCCTACGGTCAAGGACATCTGCATGATGCTGTTCTTCACTTCCGTGGGCTTCCAGTCAGACCTCAAGGTACTCCGGCGCGGCGGCCGTCCGCTCCTGGTCATGATCCTCCTGGTAGCCGTCCTGGTCGCCTTCCAGAACCTGATATCCGTCGGAATCGCTGCAGGACTGGGGATGGATCCCCTGTTCGGGATGGCGGCAGGTTCGGTCCCGATGTGCGGGGGCCACGGAACTGCAGGAGGCTTCTCTCCCCTGCTTGAGGAGATGGGGCTCAAAGGTGCTTCCTCCGTCACGATGGCGGCGGCCACCTTCGGACTCGTGGCCGGGTCCCTCCTCGGCGGTCCGCTCTCCGACATCCTCATCAAGCGCCATTCCCTTGCCGAAAAGTCACCGTCGGACGATGTGATCAGGGGGATCGAGGCAAGTGAAGCCTCCCCCGAATCGAGGACCAAGGGGAAAGTATCGGCCGAGGATTCATTCCGCGAGTACCTGACCGGAGCCTGCATCCTATTTGCCGCGATGGCCATCGGCTCGGGCGTCAGCAAGCTGCTCGCACTGACCGGGATCGCATTCCCCACATATTTCGGTTCCCTGCTTGCAGCCTGCCTGATGCGGAATCTAATGGACCTTCGGCCCGGGCTCCTGGGTGAGCCGGTCACGAAGAAGATCATCTCTACCGGAGACCTGTGCCTCCAACTCTTCCTGGGAATGGCCATGGCCTCGCTCAAACTCTGGGAGCTTTCATCGCTGGCCCTTCCCCTGTGCCTGATACTGTCCAGCCAGGTAGCCTTCATGGCGCTCTTCGCAGCATTCGTCGCCTTCCCCCTGCTCGGGAAGGACTATGACAGCGCAGTGCTTGTCAGCGGACTCTGCGGCTTCGGACTGGGGGCCACTCCGAACGCCATGGCCAACATGTCGGCGGTCTGCTTCAAATACCGCTACGCGGTCAAGCCCTTCGTGATCGTCCCGATCATCGGAGCCATGTTCGTGGATATAATCAACACCGGAGTCATCACTCTGTTCCTCAATCTCATCAGATAACCGTAACCTCAACAGCCAACATCATGAAAAGGATACTTGCCATGGCCACCGCAGCCCTCGCCATTGCCGCATGCTCCCCACGCACAGTCCTCATCGGCATTTCTTCCGGCCGCTCCGCAGCCGGCACGGTGACCCTGTCGAAGAACTACACCGAGGCGGTCGTAAGGGCCGGCGGGGCCGCTGTCGTCCTTCCGACGGTCCGGACACGCGAAGAAGCGGATGCCGTCGTCAAGAGGATGGACGGGATCATATTCAGCGGAGGGGAAGACATCAACCCCGCCTGGTACGGCGAAGACATCCTGAACGGGACCGTCGAGGTCAACTCAGCCCGGGACCGCAGCGACAGCCTGCTTGCCAGGGCCGCCCTGGAGTCCGGGAAAAGGATCCTGGGAATATGCAGGGGCGAACAGCTGATGAACGTGATCCTTGGAGGAAGCCTCTACCAGGACCTTCCCACGCAGGTCGGCGAAGCGTGCAGGCATGGCGGCGGCAACTTCCACAAGGTCGGAGTGGCGGAAGGAAGCTTCCTCGCCATGGCGATGGGAAGCGATTCCCTGCTCGTCAACTCCTACCATCACCAGGGAGTCAAGGACACTGCACCCGGCATCACCGTGGTCGCCCGCGCCGGGGACGGACTTGTCGAGGGCTATGAGTCCGGAAGGGTCTGGGCAGTTCAGTTCCACCCGGAAAAGATGCTCGCGGACGGTGACGAATCCTGGCTGAAACTTTTCTGGGCATTCATCAGGGCCTGCCGCCGGTGACGCAGGCCGTCAACGGATTTTCAAGTCTTTGACCTTACCGTCCTTCCAGGTCAGGTCAACCGTCTTCCCTCCTCTGGTACGGAGCCCTTTCACCCTGCCGTCTTTCCATGCGGCGGGCAAGGCCGGGAGTGCGTCGACAGTACCGTCGGCCGAAGACTGCAGCAGCATTTCCATGACTCCGGCGCATCCGCCGAAGTTTCCGTCTATCTGGAAAGGAGAATGGGCGTCCATCAGGTTGGGATAGGTTCCGCCTCCACGACGGGCATCCTCGCCGCGGTAACCGTCAGGGCTCACATAGCGGAGAAGCCTCCTGTACATCTTGTAGGCCGATTCGGCGTCACGGAGCCGCGCATAGAGGTTGATCCTCCAGCCACAGCTCCAGCCGGTGGTTTCGAAGCCCCTGATCTCCAAAGTCTTGAGAGCCGCGTCGGCAAGAGGGCCGTTCTCGATCTGATGGCCTGGATAGACCCCTATGAGATGGGACTGGTGCCTGTGCTGAGGTTCCGGGTCCTCCCAGTCATGGTACCACTCCTGGAGGTTGCCCGCGGCACCTACATGGTAGGGACGCAGGCGCGAGAGCTTTTCTTCGGCCTCCTTGACGAAGTCTTCGTCTTTCCCAAGTTCACGGGCGGCGGCTACGGCGTCGCCGACGCATTCCCTTATGATGGCAAGGTCTGAAGTCGCTCCATAGAGGGTCTTTCCGTAGTAGCCTTCTCCGGTCAGGTAGCTGTTCTCGGGAGAGGTACCGGGAGACGTGACCAGTTCTCCGTCTTTTTCCACAAGCCAGTCCAGGCAGAACTCCGCAGCCCCCTTCAAGACGGGATAGTCCTTTTCAAGGCGGGCCCTGTCCCTGGAGAAGAGCCAATGCTCCCACAGGTGGGTCGAGAGCCAGGCGCCTCCCATGGTCCAGTTCGCCCAGCAGGGGTTCCCGCTTTCCATGCCGACCGGGCATGCCATCGCCCAGATGTCGCTGTTGTGGCCGGCATTCCATCCACGCCGGGCTCCGTAGTAGCGCCTTGCGGCAGCCTCTCCGTTGCTCGATAGGTTGTGGATGAAATCCAGGAGCACCTCATGGAGTTCGACCAGACCTGCCTGCTCGGCCGCCCAGTAATTCTCCTCGAGGTTGATGTTGATTGTGTAGTTGCTGCTCCATGGCGGGTTCACATATTCATTCCAGAGCCCCTGGAGGTTGGCCGGGACACCGCGAGTCCTGGAGGACGCGATGAGCAGGTAGCGCCCGTACTGGTAATACAGCGCCTCCAGCTCCGGATTGGCCTGTCCCTCGTCCGAATACAGCTTCAGCTGCTCGTCCGTAGGGAGGCTGCGGATCTCTTCCGGGGTATCTCCGAGCCAGAGGTCCACCCTGCCGAAGAGCCGGCGGTAGTCCTTCTGGAAATCCCTGTAAAGGGCCTTCCATCCCTTCGCCGCCGCCCTGGAGGCGTTGGCGTCCGCCAGCGCCTTGAAATCCTTGCCCTCAGATGCCGGATCCTTGTCGAAGCCATTGAAGCTCGTGGAGTTTACGAGCAGGATGACAGCCTCCGTGCATCCCTCGAGGCGGAGGGTCCCGTCTTCTGCAGTGACCGAGCCTCCCTTTCCGCTTGCGGACAGGATGGTCCTGAACCGGATTCCCCTCGAAGGATCGTAGAGAAGCGATTTCCCGTCAGGGCCGGTATGGTTGCCGGGGTAGCCATGCCAGGCTGCGTAGCCATCCATCACCAGGGCCCCGTCGCGCACGACTGTTTCATGCGGAAGCTGCGAGTCGAGGGTGAGACGTTCGTCAAGGCCTCCTTCGGACTTGAGACGGATGACCAGGACTGAATCGGGAGCCGAAAGGAAGTAGGTTGCCTCATATTCCTTCCCGTCCCGTGAATATGATACATTCGCGGTCGCAGTCGAAAGGTCCAGGGAGCGCCGGTATCCTGTGACATCCCCCTCCGAGAGATGCTCGATCCAAAGGTTGCCGAGCGGCTGGTAGGACTCGCTGTAATGGCCCTGAAGTTTCTGCTGGAGTTTATCCGCAAGTGCATAATCCTCATTTTCAAGAGCTTCCCTGACCGCCGGAAGGGTCTCAAGGGAATGGTCGCCTATTCCGGTCATTATGTCAGGATGCCCGACTCCCCTGTCGGGTTCCCCGGTCCAGAGGGTGATGTCGTTGAGGGAAATGCGTTCCCGGCCGGTTCCTCCGTAGACGAGAGCGCCCAGCCGGCCGTTACCCAGCGGCAGCGACTCTTCGAAATAATCGGCCGGATGGTCATAATGCATCACGAGACGGTCTTTGCGCCCGTCCTCCGAGCACGAAGCCGCGAGGAGGGCGAACGCCAGGGGCAGCAGTTTCAGTGTTTTCATGGGTAATTGCAGTTATACTTGCAATTTAGCAATTATTTCAATATTTTTAGCTTTTGATAAACCAAAAACCACCTATGGCAGACAAAGGAAAGAAAAAGGGAGGGTTCCTGAAAGGACTGGGAGCCGGTCTTATGGTAATGTCGGCTCCGTTGTTTTTCAAAGCCCTGGCCGGCCAGGAAAAGATCGAAGCCGCAAGAAGCATCAATCCCGCCCGCGCAGCAGCGATGCAGGACAGTGCCAATCTTTCTATGATCCTTGGCGTCGCCCTCCTCGTCGGAGGACTGGCGGCAATCATCATAGGAATAGCCAAGGGCTCCCGCAACAAGGGGAAAGACTCCCTCGGGGGCGGACAGGATCATCCAGGGCAAGGACCGGCTCCTGATGACCGGAACACCGCACAGCCATTGCGGAGCCCTTCCCCGGCAGCGCATCTCTCCGCCCCTGAGGAGCATGCCCCTGCGGCGGAAGCGCCCCAAGGGAATATTCCTGCCTCGGCAGGGCAGGCCCCGGCGACGGAAGCGACCCAAGAGAATATTCCTGCCCCGGCATGGCAGGCCCCGGCGACGGAAGCGACCCAAGGGAATATCCCTGCCCGGGACTCCCGCAAACCGGAAGGCAACGGCGAAGCGGTGCCGGAAAGGATCAAAGTGGTTGTTCCCTCCTCCTGGAAGAGTGTCGTCCCGACTATCCTGGCAGTGATGTTCGGCCTGGCCCTGGTCGCGGTCATCATACGCGACAACCGCATCATCAAGGACAAGGACGCCTGGATTTCCTCCTTGAATGACCAGATCTACGACAAGCAGGAGACTATCGACGACCTGAAGGATGAACTTGAGGAAGCGAAGACGAAGATGTCCGACATGCAGGACAATGAGAAGAACCTCGAGTCAGCCCTCGCCAAACTTCCTCCGCTACTGATAACCGACCTGCAGATGGGAGTCACCAACAATGAGAGGGATATAATGGTTCCCCACGGCAACACAATCTACAGCTCCGAAACCATGTTCCTTTCACCTTCGATCTCCTACTACGGGATCCGCAGCGAAGAAGTCGAACTGCACATGAAGCTGTTCACTCCCTCGGGGAGGATGGCCTACAACGTCTCGGAATCCCCTTCTGGCTTCACCAACAAGACTTCGTTCTGGACTTTCAAGGGAGAGAACACAAGGATCCTGAACGGCTGGGGAAAGAATGTCCGGGGAAACTGGAGCGCAGGCAGCTACAGGATTGAAATCTGGTACGGATCCACCTGCCTGTACTCCAAGGATTTCGAGATCTTCTGACGCCCGCTCCCGCCCCGCTGAATGGTCAGGCCAAGACGGAGCCGGCCCGGTCGTGCGCTGCTACTTCAGGAAGAAAAAAAGGTGCGCCAGCCCGGTCCTGCCCTCTTACTTCAGGAAGACGAAAAAGACGGCGAGCACGAGACATGCGAAAGCCGCAAGGTGGTTCCACTGGATAGTCTGCCCCTTGAACACGAACATCACTATTATCGTAAAGACAGTGAGCGAGACAACCTCCTGGATTACCTTCAGCTGAAGCAGGTTGAAAGGTCCTCCGTTGGCCTGGAAGCCGATCCGGTTGGCCGGGACGGTCAGGCAATATTCGAAGAACGCGATTCCCCACGAGAAGAGGATGACCCCTATCAGCGGCCACCCGGTCGAGATTTTCATCTCACTCAGCTTCAGGTGTCCGTACCAGGCGAAAGTCATGAAGATGTTCGAGAACACGAGCATCAGCACAGTCCAAAAACCATTCATGCGACAAAGGACATTTACAGTTATTCTGAAAAAAGTTTGCAATTATAGGGTTTTTGTACGACAAAACAATGTATCTTTGCCCCCGACCACAAAACACAGTCCGTCACCATCCCCGGTTCCAAGGGGCCGGACGGCCGAAACACTAAAAAGCATGAAAAGATTTTTACTGGCAGCCATTCTCTCCTGCGGCTGCATCATTACCGCCAACGCTCAGGAGATAGCCAAAACCGGACTGAACTTCGGTCCACTACCGGCAGTAGGATATTCCTCCGACCTCGGATGGCACTACGGCGCATTGAGCGACATCTACTGGTACGGCGACGGTTCCACCTACCCGGAATACATGTGGAAGGCCAACGTTGAAGTGTCACGGTACTCCAAGGGCAACACCGTCCTGCACAGTTTCTTCGACAGCAAGTACCTGATACCAGGACTGAGGGTGTCCGCAGCCGTATCCTGGTTCGGAAACAAGACCACGAACTTCTACGGTTTCAACGGAGCATCCTCCCTCTACGTACCCGAGCTCGATGCGATCTCCGACATGGGGCGCGGTTTCTACCTCATGAGAAGGGATATATTCCGCATCCAGACCTGCCTGCAGGGCAGCTTCGGCGAAAGCAACTGGGGTTGGGCCGGCGGGCTTACATTCTGGGATATCCGCACCGGGCATGCAGAGAACAAGGGCCTGGTATCCGGCCATGACTACTCTCTCTACGACCTCTACGTCCAGACCGGGGTCATCCCGCAGGCCGAGAAGGAAGGCGGACGCCACCTCGAGGTCAAGGCAGGAGTGGTGTACGACACCCGTGACCATGAGAACAATCCCTCCAGGGGGACCAACCTCGAGGCATATGTCTTCGGGTCGCCGGACATCCTCTCGAAGCATGACAACAGCTACCTGAAGCTGGCCCTCCACTTCAAGCAGTTCTTCCCTCTGGGCGACCGCCTGGTCTTCGGAACCCATCTGGCCTACCAGGGCCTGGTCGCCGGGAACGCCCCATACTACATGCTCCAGAGCATCCAGTCCATCAACATGAAGCAGATCAACACCGAGGGACTCGGTTCGACCTGCACCCTCCGCGGTACCATCAACAACCGCCTCCAGGGCAACGGCTATGCATGGATGAACAACGAAATACGCTGGAGCTTCGCGAAGTTCCGCTGGATCAACCAGAACTGGACCCTTGCGACGAACCCCTTCTTCGACATGGGAATGATCGTCCAGCCCTACCGTCTTGAGGAGATGAAGTCTCTGCTGGGCGTCAACGGGATAATTGAGGAGACGGGCACAGCCCTGGCTGCCTTCTACACGCAGCAGGCCGAGAAGCTTCACATGAGCGCCGGTATCGGCCTCCATGTCATCATGAACCAGAACTTCAACATCAATTTCGAGTTCGGCAAGTGCTTCGACGCCAACGACGGAAACATCGGCATCAATATCGGCCTGAACTATATCTTCTAGGAAGGCACGGCATCTGCCGCAAGAAAGAGGCTGACTCAAAAGTCAGCCTCTCTTTGTATGAAGCATACCTACCTGGGAAGGATCACTATCTTTCCCTTTTCCGGAATGATGCGGAAGACCGCCCCCGGAGATTCGACGGAACGAAGGTCTTCGACATGGCCGCACGGGACGCTGATGCGGTAGTCCATTCCCTGGAAGCTGGCCGCTACTGCGTCCTCCGTGATGGCGGTGAACGGCAGTCCGGCGCCGGGAGATACGCTCATCCCAAGACTCCAGTCGCCTACCTTGCCCTTGGATTCGATTTCAATCCTGTCCTCGGACAGCCGTATCAGGAAGCGTGAGGCACCGTCAACGGACGGCCATGTGATGTCCTGCCTGCGACCCCCTTCGCCCCAGGAGAACTCAGGAGCCCCTCCGTTGAAACCGGTGGCATCGAAATGAAGCCCGGCCATGCATCCAATGGAACTCCAGAGGCAGCCGTCCACGATGGGAAGGGTCTCGTAACGGAAGACAGGCAGGGTGTCCGTCTTCTCCAGATATTCCGAACGCAGGTTCTCGTCGAAGAGATGGACGTCGCGGAATTTCAAGCTGGCGCCGTTTCCTTCCCACAGCAGGTTGACGCGGTAGTTGCGGCAGTTGAACCACAGGGTCTTACGGCCTTCGTTGCGGTTGTCCTCCGTGGTGATGACGGATGTCGGCGGGGTCAGGGAGTACTGTTCCTTGAACCAGCGGCCGGTCTCTGCCAGGGTCTCGATCCGGACCTTTCCCTGTGCCTGGAGTTCGACAAGGTCCTGTGTCTGGGTCACGAATCCCTTTGCCATCGCACCCCAGGTGAAGGAATTCTCCTGCCCCACCTGCACGTAGTTGAATCCCAGATGGGGTTCCTCCGTGAACATATTGAAGAACCAGTCGATCCATACTGGATTGCCGCCGCCTTCGAGGTAGACGGGCTCAAGGGTCGCAACGCTCTGGACGACTCCGCCGACTCCGGCTTCATACTGGTAGATCGGGTCGCTTCCAAGCATCCTGAAAACCGGGACTGGTATCCCTCCCTCCACGGTCTGAGCGGGCATGTAGGCGTTCTGGCGGCTTGGGTAGTAACCGCCGTTCCAGTAGCCCCCCCAAAGGGTGTAGCCGTCGGTTCCGACCTGGTCGCGGCAGATGCAGGAAGCGTCGATGCCGTACTTGTCATTGAAGCAGGCCAGGGTGAGCGCATCGATGAACCAGGAGCCTACGGACTTTGGATATTCCCCGAATATCTCCTTGAACTTTTCCATGTACACATCCACCAGCTTCTCGCGCTCCTGCGGAGTGTAGCCTATGGAGAAATCGACATTCGCGTGCCAGTCCCACGGATAGCGTCCTCGCCAGGTGTATCCGGCGGCCTCGACATGCGGCTGGGTGATCTCCCACCAGGCCCCCACCTCGCAGCCGCGGGCGATCTCCTCCTTCATCAGTTTCTGGAAAGAGGTGTCGATCAGGGCGTCGTATTGAAGCAGATAGGTGCCCTTGAGGTTCTTGCTCCGCAGGTCCTCGGCCTGGGAGACTACGGTCTGGTAGAGCACTTCCTCGGTGATCGCGTCCACCCGTGGTTCAGTGTAACGCACGAAGTTGATGATGTTTACGATCCTTGGTGACCGGGTCTCAACTGACTTTTGGCCACATCCCTGCACGATGCAAAGCATGGCCACGGCAAACGTGGTGATTCTGAATGATCTCATATGGTTGAATGCTGTCTGTCCGTAAATATAGTAAAAATGGATAAAA
Source organism: uncultured Bacteroidales bacterium (assembly GCA_900320185.1). Taxonomy (GTDB): domain Bacteria; phylum Bacteroidota; class Bacteroidia; order Bacteroidales; family UBA932; genus Cryptobacteroides. The sequence goes on from ONRD01000004.1 coordinate 35,215, forward strand.
CGAAGCGGAAGGGCCTCAGGCAAGGTGCCTCCCGCCGTACCGGTCATGCCGGACCCCGCCCAGCCGGTCGGCCCAGTTCTCCGGGAACGAATCATAGTAATGCCCCGGGCGATAGAGCTGCAGCCATGCGCGCAGTCCCGACCACAATCCTACGACGGGAAGGTATAAAGGACCGAGGATCCGGGACTGGAGGCAGTGGCCGTATTCATGTACGAGGGTCATGGGGGTGTCCTTCCCTACGATGATGTGCCTTCCAAGGGATATCCCTCCCGGGAAACGGCTGCTGACATGGACAAGGCATCCCCTGTAAGAGTAGCGGTACCGGCAGCCATAGGCGGCGGCAAGGAACCGGCCCAGCACGTTCTGCGGAGACTGCCATGCCCAAAGGAATATGTCTTTGAAACGGACCATGGAGGGCTGCCTCCCGTCAATCCTTCCCTTCAGTGACGAAAACGGATGAATACGGCGGCATGTCGACCGTGGTCTTCCTGCCGTTCTCCCCGGTAAAGGTGTTCCAGACCCTCACGGGTCCCCTGGCCTTGAGGCTGACCTTCTGCCCTTCAGGAGAGGAATTGATGACATACCACATCTTCCGACCATCCTTTTCGTAGAGGCCGACGAAGACGGACTCCGGCCGGTCAGCCCTGATGCGGAGCCCATAGTCCACCCGGGACCTGAGGGCTGCGACGGGATCGGGGCACAACGCCGAGGCCTCGCTGTCAGGCTTCGCTCCGACCCAGAGGACGAGTCCGCCGGAGTTCTCGAACTCGCGGAGTTTCTCCCGCGTACCTGCCGGCAGCCACCTTACGGCCGGCATGACGACCACGTCGACGGACAAGCCGTTCGCGGAGAGAGAGCCTCCGTCAAGGACGGCCTCCCCTATCCACTCGGAGTCGACGAAGGTCCAGTCCAGCTGCGCCGCTGCCAGCCCACGGTTCAGGGTCCTCAGGGTCTCTTCGGCCAGGGTCTCCGCCTCGGAGAGCCTTGCGCCGTTGTTGACGCCGATCTTTTCCGGGCAGTAATATCCCTGGACGGTCTCGATCGGATAGAACATGCCGATCCTGCCGGTCCAGCGTGCCCCGCGCAGCATGTAGGCGCAGCGGCCGAATATGGCCGAATAGTGGGGGAAATCATCCCCGAGCCGGCTGGAGACAAGGTAGGAGTTGATGTGGTTGATGCCTGCCCTGAAGATCAAGTCCATGGTACCACGTTCCTCGGCGAAGGTGAAATCGCTGTCGCGGTCGCCGCCCTGGATCGGACAGATCTCCACCATCACCCGGTCGGTCTTTCCAGTCATCCTTGCAGCGCCGCCGACGTAACGCGGAGCCAGGGCATAGTCGGCACTGGAAAACTTGTAGGCCTCCGGATCCCCCGTGAGCATGTCCACGCCGGGATAATCGAAAGTCTTCAGCTGGCGGACCAGGTTGCCGTAGAGAGGAGTGTGCATCGCCAGGCCCTCCTCGAGCAGGCAGTGGCCGGAAAACTTGATGCCGTGCGCCGCGCACCATTTTTCAATCTGGCCGAAATAAGCCTCGTTCATGAGCTGGGAGACAGTCTGCCAGAAACGCACCTTGCCCTCTTCGAAGCGCTCTTCACGGGAGAACAGGACCGGCATGTCCTTCCAAAGCTCACGGCCATGCATCTGAAGGTACTTCGCCGGCATCTCCTCCGTCCATGGAAGGAACGTATAGGGCATGGGCACGGTGCAGTTGACGTAGCCGGACATCAGGCTCGGCTCGTCCGTGAACACCGCCTCCAACTTACCGAAGCCCTTTGTCTTGTCGTAGTACTTGTCATAGGTACAGCTTATGAATGAGGCGACGGCGGCCTTGTCCAGCAGGTTCGGATAGTGCCTGGGGCCCCATCCGCAGTTCTGGGCGTGGCTGCCCTCGAAAAGCGGCCGCACGACATAGACCCTGTCTGCCCCTTCGGCATGGTTTGCATCGAAGGGGACGGGGGTTCCGTCATCCTTGCAGGCAAAGATAATCTTCTCAAACGTGCCGGGCCTGTTCCAGACGGTACCGGGGCCTTCGGCGCGGAGTTCGGCGAATCCCCTGGCCTCATATTCAGGATGGCCGAGGAGCGTGAGCCCGTTGGCCGATGCGCTCGGGTAGCCGCACTCGTCATAGAGCCATACCCCCATCCCTCTCTCACCAAGGGAAGCTATCACCTTGTCGAGATGGGCGAAGTCAGAGTCGTTCTGAAGATAGAAGTTCTTGTCAGACTTGCCGTTGTGCCACTCCGCATTCGTGACTATACCTCCGAAACCGGCTGCCGAAAGCCTGTCCAGGATGGCATCCACGTCTCCGGCCGTACTGTGCTGGAGCATGTAGATGCGGTCCGCATTGGTTGGATGGGCGAACCGGTCCTTGTCGACAGGCGACCCGGCACCCGAAGGCTGCGCCATGGAGGCCGTCACTCCGACGGCAGAGAGTAAGAAGGTCAAAAACAATCGTTTCATAAGTCTTGTGGTCATATCTGTCAATTTGTTGTTTTCAATCGGGCAGGTTATCCCGGCCCGTGGTCACTTCCCTGCGGGTGGCCCGTTCACTCGACGGGATTGCCGGTGAAGTCCACCCACCGATTCTCTGCGCCCTGGTGCACCAGGGCCGCCTCCAACCTGGCACGGGTTTTACCGGCGTCGACGGAAACATCTTTCCCTGAGATGGTTCCGATCATGTTGTTCCAGACAAGAAGGGCGCCGTCCTCTTTGAGGAGCCGGCAGGAAGCCCCCACCATCAGCTGACGGTAGACATGCTCCAGAAGGGCATCGCGGCCGGAAAGGCCTTCGGGGACGGTGATCCTGCGGATGGTGTTCCCGACGCGGAGGGTTATCTCCCCGGGGGACTCAGCGCCGCTCGCAAACGTTATCCTCGCACAGCCGTAATCTCCGCACTCCAGGCAGTAGAGAGGCCTTCCAAGGTCCTCGTCGAATATGACCTGCCCGGCATTCGGGGCTATCCTGCGTCGTTCTTCAGAGCTGTAGGAACGCTTCTGGACATTGTTCCTGGAGGTGAAGCGGCTTCCGCTCCCGCCGGCGGCCCAGAAACGCCTGTAGGGAGAATTCCCCGGGAAGGGGTTGTTCCACGAATCAGCCTCCCAGTCCTGGATGTCGTAGTCGATGTTGCCTCCCCACTGGCCGGGGACAGCCTCGCGGGCATATTCACCGCCCTGGGAGAACATCGTGGTGTAGTGCTCCATGTTGAAATTGACCAGGTCGACATTCTGGCCGTAGGGGTTTGGCCCGAAGAAAGGATAGTTGGCGGAGACTTCGTCGCAGCAGTTGATGAGGGTGATGGGATGCGCCCAGACTCCCCCTTCGGGCGTGAAGCCGTTGAACGTGTAGCCATACTTGTTGCCGATGGCGCCAAGCTGGATGCAGACTAGATGCTCGCCGCTGAGGGCGAATCCTATTCCCAGGCCGATGACATAGACCGACCTGAATATGGTCTCGCTGCCGTTGTTGGACCCCTGGAGTCCTCGGATTCCTATGCAGCCGTCCACCCCGACACGGAAAGACTGGTCCGGGGACATGGAGCGGTTGAAAATACGGGTCCCCAGCCTCAGGTCGTCGACGTTCAGGGCCCCCAGGGCATAACCGTCGATGCAGATTATGTTCTTCTGGTTGTCCGGCAGGGAGATCGTTAGGTCGTTTACGGTGAGTTCCTGGGCCATCACGTCCCAGAACTCTTTTCCGCAGTCATCGCCGCGGATCACCGCGAAACTGCCCTCGTCCGGAAGGGCGTCGTAACACTCACGTGTGACCACGAGGTTGGTTCCCGTAACCTTCGTCTTTCCGCGCAAGTCGGGAGAATCGAAATCGATCACTCCTCCGTTTGCACGCACGGTTCCCTGGATGCGGATCTTCGTGGCAGTTTCCAGCCGCCGGGTCTTTATGGCGTAGTCCGGCCCCTTCTCTGCCTTGTGGAAGGAGTCGATGAAATAGTTGCCTGACGCCAGGTACACCGTCCCGCCCGTCCCGACGGCGTCGATCGCCTTCTGGATGGTCTCCTGGTCATCGTGCCCCGTACAGACGAGGTCGGCAAGGGCCTTGTCGGAAGCAGGAGAATCAGATGCGGCGACCCGCACGTCGTGCACGCCCTGGGCGCAGAGCAGCACCGGTAAGGCAAGGGAGATCAAGGAGGTCAGGATTCTTCTCATGATGCGTTCGTTGCAGGTTTGAGCCGGCGGCTTGAAACCTTCCGCCACGGCACACGAAGATAGCAAATAAATATGTCCGAACCAACCCCCGTGGAAGCGGTCGTGAAGGAGCCCTCCCTCCCTGGCGGGCGTCGATTGCAGGTTTTCCTTGCAAAAACCGGGGATATTCAGTAGATTTGGGTTTTCGCAACTAAAACCCTGCATCATGAACTTCTTCAAGAAAGCCATCTCCTGCCTGTTTGCAGCAATGCTGGCGGGAACCCTTCTCATTGCCCAGACGCCTGATGAAATCATCGCCCGGATGAACCAGGAGCAAAAACGCTTCGACTCGGAAGGGATGTCGATGATAATGGAAATCAAGTTCCCCATCATCGGCACCTTCGGCACGACGATCTACATGCTGGGCGACAAGTACAAGATGATCACGGAAGTCAAGGGAAACCTAACCACCCACTGGTCCGACGGTGTCACGGACTGGGAGTATGACTCGAGCGACAATGAGATCACCATAGAGAAGGCCAAACCGTCCGGGAAGGGCGAGGCCGAGAGCAACATGAAGATGCTGGAGGGCGTCACCGACGGGTACGATGTCAAACTGACGAAGGAGACGGACGAAGCCTGGTATTTCCACTGCAAGAAATCGAAGTCCAACAAGGACAAGTCCGACATCAAGGCAATGGACCTGGTCGTGTCCAAGGCAACCTACCTTCCTCTCAGCGTCAAGGCCAAGGAGAACGGGATTACCGTGATACTGCGCGATTTCGCCGTCGGAGTGAGCGAGAAGGACGTGACCTTCGACCCGGCCGATTATCCAGGTGCAAAGATCGTAGACAAAAGATAATACCTCCCCATGAAAAGGATCGTTACCATTCTTTCAGCCCTTGCGCTGCTGCTTTGCGGATGCTCCCCCAGGATAGCCGGAGGCATCCAGGCCGAAAGCATTCCTGAAGACCACCCCGGCTACGCCGTAATCTACTTCTACCGCACCGGCAACTTTGTCAAGACTCCGTACAACGTCCATCTCGGCGACGAGGTCGTGTACCGTTCAAAGAACAACACAAAGGCTGTCGTCAAGGTGGACAAGCCTGGCACCTATGAGATCTGGGGAAAGACAGAGAGCCGTGAAAGCCTCACCCTGGACATCGAGCCCGGGAAGGACTACTACGTCAAGACCTTCGTCCACATGGGAGTGGCCATCTGGCGTCCTTCCCTGGAACTGGTCTCCCCGGAACGGGGCAAGGCTGAATGGGACTCCATCCGGTAGGCCTGGTTCCGGTTATTTTCAATCCAGGGCCTTTTTATCCGTTACCTTGCGTCAGCGGAATCGGCATGCCCCTGGGGGCGGCTGCGAAGCAGCGGGGGATAAAAGGATAGCGGCGCTCTTTGGCGCCGCTAATCCCGAACGAACCGCGAAGCGGTGAGTGAGGGATTAGTCCCGCTTCGCGGGCCTTTTCCCTTGGTCACCGAGAGCAATGCAAATCCGGGGGCGTGGCTGCGCCACTCCTTTTACATGCCGTCACACCCTTATGAAAGCAAGCTTTCAACGGGCGCGCCGTCACGCAAAAACGCCGCACTGTCGTGCGGCGCCCTTGATTTGCATTGCATTGCGCGGTGAGTGAGGGATTCGAACCCCCGGTACGTTGCCGTACACCTGTTTTCGAGGCAGGCTCCTTCAACCACTCGGACAACTCACCAATCTGTCAAACGGAACCGGAGGGGCTCCTTTTTGCAGGGGCAAAAATAGTAAATATTCAAGAATATTCAAATTTTGCCGGTTTTCTTGATCTCCTGCAGCGACAGCGAGAGACTGACTGCCATCTGGGCGAAGATGTAGGTGGACATCACGATGAATCCTCGCCTGGGGATGGCAAGGTCCGTAAAGGCCCCGACGGCGACGAAGGCATCGGAGACAGCAAATACAATGAATCCGGCTGCGGTGAGAAGGTAAAGCGCCGGAGAAGACAAGGCAGCTGGCGAGGCCTTTCCCGGAACGCCAGGGACATCGACCGCCGTTGCTGGCATGGACGTACAGCGGGCAGTGAAGGCTGCGACGATGCTGGCATGGATGAGGAGAGCGAAGGCGCATGCATAGACAATGACGGCGACCTTCATCGCTCCTTCCGCAGGGAAGAGCCCGGCCACGTAGACCACGCAGGCCAGAAGGCATGCCAGAAGAAGCAGGGACAGTACGATACCGGCCTGGGACCGGCGGCACTTATCTCCATCACCGGCAAGGGAAGCCACTTCCCCGGATGGCGGAACGGTCCCGGCGAAGACGCCGGGGCCGGAAGGGACCGTGAACCTGAAAGGAGAAGGCAAAGTCAGGTAATAGAGGACATGACCTGCGAGGAACGAGAGCATCCCGGCGAGGAACCACCAAGTCCCGGAAAACATCAGGAGGATGTCCCCGAGAGCTCCGAAGAGCAGTGCCGCGACTATCTTGGTCCTGCCGGCACCGCGAACCCCGCAGCCGGTCATCAGAAGGTAGGCCGTAAGTGCAAGGAGAGGCATCAGGAGCGGCTTCGAGGCCACGGTCAACGGATGACAGCCTGTCCAGTGGCCGGCAAGGTTGGCCGCCACGGGGATCCACACCAGGTTCATCAGGACGGCGCGCAGGCGGTTCTTTCCAACAGTCTCCATCTTAGTCCCCATGCTTTCAGAAAGCCTTCCTGTCAAGTTTGAAACGTTCTACGATGGTGTCCTCGACGACTTTGGGAAAATGCTCCATCTCGAGCACATGCTCCTTGGCGGCTATGTCCTCAGGTGTGTCGGACGGATCCAAGTGGGTGCTGAAACGGGCGATTATCTCTCCTCCGTCCACCTCGGGACTCACCCAGTGGACAGTCATCCCGGTCTCGGACTCCCCCGCCGCCTTCACGGCCTCGTGGACATGGTGTCCGTACATCCCTATCCCGCCGAATTTCGGAAGAAGGGCCGGATGGAGGTTGATTATCCTCCGCGGATACTCGACCAGGAGGAAGTCGGGCACTACCAGGAGGAAGCCGGCAAGGACTATGAAATCGATGTCGTAGGCATCCATCAAGGGAAGCAACCTTGCCCCGTCGTTGAACTCCGCCCTGGACAGCACTTCCACCGGGACTCCCAGCCTGCGGGCCTTCCCGACAGCAGGAGCATCGGCCTTGTTGCTGAGGACCAAGGCTATCCGGATCTGTCCGTTACCCTGGAAATACTTGATTATGTTCTCGCAGTTCGTTCCGCCGCCGGAGACGAAGACAGCCACGTTGACCATATTCTCATCATTTTTCTTCCCCCGGAAAAGGCGCCTGCTTTATGTAGACGTCCTGCTGAGGGAACGGGATTTCTATGTTATTATCGCGAAGCGCCTTGTAGATAAGTTCGTTCGCTTTTGCGATGTAGTTGTACCTCTGCTCGACCACCACGTACTGCTTGACCATGAGATTGACGCTGTTGTCGCCGAAGTCATTGAGGGTTATCTGTATGCCGTAGCCCGGCTTCACCATCTCACGGCCGAACTTGTCCGGCCTGCAAAGAGGAGCGAGCGCCTTGACTATCACTTTCCTGGCCTTCTCGACATCTGTACCGTAGGCGACTCCCACAGGCATGGCCACATATTCATAGGAATCGCTCTTCGTAAGGTTCTTGAAAGTCTTGGAGAACAGAGTCGTGTTCGGGAAGGCGATAAGGCTGCCGTCAATTGCCTTAAGGGTGGTGGTCTGGTAGTTGATGCTGTCCACGGTGCCGCGTATGCCGTCACACTCTATCGTGTCGCCTACCCTCATGCGGCCTCCCATCAGCTGGACACCGTAGAAGAAGTTGTTGAGGATGTCCTTCATTGCGAATCCGAGACCGGCTGCAAGTCCGGCCGTGACCATGGAGAGAGAAGAGGTGGGGATCTTCAGGAGGACGATGGTGGTTATGACGTAGGCGCCCCAGCCGAGGAGGGCGATGACGTTGTTGGCAAGGGTCAGGTTGACTTCATTCTCCCTGAGCAGGCCGGTCGCGGACTTGGAGACCTTCGACCTTATCTTGTAGATGCGGTAGAGGGACTTGCACAGGTAGATGAGATAGTTGAACACGAAGTAGAGCCCGACGGCGACGATCACCATGTAGAGGGAAACCTTGATGAACTTGGTGTCGAGGAAAGGATAGTAGAAGGCATTCATCACTATCTCGGTCAGGTCGAACACCTTGGAAGCCATGAAAAGGCAGAAGGGCACGGAGAGGAGCGCCAGGAGAGGCACTACCACCATGTCGACGAGGTCATAGAACCAGGTTACGAGGATGTAGGCGCCCTTGTCCTTGCCGATATCCGTGAAATGCTTCATCCTGTAGGCCCTCACCAGTTTGTCGACGGTCCTGCGCCGGTATTTCTTGAGAAGGTCGTTGACCGAGATTATGAGCTGGAGGAGGATCAGTTGGAATATCCACCAGATGTAGACCTGGAGTCCCATGAGCGAGTAGCCTGCCAGGGACATGGCGAACACGCAGGCAGTGACCACGAGTGAAGCGATGGCGAAATACTTGTCCACCTTGGGCACCCTGTCGCTGTTGTTCCTGTAGGCGACGGCCTGCCAGGTCCCGAACGCCAGGAGCACCGGAGGGAACAGGAGCGAGATCAGGCTGTTGGGAATGAATATGATCCTGAAGGTGATCACGAGCAGGCCAAGCATCATCACCGGGGAATACAGCCTGAGGCCATTGTTGACCTGGTTGCCGGCGAAGCGGATGAGGATGGAGGATAGGATGGCAACGAGCAGCAACGCGTACTCCAGGAGCAGGCCGGAAGCCATCCTGAAGAAGTTGGTCCCGAGTGCACCGGTGTACCTGGCCACGGACACGACGATTACGAACAGCACCACGGCCGCAAGCATTATGATCGCCAGCTCACGCCTTTCGAAACTGCTTGTCTGGAAGACTTTCACCCGGCGCTTGAGAATCTTGATCACGAAGAAGCTCAAGGCTACCGCAAGTATGAGGTAGACCAGGATTATGGAAGAGAATCCAACCACCATGGGGCCCCGCCACTCGGACTGGACGCGGCTGTTGAAATAGTCCCTGCCATATTTGTCGCGGAAGTCCCCCGCCGCCCGTGACGAATAGGTCTTGAAATGCTTGATGACATTCCAGTAGTTCCTCTGCCCGTCGGTGAATATTTTCTTCTGGACCAGCTTGTAGCGTTCCTGGGCATAGTCATATGCATCCTTGAGCCGCTTGTTGGTGGTTTCATAATGTTCGTTGTCCTCGACCATGTGGTCACGCAGGTCGGTGAACATCTTAAGGATCTTGGACGCATAGAAAACACAGCTGTCCCGGTCCTGCCTGGCCAGGCTGTCCAGTTCGAAGGTACCATGGTGATGCCCCTCATCTTCTTCATCTTCCTCTTCGCCGAAATGCTCTTCGTCCATGCCGACTACGCCGGGATCCGCATCGTGATGATGTCCGGCATGGTCCGGGTCGTGGGCGTGCTGGGATGCATAGGAAAGGTTGGGAAGCACCTTGTCGAACTGGAGCGTCATCGCCAGTGAATCCAGAATGCCGGGTCCAAGGCTGTCCGGGATCTCGACGAGCGAAGGAGGAAGCATGCTCAAGGTCTTCACGAGCCTTTCGTACCGCTCTATCTCGACGTTGAAATAGGTTATGATGTTGTCGTACGGCATCCGGTTGGCCGTGAAACTGTGGTACTGGTCGGTCACCTGCTGCAGGGCATAGGTAAGGTCGAAGGTGAAGTCCTGCTTCTGGGAATAGAGCATCAGCGACAACTCGTTGCAGTTCTGGATGAGGCTTACCAGCTGCTCATGCTGTTTCTCATCCTGCTTCTCGAACCCGATCTGGCGCTGTTCCATCTCGTTGTAAGCCTTGAACAGCTCGTAGCGAAGTACCTTGAGCGTCTGTGCAAGGTTCTTTTCGTTGAAAACCGCGCGTGCAGAGGGCGCCATGAAGATGGCGACCATGAGCGCCAGTATGAACTTCCTTGTCCTTTTCATCCGGTATTGTCTTGTGTTCCTCCCTGTCGTAGACCGCATCAAGCTAAAAAACAGAAAAAACAATAAAACTTTTCTTGCGGCATCTTACAAAGTTAAGAAAAACCCCGTCAAGAATGCATAATCTCCGGAAAAAAGTCTCATCTTTGCAACCACTTATCATTCCAGCACGAACGATGAAAAACTACAAAAGACTGTGTCTGGCAACAGCCGCCATGATCTTGACCGTCCTGCAGGCAGGGAGTCAGGCTCTCCATGCACAGGTGCGCAGGACAAGTGTCACGGTCAGCGGGCACATTACCGACAAGGACACCGGAGAATCCCTGATAGGGGCAGGTGCGGTGACAGGCGATGGAGGATCCTCCGCTTCGCGTACAGGCACGGTGACCAACGACTACGGTTTCTACTCCATGACCATTCCGGCCGGGAAAGTAAAGATAATATATTCCTACATCGGCTACGGACAGGAGACCGTGACGGCTGACCTTCAGAGGGATACCACCATCGACATAGCCATGGAGGCCAATTCCACGATGGCTGAGGCCGTGGTCTCGGCCAACCGGGAATCCGGGATCCAGTCCACCAGGATGAGCGCCGTGGAGATCCCTATGAACATGATCAGGAACACCCCCTCGCTGTTCGGGGAAGCCGATGTCCTGAAGACCGTCCAGCTGATGCCCGGGGTCCAGAGCGGAGCCGAAGGCTTTTCGGGAATATATGTCCGCGGGGGCGGACCTGACGAGAACCTGCTGCTTCTGGACGGGATTCCCCTCTACAACGCAGAGCACATGCTGGGACTCTTCTCCGTCTTCCAGAGCGAAGCCGTCAAGAAGGTCACCTTGTACAAAGGCTCCTTCCCGGCCCGCTACGGCGGCAGGACCTCCAGCATCATCGACGTCCGGACCAACGACGGGAACATGTACGAGACCCACGGGACCGTCGGGGTCGGGGCAATCAGCGACAAGTTCCATCTCGAGGGCCCGGTCCTTAAGGGCAGGACCGCCTATTCCGTTAGCCTGAGGGGGATGCACACATTCCTCTTCGACAGGATCCTGAGGGCCTTCGACATCCCGGCGAACTATTATTTCTACGATTTCAACGCCAAGCTCACCCACAGGCTGGGGAAGAAGGACCGTCTCTTCCTCAACTTCTATGACGGAAGGGACATCTTCTACTTCAAGGACGAGGATGAAGACGGCTCTGCGCAAGACGGGAGCACATGGACCTACGGGAACAGGAGCGACATAAAGTGGGGGAACACAGTCGCCGCGGCACGGTGGAACCACGTCTTCAACGGGAGGCTGTTCTCCAATGCCACCTTGGCCTGGACCGGTTACCGGATGGACATGGGGTTCAAGACCAGCGAGAGCAGCCTCTCGGACGGGAAGAAGACTACTTACGACTACAAGTTCAACTACCAGTCAGGGCTCAGGGACATCACTGCCAAGGTCGACTTCGACTACACTCCATCCCCCTCCCACCAGGTAAGGTTCGGCGGGGAATATGTCCACCACACCTACATCCCGGAGACCTACACCACCATAGAACACCAGGCCGAGGGCGGGAAGGCGGTTGTCGACACCACCATCGCGAACCACAGGAACAAGGCAAGCCACGGGCATGAATATTCCATCTTCATCGAGGACGACTTCAACGTCGGCGACATCTTCACCCTGAACCCCGGCATGCACCTGAGCATGTTCGTCACAGGAGGCAGGACCTACTGGTCCCCTGAGCCCAGGGTGTCGGTGAAGGCTTCACTGGGGAAGGGGTTCGTGGCCAAGGCGGCATATTCAAGGATGGCGCAGTACGTGCACCTGCTTTCTTCGGCGCGGATCACCCTGCCCCTGGACCTATGGGTGCCCATCACGAGGAAGATCAGGCCGGTCACCTCCGACCAGGTATCCCTGGGGCTCTACCACGAAGGCCTGCGTGGGTGGGAGTTCTCAGTGGAGGCCTACCTCAAGAAGATGGACAACGTGCTGGAGTACAAGGACGGCGTCTCTTTCCTCGCGAACTCGCAAGGCTGGGAAGACAACGTCGTAATGGGGTCAGGAAGCGCCCGGGGCATCGAACTGTTCATCCAGAAGACGATGGGCAGGACCACCGGCTGGCTGGGCTACACGCTCGCATGGAGCGACAGGATATTCCCCGACGGCTCGATCAACAACGGTGAGCGATTCCCCTACCGCTACGACCGCCGGCACAACATCTCCCTGGTACTGAACCAGCAGTTCGGCACCCACGTGGACCTGAGCGCTACCTGGCAGTTCGCTACCGGAGGCACAACGACGGTGCCTGAAAGGGAGGTTGCATTCGAGCAGCCAGACGGCACCTTCGTCCAGGTCGACTATGCGCCCCATCGCAACAACTACCGCCTTCCTCCGAGCCACAGGCTCAATGTCGGCATCAACCTCCACATTCCGCGCAGCAGCGGAGAAAGCATCTGGAACATAAGCGTTTACAACACTTACAACAGGATGAATCCCAACTTCGTATTCTATAGTTCCGGCGAACGCTACATCTCCGGGACCGGCCTCTATTACAGGAACGAAAAGTTGAAGGCACTCACGCTCCTTCCCATCATCCCTTCGATTGGATACACACGAAAATTCTAAGGACATGAGATCCATTGTAAAGACCCTGGCAATCATTGCAGCCGCCATTTCACTGCCAGGCTGCGTCAACGAGATCGAATGGCATCGCAAGGACGAAGGAAAGAGCCTCGTGATGAACGCCCAGCTGAGCTCAGCTGATTCGCTCCACTGCATCTACCTGTCCATAGGTGACTACAGCACCGTGGAATCCATATCCGACGGCGCTGTGAAATGCTTCGTCAACGGTTCCCTGGCAGCTGAAGGCACGGCCTTGGACGGGGAAGACGAGTCTTACCTGAAAGACGACCGTTTCATCCAGCTGGCGAGCGGAAGCATGCCTTCCATGATGCGTCAGTCAAGGTTCATCGTGAAAGCTTCCTTCAAGCCCGGAGACCTGGTGAGGATCGAGGCAACGGCTGTTGGCGGGAAATACTCCGCCTGGACGGAAGTCAGGGTCCCGCAGGCACCCTCATGCACCGTCTCCGACACGACCATGACCTCCGAAGGGGAAAGGTCTTCCTTCCCGGTAGTGGCGATAAGGGTCAAAGGCAATGACGTTTCCGACGGAAGGGACTGTTTCCGCCTCACCGCAGGGGTGTCCGGGGAAGCGGAAGCCGTCCATGGCGACGGCACCGGCAACTGGATAAGGGTCCCGTACAGCTTCCCGGAAAAGTCCGTGCGGATCGACAAGGGCAACGACCCTATCCTGTGCGACGGGGTCCCCGGTTCCGACCTGGACCTTTTCGGAGCCGGCCAGAACAATTTCCTGGTGTTCTCAGACCAGCTTTTCGACAACGGGAGTTTCGAGTTCGGATTCAAGGTCGGTGCGGCTGATGTCCTCCTTCCCGGAGAATCGATCGGCGAACCGTGCGATACCCTTTGCCTGGAATCCACCCTCCGCGTCCATGTGTGGGGCATAACCAAGGAAGAGTACCACTACCTCAAGGCGCTCAGCATCTATGAATACAACGAAGGAGACATCTCCCTGACGGAGCCTGTCTCCTTCCCTGACAATGTAGAGGGCGGCGTCGGGATCGTAAGCATCGCAACGCCCGGCGAATGCACCGTGACATTCAGGCGACGCTACCCCCGTTACGGAATCCTCTATCAGCCTGTCAGTCCTGACCTGCCTTGACGATGATCTCCATGCCCTTGCGGATGGCCTCCTCGTTCTTGGGAATAAGGTGGTGGTGACGCTCGGGAAGAGTCTTGCGCAAGGCCGCCAGGACGCTGTCGATCTTGACGACGGGGTGGATCTTGAGCAGTCCGCCCAGCACGATCATGTTGAACGTCTTGATGAGGTTCATCTCGGCGGCTGCGTCCATCGCATCTATCCTGTAGACATTGATGTCCTTCCTCGTAGGAGGCTCGTTGATGCCGTAACCGTCGTAGATGAGGGTACCTCCCTTCTTGACCTTGGGCTCGAACTTCTCGAGGGAAGGCTGGTTGAGGACGATCGCGGTGTCATAGCTGGAGAGGATGGGCGACGACACGGGATCGTCGCTGACGATGACCGTCACGTTGGCGGTACCGCCTCTCTGCTCCGGTCCGTAAGCCGGCATCCAAGTGACCTCCTTGCCTTCCATGAGTCCGGCATAGGCGAGGATCTTGCCCATTGAGAGGACTCCCTGTCCTCCGAATCCTGCAATGATGATTTCTTCTGTCATTTCCGGGTCCTCCTTATTTTGCAGCTCCGGTGTCCTTGAGGTCACCAAGCTGATAGAACTTGAACATGTTCTCCTCCATCCACTTGTTCGCCTTCTCCGGGCTCATCTTCCAGCCTGAGTTGCAGGTGGAAACGATCTCCACGAGATTCGATCCCCTGCCCTGCATCGAGTATTCGAATGCCTTCCTGATAGCCTTCTTCGCACGGTTGATCGCGGCAACCGTGTGGACGGACTGGCGTGTCACGTAGCATGTTCCGTCGAGGGTCGCTGCGATCTCGGTGATCTTGAGCGGATAGCCGTGCAGGCTCACCTCCCTGCCGTAGGGGCAGGTAGCCGTCTTCATGCCCAGGAGCGTGGTCGGGGCCATCTGGCCTCCGGTCATTCCGTAGATGGCGTTGTTGATGAATATGATCGTGATGTTCTCGGCACGGTTGAGGGCGTGGATAGTCTCGGCGGTTCCGATGCAGGCAAGGTCGCCGTCACCCTGATAGGTGAAGACCAGCCTGTCCGGCCACAGACGCTTGGCTGCGGTAGCAAGGGCCGGAGCCCTTCCGTGGGCGGCCTCCTGCCAGTCGACGTCGATGTACTTGTAGGCGAAGACCGCACAGCCGACAGGTGAGATTGCAATCGTCTTCTCGGTCATTCCCATCTCCTGGATGACCTCGGCGACCAGTTTGTGCACTACTCCATGGCTGCAGCCGGGGCAGTAATGCATCGGAACGTCATTGAGGAGGTCGGGTTTCTTTGCGACCACTGTGCCTTTCTCGATTATTTCTTCTCTTGTCATGGCATTTCCTTTTTAAAACATGTTCCTGAGGGCTTCGACAACCTCGTCCGGATCGGGAATGATTCCTCCCAGACGGCCGAAATGCCTGACGGGGGCATTGCCGCCTGCGGCAAGCATGATGTCTTCAACCATCTGGCCGGCATTGATTTCGAGCGAAAGGATGCCCTTGACCTTCTGCGAGAGACGGGCTACCTCCCGGGAAGGGAACGGCCAGAGAGTGATGGGACGCAGGAGGCCTACCTTGAGTCCCTGCGCACGGGCGATCTCGATGCTCTTCTTCGCGATACGCGCCGCGGAACCGAAGGCCACGATCGCATATTCGGCATCGTCGAGCATGAATTCTTCGTAGCGTACTTCTTTCTCCTCTATCTCGCGGTACTTGGCCTGGATGCGGAGATTGATCACCTCCATCTCCTCGGAGCGGAGTTCGAGGGAAGTGATGATGTTCGGCTTCCTCATGCCGACCCGTCCGGTAGTAGCCCAGGGGCACTCGCGGATGATCTCCTCCTCGGTGCGGCGAGGCTTGAAAGGAGGAAGGACGACCTTCTCCATCATCTGGCCGATGGCACCGTCCGCCATGATCATGGCAGGGTTCCTGTAGCGGAACGCGAGTTCGAAGGCAAGATCCACGAAATCAGCCATTTCCTGAACGGATGCAGGAGCCAGGACAATCAGGTGGTAATCCCCGTGTCCGCCGCCCTTGCAGGCCTGGAAATAGTCTGACTGGCTGGGCTGGATGGTTCCGAGTCCGGGACCGCCGCGCATCACGTTCACGATCAAGGCCGGAAGCTCGGCTCCCGCCATGTAGGATATTCCTTCCTGCATCAGGCTTACGCCCGGGCTGGAAGAAGATGTCATTACCCTCTTGCCGGTAGCGGCACCGCCATAGACCATGTTGATCGAGGCGACCTCGCTTTCAGCCTGGAGGACCACCATTCCCGTAGTCTCCCAAGGCTTTTCGGCGGCAAGGGTCTCGAGGACCTCGGACTGAGGGGTGATAGGGTAACCGAAGTAACCGTCGCAACCGCAGCGGATCGCGGCGTGGGCAATGGCCTCATTGCCTTTCATCAATGTGATTTCCTGATCTGCCATAATCATTCGGTTTTAAGACGGTAAACGGTAATGCACCCGTCCGGGCAGACGGTAGCGCATGAAGCGCAGCCCGTGCAGGTGTCTGACAGGACCTCATGGGCGAAGTTGTAGCCCTTGCGGTTCACTTCCTTGGTCGTTAGAGCAAGGACGTCGAGCGGACATGCGACGACACAGAGATTGCAACCTTTGCATCTCTCGGTGTCGACCACGGTCGCTCCTCTCATTTTTGCCATAATACCTAGTTTTGCTTTATTGGTTGTACATGTCTTTGTTGTAGAAGTCAAGGATCTCATTGGCGATCCGGAGGGCGTTGGCGGCAGGGCTCCGGGGGTTTATCTCGATGGCCTCAAGGTAGTTGTTGATCGCTCCCTGCCAGTCTCCCTTCTTCCTGTAGGCATTGCCCCTGAGATAGAATGCACGGTCATCCGGACCTGCCGCAAGCCTTTCGTCCAAGGCGGCCATGGCCTCGTCCGTCCTCCCCTCCTTGAGGAGTTCCTCTATGCGGGAGAGGTCGAGCATCTCACTCGTCGATGAACAAGCACCAGCCGCGGGGATCGGGTTCGAGTCCCCTCTGGATGCCGATGATCTTCCAATAGAGTTTCTCACTCACCGGGCCGCACTTGTCGGGTGAACCGAACTCGTAACGGCGCGTGACGGCGTTGCCTTCCAGAGTCGGCTTGTCGTCGATGCTGCAGATAGGGGTGATGACGACCGCAGTACCGCAGGAATTGGCTTCGTCGAATTCCGCCAGCTCCTCGACCTTGATCGGACGCATCTCGACTTTCAGGCCCATGTCCTCAGCGACTGTCCTCAGGCTGTTGTTCGTTATGGAAGGCAGGACGCTGTGGGAGAGCGGGGTGACATAAGTGTCTCCCTTGATTGCGAAGAAATTCGATGAACCGAATTCCTCAATGGTAGTCTTCGTGGCCGAATCCAGGAACAGGAGTTCGCGGTAGCCGGCTTTGTGGGCTATGTTATAGGCATGAAGGGACTGGGCATAGTTCGCTCCGAGCTTGTAGCAGCCGGACCCGAAGGTCGAAGCACGGTCATAATTCCTTGAGATGACCGCTGTGCCGGGGCACAGGCTCTTGGCTCCCGAATATGTACCCACAGGAGAACACATCACCACGAACATGACGTCGTTGGCGGAATGGATGCCAAGCTGGGGGTTGATTCCGAACAGGGCCGGCCTGAGGTAAAGGGAAGCGCTGGATGCCTCATAGGGAGGAAGGTAATCCAGGTTCTCCTTGACGCAAGTGACGCACATGTCGATGAACATCTTCTCGGACGGGTAAGGCATGTCGAGGTAGGAAGCGCTGTCGGCCATCCTTTTTGCGTTCATGTCAGGCCTGAACAGTCGGATCTTTCCATCTGCGCCCCTGAAGGCCTTCAATCCTTCGAAACAGGCCGGTGCGTAATGGAACACGCCGGCGAAAGAACTTAGAGTGATGGTGAAATCTTCCGAGACGACAGGAGTCTCCCACTTTCCGTCGATGCAACGGCTGTAGACCATCGCACGGGTCTTGGTGTAGCTGAATGAAAGCTTGCTCCAATCTATGTTAACCATATCGTATGTTATTAGTAATGAATCAGTCTTCGATAAGCCTGTACTTGTTGTAGGTGTGGACCTTCGTCTGTCCGCCCAGGATCATGTAGCCGTTCTCGGCCAGGCTGTTGATCTCGTCCTCGCCGGGAAAGACCTCGACGGGGGCGATGAATCCGATCTTGGCCGTGATGGCATCCATGAGCATCTTGCTCCTGGCGATGCCGCCGGTAAGGAGGATCGCATCCACCTTTCCGTCAGCCGTTGCGGCCATCGCGGCGATGTACTTGCAGATGTTGAGCACATATGCCTTGAGGAAGGTCTGGGCAAGCTGGTTGCCGTCCTTTGCCATGTTCTCGACTTCAAGGAGGCTGTTCGTACCGAAGTAAGCGACGGCACCTCCCCTTCCCACGAGTTTCTTCTTGATCTCTTCCTTGGTGTACTTCCCGCTGAAGCACATGTCGATCAACTCGAAAGGAGGGCAGCAGCCGGCCCTTTCAGGGGTAATCGGCCCGTCGCCTCCGAGACCGTGGTTGGTGTCCAGGACGCGGCCGTTCCTGTGGAGGGAGATGGTGGCTCCTCCGCCCATGTGCGCGACAATGAGGGTGGCGTCGTTGACCTTGCGGCCATGCTCGCGAAGGTACCTCCTCACGATGGCCCTGGAGTTGAGGGCATGGAACAGGGTCTTGCGGGTGAATTCCGGAAGACCTCCCATCTTGCACTCGGGAAGCATCTCGTCGGCCATGGGAGGGTCTGCCACATAGGCCGTGGTCTCCCCGTAGCGGGGCTTGAGCCCCTTGGCCTTACGGCTTTCGTTGATCTCCTTCGCGATGTCGTCGGCCAGGACTGCGCTCAGGTTGCATGCATGGACTCCGTCCCTGCAGCTGATCAGCACGTCCCTCATGTCCTGGTTGACGTTGTACACTCCCGTGACCACCGGCGTGAAAAGGCCTCCACGGGCCATGACGATGTCCACATCCTCAAGGGGAATTCCCTTGTTCGACATGAAGTCCTTTATCGCCTGGCGACGCATGTCGGACTGGTCCATGACTGAAGGATACCTGGCCACTTCGTCGGCGGTGTGCTCGAGTTTCGTGTCGAAGATCCTCTCGCCGTCCGAGAAATAGCCGAGTTTGGTGGTCGTGGAACCGGTGTTGATGATCAGGATGTTGCCTTTCTGGGGCGTCCCGTCGGGAGTTGTGACTGTTTCCATCGATTGCTTTTTTAACATCGCACCCAAGATAGTTAATTATTTTTATATTTTTAAAGGTTTTATTCAAAAATTATCACTTTTTTCAAAGATTCTGCAATAATCCGGTTGCCGCCGGAGGTGGAAAGGTTAAACAATGTCCACGACCCGCAGGATGTTTCCCTCGACCTTGAAACGGATGTCATGCCCGCCGAAAGCCATGCCGTACAACCTGTCAGGGTCCTGGCGGCTATAGGCCGGCCTGGGGTCCAGGGACAGGACTTCCGACAACACTCCGAGGTCGAGGCCGGAAGAGAGGGCGCCGTCAGGGAACACGACCTCGAGAGGCTTCCAGCCGACCGAGTCCACGAAGCCGGAACGGGCACCTTCATGGCTGTCGGCATATGCGAGATAGGGTTTTATGTCATAGACCGGCGTACCGTCCATCAGGTCCGCACCGACGACATTTATAACCGGTCCGAGCGGAGCGCCGGACGAGTCTGCGGAATCATAATCCACGGATACCAGCCTGACGGAAGAAAGGCCGAGCCGGTTAGGCCTGAAAGGAGACCTGCTGGCGAAGACTCCGACCCGCTCGTTGCCTCCGAGGCGGGGAGGCCTTACGGTCGCCCTGAAAGAAGTCTTGTCCGCCGGCTCGGAGCCGGGGGCCGGGCCGGGCCCGCACCCTGGAATGCCGCCGGACGCGCCGGCGGTAGAGGCGCTTCCTTCCCGGGAAACCCGGGAAAACTCCCAGATCAGCCAGATGTAGTCGAAATCCTCCAGCCCCCGCACGGCTTCGGGGCTCCTGTACTCCGGCTCGAAGACAATCCTGCCTTCCACCCCTGCGAGGCCGGCCTGCCGCGGTATCCCGAACTTCGTGGCGAACGGCGACCTGAAATGAGCTATCGGCTTTATTTCCATTTCCTTCAACACTCCTTGTCCCGAGGGACGCTTCAAATAATCGTATAAAGATAACAATTATTTGCCAAACGACGAAGCCCCTGTGGCCGCTCCGGCGGCAGGATCCGGCCATCCGGAACATCCGCGGCAAGTTCCGGGTCCGGGACAGGGCGCGGACCGGCGGGATGGCGGAAAATGTTGGAAATTTGCCCGAAGTGAGCGATATTTGCAGGAAACGGACTCAACATGCATACTCTACACCCCGAAACCATCGCCCTCCATGCAGGGCAGGAGACACCGGACCGGCGCCTGACCTTCTCAGCATCCCTGCAAGACGATACCTCGCGATGAAGATTACGGACATATTCAACTCTGGCACCGGTCCCTTCCCTTCGATAGAGATAGTCCCTCCGATGAAGGGCATCTCCAAGACTGAACTGCTGGAAGACATCCGGCAGTTCATGGAGTTCAGGCCTCGTTTCATCAACGTCACCTGCCACCGCGACGAAGTGGAATACGAGCAGCGTCCCGACGGGTCCTTCCTGCGGAGGATGGTACGCAGGCGCGTCAGCGAGACCGCCGTCTGCGGAGCCATCCAGTCCGAGTTCAAGGTGGAGGTCGTGCCCCACCTGATCTGCGGAGGGGCGACTGCCGAACAGATCGGCTTCCAGCTTCAGGATTTCAAGTTCATGGGCATCTCGAACGTCCTTGCCCTGCGGGGAGACTGCCTCACCGGAGAAAGGCGCTTCACCCCAGTGCCGGGCGGCTTCAGCCACGCGAACGAACTCGTCGAGGCCATACACGGCTTCGAGAAGGAAAACGGCTGCGAAGGTTTCTTCTGCATCGGAGTAGGAGGCTACCCCGAAAAGCATTTCGAGGCGGCAAACATCGAAGACGACATCACCTGCCTGAAGAGGAAGGTGGATGCCGGAGCCGACTACATAATCACCCAGATGTTCTTCGACAACGAGGTTTTCTACAGGTTCCGCGACCGCTGCCGCAAGGCAGGCATCACGGTGCCGCTTGTCCCCGGCCTCAAGCCGCTGTCCACCACAAGGCAGGTGCAGCTGCTGCCGGAGGCCTTCTCGATCGACATTCCCCGCAGCCTCACCAGCGACATCGAATCGCACAGGGACGACAAGGATGCCGTCTACAAGATAGGCACCCAGTGGTGCATGGCCCAGTGCAGGGACCTCCTGGCCAACGGGGTGCCGGCCGTTCATTTCTACACCATGGGGAAAGGCTCGAACGTCATCGAAGTCCTCAGGGAGTGTTTCGGCCGGGACGGCGGCGCGGAGCGGCCGTAAGGCCCCTCCGGGAACATGCTTGTCCAAACTTCCAAAGACATGGCGTTCGATACAGGAATATTGAAGGAACGGATCCTCGTGCTGGACGGGGCCATGGGTACCATGCTCCAGGCCAGGGGGCTCCAGGGCAACAGCGAACTGTTCAACCTCACCCACCCCGGCATCATAGAGGAAATACACCGTGAATATATTGAAGCAGGAGCTGATATAATCACAACCAACTCATTTGGAGCCAATAGCATATCCCAGAAAGAACTTGGCTGCGGAGACCGGGCCGACGAGATGGCGTTCGAAGCGGCGAGGATAGCCCGCAAAGCCGCAGACGGAGCCGGCAGGAAAGTGTGGGTGGCCGGAAGTGTCGGCCCCACCGGGAAGTCCCTCTCCCTTGCCCAGGACCTGGGCGACCCTGCCTTCCGTGAATATTCGTTCGACCGGATGGCCGAGGCCTTCGCCCGGCAGATCCGCGCCCTGGAAGACGGCGGGGCGGACATCATCCTGCTGGAAACCTGTTTCGACGCGCTCAACGCAAAGGCGGCCATCTACCCGTACCTGAAACAGTCCCGGCTTCCGATAATGGTCTCCGTCTCCCTGGCGGACCGTTCCGGGCGGACCCTCACCGGCCAGACCATCGAGGCGTTCTACCGCTCGACGGAGCA
The DNA here is from genome assembly GCA_900320185.1 of uncultured Bacteroidales bacterium. GTDB lineage: Bacteria > Bacteroidota > Bacteroidia > Bacteroidales > UBA932 > Cryptobacteroides. The sequence continues at coordinate 57,077 of ONRD01000004.1, forward strand.
CTGCCGGCCGCTTTCATTCGGCCTGAACTGTTCGCTGGGTGCCAGGGACATGATCCCCCATGTCGAAGAAGTGTCCGGATTCGCCCGCTGCGCGGTAAGCTGCCATCCGAATGCAGGACTTCCGGACGGGATGGGCCGCTACGCCGAGACGCCGGAGCAGACCGCCTCGGCTCTGAAGGAAATGGCCTTGAAAGGATGTGTGGACATTGTCGGCGGCTGCTGCGGAACCACCCCTGCCCACATCAAGGCGATCAGCGAAGCCGTGAAGGGAATACCTCCCCGTTCCGCCGTCCGCCCCCTGCCGGCAGAAGACCAAGGACTTTTCGTCAGCGGGCTCGAGTGCGTGCGTATCGACAAGAAGGTGGCCAATTTCACCAACGTCGGGGAAAGGACGAACGTGGCCGGCTCGAGGAAGTTCGCCAGGACCATTGCCGCAGGAGACTATGAGACGGGCCTGCGCATCGCCGCCGGCCAGATAGAAAGCGGCGCCTCCGTCATAGACGTCAACATGGACGATGCGATGCTGGACCCTCCGGCCGAGATGGAAAGGTTCCTCAGGCACGCGGCCAACGACCCGGACGTGGCAAAGGCCGCGGTAATGATAGATTCCAGCCACTGGGAAGCAATCCTCTCCGGCTTGAAGAACGCCCAGGGAAAGTGCATAGTGAATTCCATCTCACTTAAAGAAGGAGATGAGGTATTCCTCGAAAAAGCTAGGGAAATCAAGGCATTGGGAGCTGCGGTAATCGTCATAGCATTCGACGCTCAAGGACAGGCTGTCACCTATTCCAGAAAGATTGAAATCTGCGAAAGGGCATATTCCCTCCTCACCGTAGAGGCGGGGTTCAAGCCTTCCGACATCATCTTCGACGTCAACGTGCTTCCCGTCGGTACGGGCATACCGGAGCATTCCAGGTACGCCAAGGATTTCATCGAGGCAGTCAGATGGATAAAGGCGAACCTTCCGGGCTGCCTCACCTCCGGCGGGATTTCCAACCTGTCTTTCTCCTTCCGCGGGAACAACGCCGTCAGGGAGGCGATGCACACGGCCTTCCTCTTCCACGCAATTGAAGCAGGACTTGACATGGGGATTGTAAACCCGGCAATGCTAAAAGTTTACGATGAGGTTGACCCTAATCTTCTGAAGCGTTGCGAAGCAGTCATACTGGACTCTGCACCTGACGCCACGGAGCGGCTTGTCGAAAAGGCCGCCGAAATCGCGTCAGCCCAAAAGGAGCAGGTCCCCCAGGATGGCAGCATGACGGAGGGGACCAGGAGCGCAGACGTCAGGAAGAGGCTGTCCGAAGCTATAGTCCGAGGAGACTCGTCCTTCCTTGCGGATGACATCAAGGAATGCCTGGGGACGGTTACAAGGCCGGTGGAAGTGATCGACGGGCCATTGATGGACGGCATGGCCAAGGTCGGCAGGCTTTTCGGCGAAGGGAAGATGTTCCTCCCCCAGGTCGTCAAGTCGGCCAGGACCATGAAGAATGCGGTTGCGCTGCTCCAGCCATACATCGGCGAGGACCGGTCCGGGACTTCCGGCAAACCGAGGATACTGATGGCCACCGTGAAGGGAGACGTCCACGACATCGGCAAGAACATCACGGGGATAGTCCTTGGTTGCAACGGATTCGAAGTGGTGGACCTTGGAGTGATGGTTCCCAAGGAAACGATCCTTGAGAGGGCGGCGGCCCGGGAATGCGACATCATAGGAGTCAGCGGCCTGATCACCCCTTCCCTCTACCAGATGGAAGAACTATGCAGGGAAATGGCCGCGCGCAGGCTGTCAATCCCCCTGATGGTAGGCGGAGCTGCGGCCTCGGCGGTCCACACGGCGGTGAAGCTCGCGCCGCTTTACGGCCACGTGTTCTACGCCCCCGACGCCTCATCCTCTGCCGTCCTGGCCCAGGGGCTCATCTCCGACCGCGAAGCGACGGAGAAGGCCGGACACGACCTGCAGGACCGCCTTCGGGCAGCGTACGAAGAAGGGCTCAGGAAATCTACGGGCAGGAAGCAGGGGCCCAAGGTACCGTTCCCCGAGTCCTCCTTCATCAAGGGCCAGCCTTTCGAGTGGATCCCCGCCAGGGAGCTGACGGTCGAAGATGTCTTCCCCTATTTCGACTGGAATCTTTTTTCGGCGATATGGGGGATGAAAGGAGCTTCCCGGAACCACATGGAGCAAAGGAAGCTGAGGGAGGATGCACTCTCCGAAATAGAGCGCCTGAAAGCCACCGGAGGCTGCAGGATAATGGTTTCAGCCAGGTTCGACGGAGCCGTCGCCGAAGGTGACGACATAGTGGCCGAAGACTTCCGCCTGCCGATGCTCAGGCAGCCGGGAGGACTTTCGCTGGCCGATTTCGTAGCCCCTGCAGGATATGGTTTCACGTCCCCCATGGGAATGTTCGCCATCAGCGTCCATGCCGCCGCCCACCCGCCGGGATGCTCCTGTTCGGGATGCTCCGCGGCCACCGACTACATCCCGATGGTCGCCCGCGCCGTCCGCCTTACCCTGGCGGAAGCCGCCTCCTGCTGGCTGGACGGAGTCATCACGGAAAGGATGCAGGCCCTGGGAGTGCAGGGGGCAAGGCTCATAAAGCCGGCGGCAGGCTATGCCAGCTGCCCCGACCACAGCCTCAAGAGAGACATCCTCAGGCTTCTTCCGGACGCCGGCAAACTCCGGATCGACCTTCTTGAAAGCTGCGCCATGATCCCGGAAGCAACCATCTGCGGCCTCATATTCATGCATCCGGAAGCCGTCTATCCCGAAATCCGGCATCTTCCGGAATCAGCCATAGACGGGTACTCTTCGCGCCGGGGATTCTCCGGCGAGGAAAAATCCCGTTTCCTTGGGCATCTCCTGTAGGAAGCCCTATCTCAGGGTGAAATCGACAAGTATGGGCCTGTGGTCCGAAGGATGCCAGAAATTCGAAAGTTTCTGCGGGTCCCTGACCGGTGTGGTGTAGGAATCCGAGACTACTTCCGCCGACACGACCGAGTCGAAAAGGGGCTTGGTACAGTAGAGGAAGTCGATCCTGGCCTCGCCGCCCGTGGTGGTGATGAACTTCCCGGGGCTGAGGCTGCCTATCACGTCAATGTACGGAGTGAAGCCATGGATGTAGTCATGGACCAGGAAACGGGTATCCGTGTCCGGATACTTGTAGAAGTAGTTGTCGCGCCTGGACCTCGAATTGAAGTCCCCCATCATCATCCAGTACTGGCCGGCCGCACCGGCGACCGTCCCGATGGTATGCTCGCAGATGTACTGGATCTCCATCCTCCGGTAGAGGTCACCTTCCCTCGCCGCGCCGCTGGCCTCCCTGTCCGGGGCGCCCATCCTGTACCTCTGCGGCCATGTGTGCAGGGTCACTATGTTCAGCCGCCTGCCTCCCCTTTCGACGGCGAACCATCCGCTCCCGTGCGAGACTATGCTGTCAGGTGCCTCGCCGGTGAGGCGCGCCACCGTTTCTATCGGGTATTTCGAAGTCACGACCTGGGCATAACGGTCCCGGCGGCCGCTGAAGGCGACATATTCGTGCCCATAGCGCTTTCCAAGGTCCTGCCACAGCCCGTAGAGGTACTTGTCCGGATCGTCCGGAAGGGGATCGGCCGTACCGGTGACATAATTGGCCTGGCCTTCGCACCAGACGCAGATGTCAGGATCCTTCTCCCTGACCCATTCCACGAATCTCGAATAGTCTTCCCCCTGGCCCGACCACATTCCGTTCTGGACGTTCCAGTAGAGAAGCCGCAAGGAAGTGGGAGCCCCCCCTTCCGAGCCGGCGCCAAGGGCCTGTCCACCCTTTTGCGGACCGGCACAGCAGCAAAGAGCCAGCAAGAGGGCGGAAAGAAGAACTGACTTTGATAAATTATTCATATTCAACAGATGGAACTATTTTGTTTATATCTATAACATTTTTGTTAATGCCGAATCCGCCCCAAAACGGGGCTTCACAAAGATACCCAATTGGTTGGAATATTCCGAGACTTTGCCTACTTTTGTCTGTTTAATGGAACGGACTGTAATCCGTAGACGCAGACACAGAAGCAAACCATGTAATAATAACGATATGTTCAGGATACTTGAAAGAAAGATGCTGACACCGAACATCTGCAAGATGGTGGTGGAAGCTCCGAGGATTGCCAAGGCAGCCCAGCCCGGGCAGTTCCTGATAGTCAGGGCAGACGAGAAAGGTGAAAGGATCCCCCTGACGATCAGCGACTACGACCGTGAGAAAGGTCTGGTAACGATCGTCACCCAGCTGATCGGGGCTTCCTCGGCGGCGATAATCGCCAAGGAAGAAGGAGAGTTCTTCGCCGACGTGGTAGGCCCCCTCGGGAACCCTTCGGCCTTCGTGCACGCAAGCGAGGACGAGCTGAAGGGACGCAGGTACATATTCATTGCCGGCGGAGTCGGGACAGCCCCCGTCTATCCCCAGGCCAAGTGGCTGCATGACAGGGGTATTGCCGTGGATGTCATCATCGGCGCCAGGAACAAGGACCTCTTCATCTACACGGACGAGATCGCTTCGGCATGCGACAACCTTTACCTCTGCACCGACGACGGAAGCGCAGGCTTCCACGGAGTGGGCACCGCCTGCCTCGAAAAACTGGTCGCGGAAGGAAAGTCCTACACCCATGCTGTGGCGATCGGCCCAATGGTCATGATGAAATTTGCCACACTGACATGCAAGAAGCTCGGCATCCCCGAAGACGTCAGCCTCAACATGCTGATGGTGGACGGGACCGGAATGTGCGGAGCCTGCCGGGTCACCGTGGCCGGGAAGACAAGGTTCGCCTGCGTCGACGGCCCCGAATTCAACGGTTACGATGTCGATTTCGACGAGGCGATGCGCCGGTTGGGCCAGTACAAGGAAGAAGAAGCGGAGCAGAAAGCTAAATACGTTGGATAATATGGCAGAAAGAATACCCCGAGTACCCGTCAGGGAGCAGGATCCCAAGGTACGTGCACATAATTTCGAAGAGGTCTGCTACGGCTACAACCTCGAAGAGGCCACCCTGGAATCCTCCAGGTGCCTTCACTGCAAGAATCCCCGCTGCGTGGGCGCCTGCCCCGTGGGGATCGACATCCCCGGTTTCATAGCAAAGGTCAAGGAAGGGGACATCGCAGGAGCCGCCGCCGTGATAGCTAAGGATTCCTCGCTTCCGGCCGTCTGCGGCCGCGTGTGCCCTCAGGAAAGCCAGTGCGAGGGAAGCTGCGTCCTCGGCGTGAAGGGCGAGCCTGTCGCGATAGGCAAGCTTGAGCGCTTCGTAGCCGACCATGCAGGGCCCGCCGAAGTCAAGGCTGCTCCCGCAGGGTCAGCCCGCAAGGTCGCCGTCATAGGCTCCGGTCCTTCCGGTCTCGCCTGCGCATCCGACCTTGCGAAGAAGGGATACGATGTCACCATCTTCGAAGCCCTTCACAAGGCAGGCGGAGTCCTGGAATACGGAATCCCCGAGTTCAGGCTTCCTAAAGACACCGTCCTCAAGCGGGAGATCGACTCGGTGAAAGCCCTTGGAGTGAAGATCGAGACGGACGTGATCGTAGGAAGGACCGTCACCATCGACAGCCTTATGGAAGACGAAGGCTTCGAAGCCGTGTTCGTGGGCACAGGCGCCGGACTCCCCCGCTTCATGGGGATCCCCGGAGAAAACCTCAACGGAGTGTTCTCCGCCAACGAATTCCTCACCAGGAACAACCTGATGAAGGCTTTCCGGGAGGATTACCTCACCCCCATACACGCCGGAAGGAAATGCTGCGTGGTCGGAGGCGGGAACGTAGCCATGGATGCCGCCAGGACCGCCCTGAGGCTCGGAGCAGACACCACGATCATCTACAGGAGGACGGAAGTGGAACTTCCCGCCCGCAAGGAGGAGGTCCACCATGCCAAGGAAGAAGGCATAGAGTTCAGGATGCTGACCAACCCCGTCGAGATCCTCGGGGACGAGAAAGGCTGGGTAAGGGCCGTACGCTGCATCCGCATGGAGCTCGGCGAGCCCGACGAGAGCGGACGCCGTTCCCCCGTCCCGATTCCCGGATCGGAGTTCGAGATCGAGACCGACACCGTGATCATGGCCCTGGGAACATCTCCCAACCCCTTGATAGTCAACACTACGGAAGGCCTGCAGGCGACCCGCAGGGGCGGGCTTGCAGCCGACCCTGAAGGAAGGACCACGCGCGAGGGTATCTTCGCCGGCGGAGACGCAGTCACCGGAGCCGCCACCGTGATTCTGGCAATGGGAGCCGGCCGGAAGGCAGCAGCAGCCATCGACGGATACCTCCGGGGAAAGGACGGCAATTCCTGACGCCCGCTCCCCCTACGAAGATACGATCCTGTCTAAAGAGTAAAAGACCATGAAATATCCTGTCCTTGCGATAATGCCCCTCCTCCTGCTTCCGCTTGCACTTGGCTGCGGGGGCAAGGTCCAGCCTGCCGGCGGGAAGGACGAGCCGCAGGAGAAGCCTGCAGAGACCGTTCTCTACGAATGCTTCTCAGATCCGAAGATGGAAAACGGAGTGTGGCTCCTGTCCCCGAAGGAAGGGAAACGTGTTCCCGTGGAGGTCCTGCGGCTCGGGAAAGGTACGGCCGACCCTTCATGGGACCTCTGCCAGTGGAACAATTCCCACAGCCTCGCCGGCTGCGAAGCCGCCGTCACGCAGTACGGGACGACCTACTCCAACGGGGTCCACACCTTCGCACGGAACGATGACGGAGAGTTCACCATGATACTGGACTCTTCCCAGGAATATGACTCCCCAAGGAAGGACGGACAGCCCTGGTGCCACCTGCTTGTGCAAAGCAGTTTCAACAGGATCCCCCTGAAAGGGATGAAAACCCTTGAACTTACTTTCGACGAACGGCTCCTGAAGGTCGAGAATCTCATGGGGGCCGACTTCAACCCAAGCCTGCACACAGCCCAGGCCCTGTTCTATTTCAGCATAGCCGACGTCTCTGCATCTTCCGCGTGGAGGAACAAGAGCATCTGGCTCGGGGTGTCGGCATGGGATTACCGTTCCGGACTCACCAAGGAGCCCCAGGTCAGCTTCGACAAGGGAACCGCAACCTACATCTACCAGATGGCAAGTGAACGGACGTTCTCCGGGGCGGACCTGCAGGACGGCAGGTGGCACACCTGCAAGGTGAACGTGCTGAAGGCCGTGAAGGATGCCGTCAGCGCGCTCAAGGACAAGGGAGAGTTCACAGATGCCACCATGGATGACTTCTGCCTGTCCGAGATGAATTTCGGGTGGGAGATGCCAGGTTCCTTCTACGGAGCCCTCCAGGTAAGGGATTTCTCCCTGAAGACAGACAAGAAGATTAAATGACAGGCAACCTATGGTACTGTTCCTGATCGCGGCCCTGGCGCCAGCCCTCATCCTTTTCTACTTCGTGTACCACAAGGACACGCAGCCGGAACCCACACGCATCGTGGTCAAGGGTTTCTTCTTCGGTGTGCTGTCAGCCTTCTTGGCCATCATGGCGGACTCCCTGATCATCAAGACCGGCGTCTACACCGAGACTCCGGCCAGCCTGGGCGAAGCCATCAGGCTGTCCTTCCTCGGTGCGGCCATCCCCGAAGAATGCGCCAAACTGCTGATGCTCTGGCTGCTGCTGCGCAACTGCCAGGCCTTTGACGAACGCTACGACGGGATCGTCTATTCCACTGCCGTCGGCCTCGGATTCGCAGGATTCGAGAACCTTGGCTACCTTGCCCAGGCCGGTCCCCAATGGATGGGCGTTGCCTTCTCGAGGGCCCTGTTCGCCGTTCCGGGGCATTTCGCCTTCGCCGTGGTCATGGGTTACTACTATTCCCAGTACCACTTCAAGAAAGACAAGGGGGCGATGATAAAGATGCTCCTCTACCCTGTCCTTCTCCACGGAGTGTACGACACTCTCTGCTTTACCATGGAGTCAGCCGCCAGCAAGGAGGGCCTGGCCACCCTGCTGGTCTTCGCCCTGCTGGTCTTCTTCTGCGTCAAGCTGTTCGGCTACACGCGCAGGAAGATCCTTTCGGAGGCGAAGTCCAACGAATACTACGGTTCTCCCGACAAGGTGGAAAGGAACGGCTACGACGTCAACCGGGACTGGACCGACAAGCCGGAAGAACAATAGGACAGGGACATGCCAAGGACAGTTTCCATAATTGCATCCATGATGGCGATGGCGATGCTGCTTTTCACGACGGCAGTACCACACCATCACCACGATGCCATGATCTGCCTTGCGCATGAAACCTGCCAGCTGGACGGATGCGACAATGACGAGCACACAGGCCACTCCGGCGAGGAGGGCGAGGAGGAAGACGGCCACTGTGTCGCCCACCAGAAGTATTTCCCCTCAGATGAACTGAGGATCTTCATGGTCGCCGTACCCGTCGCATATTTCCCGGCAATAACCTTCCTGGCAGGCACCTCCGGCCATGTGTCCGCCAGTCTCCACAGGCCGGAACCTCTTTCCTCCCCGCCTATCCTGAGCTGGAGGCTGAACTGCTGACAACCGTACTGCTACTATGTGCCTTCCCCTCTCCATCGGGGGGAAGCAGAAGCATATCATACGGTTAACGATCATTCAGTTCAGTTACAATGAAAAAAAGCATATTGATAATAATGGCATCCTGCGCAGTCCTTTTCGGCTGCGGCAGCCACGGGCATGACTCAGGCCATGAGCACGAACATGAGCATGAACATGAAGAAGAGCACGCCCACGAAGGACATTCGCATGCCGGGGAGACAGTCATGGACACCCACAGGCAGGAAGAACTCGGAGTCTCGACATGGACGGTGGAGCCCGGTGAGTTCAGCGAGGTCATACACACCAGTGGACAGATTGCCTCCGCCATCGGGGACGAGACCACGGTGGTGGCCAGGACATCCGGCATTGTAAGCCTCGGAAGGCTGACAGAGGGCGCCGCCATCGGAAAGGGGGCCGTCATAGCCACCGTCTCATCCAGGGACATCGGTTCCGGAGACCAGCTGGCAAAGGCACGTTCGACCTATGAAAACGCCCTCAAGGAATATGAACGGGACCTTCAACTGAGGGAAGACAACATCGTCAGTGAAAGCCATCTTGACAAGAGCAAGCTGGCATATGAAATTGCAAAGGCCGAATACGATGCCCTCGGTGGCGGCTCTCCCTCCTCCGGCGTCACCGTGACCTCTCCGCTGGGGGGCTTCGTCAAGAAACTGTACGTCCGCCAGGGAGACTATGTCGAGACCGGACAGCCTTTGGCCACGGTAAGCCAGAACAGAAGGCTCTCCCTTCGCGCGGATGTACCGGAAAAGGACTACGGCATGGTCGGATTGGTCACCGATGCCAATTTCAAGACGGCTTCAAGCAGCTCCACATACTCGCTAAGCGAGCTTGGAGGCCGCCTGGTAAGTTATGGCAGAACTTCAAGTGAAGACTTTTATATTCCTGTAACATTTGAGTTTGACAACAAAGGAGACATCGTTCCGGGTTCCTACGTGGAAGTATTCCTCAAGACCACTCCCCTGCAATCTTGCATCACGGTCCCCGTCGAAGCAGTAATGGAAGACCAGGGAGTCCGCTACGTGTTCGTCCGGCACGAGAGCGATTCATTCCTCCGCAGGGAAGTCGAAGTCGGGACATCGGACGGCAGGAAGGTCCTCGTCAGGAAAGGGCTGGAAGCCGGAGACGAGGTAGTAGTCAGCGGAGCCGTCCATGTCAAGCTGGCATCGGTCACCGCCGTACCTTCAGGTCACACCCACAACCACTAGGACCATGGAGCAGATTCAGCATGAGAACGGATTCCTCAACGGGATAATCCGCTTCTCCCTCAACAACAGGCTTGCGGTCCTGGTGATCGCGTTCATCTGCCTGGTCGCGGGACTCTACTCGACCCTCCATTCGGAGGTCGATGTATTCCCCGACCTCAACGCGCCGACCGTGGTGGTGATGACCGAAGCCGAAGGGATGGCGCCCGAAGAAGTCGAGAGGCTGGTCACCTTCCCCATCGAGACCGCCGTCAACGGAGCCACCAGCGTACGCCGGGTGAGGTCCTCATCGACGACCGGCTTCTCCATAGTCAACATAGAGTTCGACTGGGGAACTGACATCTACAAGGCCCGCCAGGTTGTCTCCGAGAAGATCGCACTCATCGGAGAGGACCTCCCTCCCACCGTCGGGAAACCCACCCTGGGACCGCAGGCCTCCATCCTGGGCGAACTCATGATAATAGGGCTCACCGCAGACACCACTTCCATGGAAGACCTGCGCACCATTGCGGACTGGAGCATCCGTCCCAGGCTGCTCTCGACCGGAGGAGTCGCCCAGGTGGCCGTGATGGGAGGAGACATAAAGGAATACCAGATACTTCTCGACCCGGGAAGGATGCGGCACTACGGAGTGACCCTGGACGAGGCGCTGCGTGCCGTCAGGGAGATGAACAGGAACGCACCTGGAGGCACCCTTTATGAATACGGGAACGAGTACATCGTCCGCGGAGTCGTCTCGACGGACGACCTCCGGGAGCTGGGGAAAGGAGTCGTCAAGGTCACGGAGGGCGGCTATCCCGTCACCCTGGACGACATCGCCCGTGTGCGCACCGGCGCCAAGGCCCCGGTCCTGGGAGTTGCGTCCAACGACGGTAAGCCTGCCGTGCTGCTGACCGTCACCAAGCAGCCTGAAACCAACACCCTGGAACTGACAGGGAGGCTTGACTCGGCCTTGGACGACCTCAAGGCTTCACTGCCCTCCGACGTGAAGGTCAATTCGGAGATCTTCCGCCAGTCCAACTTCATCGAAGGATCGATCGGCAACGTACGCAAGTCGCTGCTGGAAGGAGGGTTGTTCGTGGTCATAGTCCTTTTCATCTTCCTGATGAACTGGAGGACCACGCTCATCTCGCTCGTGTCCATCCCCCTGTCGATAGTGGTCACCCTGCTGGCGATGCGCCTGCTCGGCCTCACGGTCAACACGATGAGCCTGGGAGGAATAGCCATCGCCATAGGTTCCCTTGTCGACGACTCGATAGTGGACGTGGAGAATGTGTTCACGCGGCTGAGGCAATCAAGGGCAAAGAGCCCGGGGGAAGTGCTGAGGACAGTCTACGCCGCCTCCAAGGAGGTCAGGATGCCCATGCTCAACTCCACCCTGATCATCATCGCCTCCTTCCTCCCCCTGTTCTTCCTCTCCGGGATGGAAGGAAGGATGCTCAAGCCGCTCGGGATCACCTTCATCATTTCCCTGGTGACCTCGACCCTGGTCGCGCTTACCCTGACCCCCGTGCTGAGTTCATATCTCCTCAAAGGCGAAGGAGACAGAGCCGGCCGTCCCGGGGAAGGAGCTGACGGCACGGAAGGAGCCGATGCCGCAGGAATGGGCAAGCCCCACGAATCCCCTGTCGCGGCCTTCCTGAAAAGGGGCTACGCTAAAGCCCTCGGCTGGTCGGTCGGCCACAGGAAAGCAGTCCTCGTGGCGGTGGCGGTCCTGCTCATCGCCGCCCTGGCGGCGTTCTTCTCGCTCGGAAGAAGCTTCCTGCCGGCGTTCAACGAAGGATCGTTCACCATCGCCATGAGTTCAGTCCCGGGAATATCCCTGGAAGAATCCGACAAGCTCGGAAGGATGGCGGAAGAGATCCTGATGGGGATTCCGGAGATCCGCACTGTCGGGAGGAAGACCGGACGCGCCGAACTCGACGAACATGCCTTCGGGGTGAACTGCTCGGAATTCGAGTGCCCCTTCGTGCTGGACGGCAGAAGCAGGAGGGAACTCACCGAGGAAGTCCGGCGGAAGCTGTCGGTCATCCCGGGAGTCAACATCGAGATCGGAGGCCCGATATCCCACAGGATAGACGCTATGCTCTCAGGCACGCAGTCGAACATAGCGATAAAGGTATTCGGCACGGACCTGACCAGGATGTATGCCATCGGGAACGAGATAAAGGAAGCGATAGATGACGTAGAAGGCATCACCGACATAAACGTGGAGCAACAAGTCCAGAGGCCGGAACTCAACATAAGGCCGAACAGGGAGATGCTTGCCCGCTATGGTATCACCCTGCCCGAGTTCACCGAGGCCGTGGGGGTCCTCCTGGAAGGCGAGACTGTCTCCACCGTCTATGAAGGCAACCGCTCCTTCGACCTGACCGTCAAGGTCCGGGATGAGGAGCGTTCCACCATCGAGAGGCTGTCATCCATCATGCTCGACACCCACGACGGCAGGAAGGTGCCGCTGGGCCAGGTCGCAGTCCTGGAATCCTCAGCCGGGCCAAACACGGTCAACCGCGAGAATGTCAGCCGCAAGCTCGTCGTTTCGTGCAACGCCACCGGAGGCGAACTAGCCAAGGCGGTCGCATCGATCCGGAATGAAATATCCTCCAAGGTGGAACTTCCCGAAGGGTACCACATTGAATATGGCGGCCAGTTCGAGAGCGAGGAACGTGCTTCCAGGACGATAGCCCTGGTGAGCATCATCAGCATATTCATAATATTCATGCTCCTGTACGGGGAATTCAAGGACACCACCCAGACTCTGGTCGTCCTTCTGAACCTGCCGCTTGCCCTGATCGGCGGCGTGATTGCGGTCTGGCTGTCCGGGAGAATCCTTTCCATACCGGCCATAATCGGGTTCATCTCCCTGTTCGGCATCGCCACGAGGAACGGGATGCTCCTGGTCGACAGGTACAATCTCCTGGTGGCCGGAGGCATGGGAAGGAAAGAGGCCGTCATGGCCGGCTCCCTCGACCGCCTGAACCCGATCCTCATGACGGCCATCACCTCCGCCCTGGCCCTTCTGCCGCTCGCCCTGGGAGGCGATCTGCCCGGGAACGAGATACAGTCCCCGATGGCGAAGGTGATTCTCGGAGGCCTCTTCTCCTCGACGCTTCTCAATGGCTTCGTGGTACCGGTGATGTATCTGCTGACAGGCAGAAGGAAAGAAAACGAAAAAAAGGAAACGGAATGAAAAGGATGATCTTGGCGGCCCTCGCACTGTCGGCGGCCGTCCTGTGCCGCGCCCAGGGGACCATGGGCGACGCACTAAGGCAGATTGAAGAGAACAACCCCTGGCTCGGAGCCGCTAGGGCCAGCGTGGAGGCGGACATCCTCGCCAACCGCGCCGAAGCCGTCCCCGACGGTCCGGAGATTGAATTCAACTACCTCCTCGGAGGACAGGAACTGGGGAACAGGCACGATGTGAGGGTGTCGCAGTCGTTAGACATGCCTACCCTGACAGGCATGAGGCGCCGTAGACTGTCCACCCTCGAAGACCTTGCATCCCTGAAATACCAGGCCTGCAGGCAGGAAGTCCTGCTCGAGGCGAAGAAGGCGTGCATAGACCTGGTCCACTGCACGGCCCTGCTCTCCGAACTTGGGACCCATCTCGGCCAGGCGAAGTCCCTGGTCGAAGCATTCGAGAAGAGGATCAAGGCGGGCGACGCCACCGTGCTCGACCTCAACAAGGCGAAGGTGCACCTGACTTCCATCCAGGGCCAGATTTCAAGGGCGGAGGTTGAAAGACAGAACCTCCTTTCCTGCCTGAGGTCCCTCAACGGAGGGAAGGAACTGGTCTTCGACCCCGGATCCTACGACTTGACGGAGGACCTTCCGGCCGACTTTGAAGCCTGGTATGAAGAAGCCTCCAAGTGCGACCCTTCCCTCCTCTATGCCCGGATGGCGGTCGAGGCCGGGAAGTCCCAGCTGTCCATCGACAAGGCCTCCAGGCTGCCCGAGATGTCGGTCGGGTACATGAGCGAAATACGGACGGCGGAGAAGTTCCGCGGCGTCACAGTCGGGCTGAGCCTGCCGCTTTGGAATGGTTCGGCAAAGGTGAAGCAGTCGCGGGCAAGGGTCGCTGCGGCGCAGGCCGAGAGCGCCGCCGCTGAACAACGGTTCTACTACCAGCTCCTGAGCCGGTACAACTCTGCTTCCGCCTTGAAGGAAAACTCGGAAATGATGAGGGCGGCCCTCCGGGAAACGGACAACAGGGATTATCTTTTCTCAGCCCAGGCGAAGGGAGAGATCTCGATGGTCGACTACCTCGTCGAGACCGACCTCTACTTCGAGACCCTCCAGCAGACCCTGGATGCCGAACGGGACTACCGGATCGCGCTGGCGGAGCTGAACTCGGTGAAGCTGTAGGAGGCGACGCCTATTTCAGCACAATCGTGAGCGGCTGGAGGTAGGTGCTCCACTGCCCCCACCTGGAAGCGCCCGACTCGTCCAGTCCGTAGGCGTACCCTATGTACTGCTGCCGGTCGAGATCCATGTGTCCCCTCTCGTCCCCGCTCAGGCCGCAGTTGTGCAGTCCGGAAGGGTTCAAGGTACCTTGGACTCCTCCGATCCTCTTGAAATTCAGCCCGTCCTCGGATTCCCAAGCCATGATGTAGGCGGACTTCGACATCCTGGAAGTGGTGTGGACGGCGAGGAACCTCTTCGCGGCATCGACGTACTTGACGTCGCAATGGTCGGAAGCGGTCAAGCCTTTCTTGTCGATGGCCACTCCCTTTAAAGACAGTTTGGCCGGCCAGTTCTCATCGTCGGCCGGGAAGGTTGCGACACGGGTCGTCGGTTCGCCGCTGGTATTCCATGAGTAATACAGGAAGACCTTGTCATCCATCACGACGAAGCACGGTTCGCCGCAGCCCCAGTAGGAAGGACTTCCGGTGAATTCGATGATCGGCTGCGGATTGCCGCCCCAGCCGTTTCCGTTCCATTTTTCCCATGGTCCGTCGGGGCCCTTGCTCCTGGCGACGTAAAGGTCGTTGTCAAGCCCGCCTTCATTTTCCGTGGATGTGTAGCCGAGATAGTACCAGCCTCCCCAGCGGGCAAGCCCGGGATCGCAGCAGGAGAACGCGTCACGCCCTCCGAAGGTCGGCTTCAGGGTCATGCTCTCGGGACTCCAGTTCCTGCCGCCGTCAGTGCTGTGCTGGTAGGAGATCTGGTCCCAGAACCTGGCGGAGGTCCCGTCGCCCGCGAAGATTATCTTCGACATCAAGGCTCCGGGAACCTCCTTGCCGCCCTTGAACGCCTGTCCGGCAACCGATCCGGCCTTCCCGCTGTAGATCCAGCACCCGGTAGTCTCGGTAGGATCGGACAGCACTACAAGATATTTCCCCGCAGGGGACAATAAGGTATTGTCTTCCTCGGCTTCCGGGCTTGGGTAGATGGTAAGCCAATCGTTGTCGTTGAACTTCCGGAAAGTCTTGGCGTTGAGAGGATCGGCCGCGACCGAAGATTCATACGATCCCTTCCAGGCGTAGATCGAGATGGTTACATCCTCCGTCCCGTCACTTCCATAGGTCGGGACGCAGATGGTGAATCCCCTGAAATCCTGAGGGGCCTCGAACATCTGTCCGGCAGTCCTTCCTTCCACGTCCATGAGCTGGAAAGCGCTCTGCTCGCCTGAGTACAGCAAGATGGAGCCTTCCGTGTAATCCCCGCCTGGAGCCGCGAACCAGGCATCCATGGAACCATCGTCGTTGAGGATGATGCAAGGGCCGTAGCGGTAGACCCCGGCCACGTAGATGTCCCAACCGGACTTGGCGACGACCCGCTTGATTCCACCCTGGGGTTCCACCTGCGGCCCGGTTTCCTCTTTCCCGTCACCGGGCACTTCGCTTGTTTCCCTGCAGGAAGGGACCGTCAGTCCCATGACAAGGAGCAGGGCGGCCCAGGCGGCCGCGACCATGTTCATTCTTTTCATCTATCGAGTTATTTGGTTATTGAGTTATTTGGTTCCCTGTGTAAAGTTCATAGTATTTCCCCTGCTGTGCCAGGAGTTCGTCATGACGGCCGCGCTCGATGATCCGCCCGTGGTCGAGTACCATGATGTAGTTCGCGTTTTGGACAGTGGAGAGTCGGTGGGCTATGACGAAGGTGGTACGTCCTTTCATGAGCGAGTCCATGCCTTTCTGGATGAGCCGCTCGGTACGGGTGTCAATCGAGGAAGTAGCCTCGTCGAGGATCAGCACGGGGGGATCGGCGACAGCGGCCCGGGCTATTGCCAGCAGCTGGCGCTCTCCCTGCGAGAGATTGCCTCCGTCGGCCGCAAGCACGGTGTCATAGCCGTTGGGAAGACGCCTGATGAAAGGATCGGCGTAGACAAGCCGCGCAGCCTGGCGGCACTCCTCGTCGGTGGCGTCGAGCCTGCCGTAGCGGATATTCTCCATGACAGTGGCGGAGAACAGCTTCGTTTCCTGGAGGACGGTCCCGAGACTGCGGCGGAGCGAGTCCTTCTCTATGTCACGGACATCGAAGCCATCATAAGTGATGCTTCCTTCCTGGATCTCATAGAAGCGGTTGATCAGGTTCGTGATGGTGGTCTTGCCCGCCCCGGTACCGCCCACGAAGGCGATTTTCTGGCCCGGATAGGCGGTAAGGGTGATGTCATGGAGCACCTGCTTGCCTTCCACATAGCCGAAATCCACGTCCTTGAGGCTTACCAGGCCATTGAGCGGGACAAGTGACTCCCCTGTCTTCCAGGCCCACTTTCCCGTCCTCCGCGCGGCCTCCTTCAGGGAACCGTCCGCTGCGGTTTCGGCATTGACCAGGACTACCTTCCCTTCATCCTTTTCCTGGGGCTCGTCGAGGAGGGCGTAGACCCTGTCGGTACCGGCCGAAGCCATGGCTATCGAGTTGATCTCGTTCGATATGTTGGAAATCGGCCTGGTGAAATTCTTCTGGAGGTTGAGGAAGGCGACCAGGGTACCCAGGGACATGACCGCACCTCCGGCTCCGCACATGTACCATGAAGACAGCCCGCCAAGCGCTATCAAGGCTCCGACCACGGCGGTCAGCACGTAGCCGATGTTGCCGATGTTGCCGTTGATGGGCATGATCATGCTGGATATCTTGTTGGCATTGTACACGCTGCTGCGAAGCTGTTCGTTGATCCGGGAGAAATGCTTCCTGGCCTGCTCCTCGTGGCAGTAGACTTTGACGACACGCTGCCCGGACACCATCTCCTCTATGAAGCCGTTGACTATGCCCAGGTTCTGCTGGCGTTCCACGAAATAGCCCTTGGCGACTTTCCCAAGGCTGGTGGTCACGAAGACCGTCAGGGCCGCCATCACGATCGACACCAGGGTCAGGGGGATGCTCAGCACCAGCATGGATATGAAGGTGGAAAGAAGCGTTATCAAGGAAGAGAACAGGTTCGGGACTGTGTTGCCGATCACCTGCCTGAGGGTTTCCACGTCATTGGTGTAGACCGACATCACGTCTCCGTGGGAATGGGTGTCGAAGTAACTCAGCGGCAGGTCCTCCATGTGCTTGAAAAGGCTTTCCCGGATCCTGCGCATAGTCCCCTGCCCGACATGGATCATGATCAGGTTGTAGGAATATGAAGCCACGACTCCCACGAGCAGCACCGCCGCAAGGCGCACAAGGGCCACCGCCAGCGGCCCGTAATCCGGGGCTGCGCTGGAGACCATCGGAGTGATGTAGTCGTCGATGAGGGTCTTGGTGAAGAGGGAGGATGCCAGGGTGGTCAGGGACGAGACCACGATACAGGCCAGAACCACGGCGAACCGCACTTTGTAGTGCTTGAATATGAAGGAGAACAGCCGCCATACGGTGGATCCCTTTCCAAGGCTTTTCCTGAGTTCTGCGCGGGAAAGGTGGGAAGGCTCCCTCATTCCCCTTCCGCGTCCGGAGCCGCTCCCCGGTGCGAATGTCTTCTGTGCGCTCATGCCATTCCCTCCTTCTTGTCAAAGTCCGCCTCGCCTCCGGAAGTCTGCATCTCGTAGATGTCCCTGTAGATGCCGCATGATTCCAGAAGGTTCTCATGGGTGTCGAACGCTACGACGCGTCCGTCGTCCATCACGACGATCCTGTCCGCATCGCGGATGCTCAGGATGCGCTGGGAGATTATTATCTTGGTAAGGCCCTCGATCCTCGAGGAGAGGGCGTCCCGGATGGAGGCGTCGGTGGCTGTGTCCACCGCCGACGTGGAGTCATCCAGGATGAGGACCTTGGGTTTCTTCAGCAGAGCCCTTGCGATGCAGAGCCTCTGGCGCTGGCCGCCGGAGACATTGGTCCCGCCCTGGTCGATGTAGGTGTCGTAGCCGTCCGGCATCGCCTCCACGAACTCGTCCGCACATGCCTGCCGGCAGGCCTCCCTGCACTCTTCAAGGGTCGCGTCCTCCTTGCCCCACCGCAGGTTCTCGAGGACGGTCCCGGAGAAGAGGGTGCTCTTCTGAAGGACCACCGCGACCTCGTTGCGGAGGGTTTTCTGCTCATATTCACGGACATCCATCCCGCCGACCTTGACGCTCCCCCGGCTCACGTCATAAAGCCTGGAGATCAGGTACACAAGGCTGGACTTCCCGCTGCCGGTACCTCCTATCACGCCTATGGTCTCCCCTGCGTCGATGTGGAGGTTGATGTCTTCGAGAGCATAGTCGCCACCCTTGGTGTAGGCGAAGCAGACATCGATGAAATCGATGCTCCCGTCCTTGACATGGCGCACCGGGACCATGGGGTCGGACATGTCCGGTTCTTCGTTGATGACGTCGGCGATCCTCTTCCCGCTGGCCGCACTCTGGGTGAGCTGCACGAAGATCATGGAAAGCATCATGAGGGACGACAGGACCGTCATTATGTAGGTGAAAAGGGAGGTAAGCTGGCCGGTGGTAAGTTCCCCGCCCACGATGAACCTCGCGCCGAACCAGGACAGGGAGATTATGCAGCCGTAGACCACCAGGTTCATGACCGGATGGTTCAGCGCCATGAGGCTCTCCGCCTTGACGTTCAGGGTGAAGAGATTGAGCGCAGCCTTGTCGAACTTGCCCATCTCGTGGTCCTCGCGGACATATGCCTTCACAACCCGTATCGCGGAGACGTTCTCCTGGACGACTCCGTTCAGGGCATCATATTTCTCGAATATCTGCACGAACAGCTTCGACGCGCGGCTGATCAGGAAGTACAGGAAGGTGCTCAGGACCACCATCGCCACAAGGAAGATGACGGAGAGCTTCCCGTTGATGAAGAAGCACATGAACAGGCTGGACAGCATGTTCAGCGGGGCCCTGAAAGAAGTCCTCAGAAGCATCTGGAACGCATTCTGGATGTTGCTCACGTCGGTGGTCATGCGGGTGACCAGCCCGGCTGTGGAATACTTGTCTATGTCGGAGAAGGAGAACCGCTGTATGTTGTCGTACATCGCTTCCCGAAGGTTTGCGGCAAGGCCGCTGGAGGAATATGCCGCGAACCGGGCGGCGAGTATTCCGAAAAGGGTGCTGAACGCAGCCATCAGCAGCATCAGCCCCCCGTACCTGTAGACCTCGTGCATGTCGCCCGCGTTGATACCCTTGTCTATCAGGGAAGCGGTCACATAGGGGATCAGCACCCCCATCACCACCTCCGCAGTAGTCCAGACCGGAGTGAGGAGAGCCGCGCCCTTGTATTGCCTGACATGTGAGAGAAGAGTCTTTATCATTATTTGTAGGAGTTCGTTTCGGAAGCTTTCCTCATGCCTCCGAAATTGTAAATATAGTCATTTTGGATGAATAATGAGACTTTCTGCCGGCTTACTGCCGCGGTAATTCCGGGGAAAATACGTATCTTTGGACTGCGGCGGCTCTCAGGGCTCCGGGCAGTTCCCTGCCTGTGAAAGACCGGCCGGACCGTAAACCGCCGTTTCGTCCAAAGACAAGACCGATGAGCACCAACAAAGCTGTAAGGATACTTTTCGTCTGCCACGGGAACATCTGCCGGAGCCCGATGGCCGAATACATCATGAAGGACCTGGCTGCAAAGGCAGGACGGCAAGACAGTTTCACCATAGAATCGGCCGCCGTCTCCAGCGAGGAAGAGGGCAACCCCATCTATCCCCCTGCACGCCGCTGCCTGTCTCTCCATGGGATACCCTTCGACAGTTCCAAAAGGGCCAGGAGGATGACACCTGCGGACTACGACCGCTTCGACCTGGTAATCTGCATGGACTCGTCCAACCTCAGGTGGATGCGCAGGATCATAGGCGACGACCCCTGCGGCAAGGTCCGACTTCTGATGGGCTACACGGGAAGCGGACGCGACGTAGCCGACCCATGGTACACCGGGGATTTTGAAACCACCTTCCAGGACATCCTGAAAGGCTGCTCCGCCTTGCTGGGGAGCCTTACCGAAAGATAAGAATCAATAACATACGACTGGACAATGAAACTGATGACAATGCTGACCGGGTGCATGCTGACGGCCCTTTGCCTCTTCTCATGCAAGCCAGGGTCCGGCGCCCCGGAGGCCGCCGTTGACACACGCTCCGCCCAGGAGATCCTCTTCGAAGACGGCAACTATGCCATGTTCATCCATTTCGGGCTCTATTCCAAGCTTGAAGGAGTCTGGAAGGACAAGATCTACTATGGCAACGCCGAATGGATAATGAACCCGGCGCAGGCTGGGATCCCCGTGGATGAATACATGGCCGAGGCGGCCACCTTCAATCCATCCGGCTTCGATGCAGATGCCATCGTCTCTCTCGCCAAGGACGCCGGCATGCAATACATCATCATAACCGCCAAGCACCACGAAGGCTTTGCCATGTTCGACA
This sequence comes from uncultured Bacteroidales bacterium, assembly GCA_900320185.1. GTDB lineage: Bacteria > Bacteroidota > Bacteroidia > Bacteroidales > UBA932 > Cryptobacteroides. Next base: position 77,587 of record ONRD01000004.1, read on the forward strand.
GCCAGGCCAGCGATTTCAACATCGTGGATGCCACTCCGCTAGGTCGCGACATCATAGGCGAACTGGCCGAGGCCTGCCACCGGGAAGGCCTCGGGATAGGGTTCTACTACTCCCAGTTCCAGGATTGGACCGCGCCCGGAGGCGGCTATGGTCCCAGGACCGGCAAGGACGGGCGCGAAGTGTCTTTCGACGAGTACTTCAGGACCAAGTGCCTTCCGCAGGTCAACGAACTCACCACGCGGTACGGAGACGTCCAGCTCATCTGGTTCGACACTCCTGCCGACATGCCTGCGAGATACTCGGAAGAGTTGGTCAGCCTGGTGAGGAAAAACCAGCCGAATGCCCTGGTCTCCAGCCGGGTAGGCAACGGTTTGGGCGACTACCAGACCTTGGATGACATGGAAGTTCCGGTCGCGAACCACGAAGGCCGCTGGGAGGGGATAGACGTGACCCAGGTCGGTTGGGGATATTCCAGGTACGACAACGAATGGAAATCTCCTGGATACATAGTGCGGAACCTGGTCTCCACCATAGCCCGCGGAGGCACATGGATGCTGAACGTCGGCCCTAAAGCGGACGGTACCATCCCCGAGATGGCGGCCGCCGCCCTTCGGAAGTCAGGGGAATGGGTCAGGCGCCATCCCGAAGCCGTCCACGCTGCAGGACCGTCTCCATGGGGGCATGCCCTTCCATGGGGCGACGCCGTCACGCAGGGCGACCATCTGGAACTCGTCGTCTTCGACTGGCCGTCTGACGGGAAGCTCCGCCTGCACGGCCTCAGATCAAGGGTGAAGTCCGCGAGCATCAACGGCCGGAAGCTCAGTTTCAAGTCAGAAGGAGACTGGCTGACGGTCATGGTCCCGGAAGCCATGCCGGAAGAGCTAGCCACTGTGATAGAACTGAAACTGGACTCCCCCGCCGAAGCGGACGGCGGCCTCGCAGCTGATCCCCGGGGCACGACCGTCTTCCCTGTGGAGTTCGCCGCCGCCAGGAACTGCACGGTCGAACGTGCGGGATGGATGGAGAAGTTCGGGGAATGGAAGATACGCAACGTCATCCAGCGGTTCGAGCCAAGTTCATCGGCCACCTGGACCGTAGCCTTCAAGGAGAGCGGAGTCTTCGCCCTGGACCTCGAATACCTCGGTGGCGACGACCCGGTAGAGTGGAAGGTCGCCCTCGACGGAGAGGATGTCCTCGTGGACATGCACCGCTGCACCGCTGCCTACGCCTGGTATCCGCTCGGTTGGATAAAGGTTGACAGTCCCGGGACCCACACCCTGACTCTGTCGCCCTCCGGCGGCGGCATCGCCTCCGCAAAAGTTGCAGCGATGAGGCTCGTTCCCATCGGGCTCTAGGCCCTCCCGCATGCTTTTTGCATCGCTTCCATCCTGCCATCAGCTAAGGATCAAGACATGAAAAGACTCATGATATTCCTCTCCGCGGTGCTCATGCTCTCATGCACCATTGCCGGCGCGCAGAGGATCGCCAGTTCCTCTTTCACCACCCTGGCCTACATCAGGGACGACGGGACGATGCAGGACGCATCTTTCAGGACCATAGGCTACTTCAAGCCAGGAGGCACCGTCCAGGACGCTTCCTTCAGGACGATCGCCTACATAAAGCCGGGCGGCACGGTCCAGGACGCCTCCTTCAGGACAGTCGGCTACATCAAGGACAACGGCACCGTCCAGGACGCTTCGTTCCGCACGATAGGATATGTCAAGCCGGACGGGACGGTCCAGGACTCCTCGTTCCGTACGATAGGATATGCAAAGGGGATCCCGAGGCAGCGGGCAGCCTTCTATTTCTTCTTCATGGAATGACTCTCCGGCGTTATTTGCCCTTTCCTCCTTTTTTTTCCATAAAGATTCGTAAATTTGCAGAAAAAGCAAAACGACAGCAAATGAGACGAATCGCCTTGTTCATAGCAGCAGTGTTCTCCACCGCCTGCATGTTCGCGCAGACGCAGCAGGGAGAAGACCTGGACGAGAAATATGCCACGGAGCTGCTCTCTCCGGGAACCGTTGCACCCGATTTCACGCTCAAGGACCTCAAAGGCAAGGAAGTAAGCCTGTCAAGCCTGAAGGGCCGCCGTGTGGTACTGGTGTTCTGGGCTTCCTGGTGTCCTGACTGCAGGGCAGAGGTCCCCGAATTGAAAGAGATGCACGAAAAGGCCGACCCGCTGGAAACGGTGTTCGTCTCCGTCTCCTTCGACCGGGATTTCAAGACCCTTGAATCATTCGCCAAGGACAATTCCCTTCCGGGGATACAGCTTTTCGACCCTGCAGGGAAGAAGGATTCGGCCGTCGGCGCAGCCTACAAGGTCAAATGGATCCCTTCTCTCTACCTGATAGACAAGGAAGGAAAGGTAGAATTCGGGACGGTCATAGCCGCGAAGATAGCCGCCGCGCTGTTCAAGAAACCCGTGAAGATCCCCCTCGACACCCAGACCGGCGTGTGCGAGGACGGAAGTTGCGAACCCTAAACCGTATCCATGGTAGCTTTATTGCTGTTTCTCCTTGGAGCAATCGCAGTCTCCTTCCTGTGCTCCATCCTTGAGTCGACCTTGATGTCGACGCCTATCTCCTACGTCACGATGAGGGAGGAGGAAGGCTACAAGCCCGCGACCAGGTTCAAGGCCTACAAGCAGGACAGTTCCCGCCCAATCGCAGCCATACTTTCCCTCAACACCATAGCCAACACGATAGGCGCCGCAGGCGTAGGACGGCAGGCGCAGATCGTCTTCGGCTCCAACTGGTTCGCCCTGGTCAGCGTCCTGACCACGGTGCTGATCCTGGTTTTCGCGGAAATAATCCCAAAGACCATCGGGACCACCAGATGGCGCAGGATGATGGGCTTCACCACCGCTTGCATCTCCGGACTCATATTCCTTATGTATCCCCTCGTGGTCTGCATTGAATGGCTCCAGAAGATCATCACCCCGAAGGGTGCGGCCGAGGCCTCCGTGTCAAGGGAGGAAGTCAGCGCCATGGCAAACGTGGCCGAGAACGAAGGCGACCTTGAGGAGGACGAGAACGCCATCATCCAGAATCTCATCAACATGGATGAGATGAAGGCGTACGAGGCGATGACGCCGAGAGTGGTGGCCCACATCGCTCCCGAAAGGATGACCCTCAAGACCTTCTACCGGGACAAACGCTATCTCCATCACAGCCGCATCCCCGTCTATGCGGACAACGACGAATACATTACCGGCTATATCCTCCGCATGGAAGCCCTCCAGCTGATGGCCGAAGACAAGCACGATGTCACCCTCGGGGAGATAAAGAGGGAGATTCCCAGCTTCAACGAAGAGACTCCGCTGGACCAGATCTGGGACGAGATGCTCCGGAAGGACGAGCAGATCTCCGTCATCATCGACGACTATGGCTGTTTCCAGGGTATCCTGACCCTGGAAGACGTGATCGAGACCCTTCTGGGCAGCGAGATCGTCGATGAGTATGATACTGTCCGCGACATGCAGCAGCTCGCCCTTGAAAAATGGAAGAAGCGCCGCGAAGCGGCCGGAAAGGCGAAACCCGGAAAAAACAATGAAGGCGGCCAGGAAGTCAAAAAGACTTGAGGCCGCCCTCTTCTTTGGTGCCGGGCGTGTTTCCCCGGCCGGATCCTATTTCAGGAATATCTCATCCCAGTCATTGATCCCGATGATGGCCTTGTAGGGCTCGAACACCTCGTCCTCCTTGTCCGTCCCCGCGGCCTGCCAGACATACCAGGATTTCTTCTTCCCGTACGGATCGTCCGGATCGGTTCCGTACTTGCGGAAACCAAGTCTCAGTCCGAACTCGATCTCGTTGTCGACCCAGGAATGCCATTGGATCGCATCGATGCCGTCAAGGGCCTTCACCTTCTTCCAGACCCAGCAGGCGCCCGCTGCCTGGAGCTGCTGGTCCGATTCCTCATAGGTAGGCGTGCTGGTCCCGTTTTCCGAGAGTATGAGAAGACGCTTCTCGTCCCCTTTGTAGAAATGGTCCTTCTGGCGGATCCACTTGTCGTAGACCTCGAGATTGTAGAAGGTGACGTAAGACACGTCCATCGAAGCCGTCAGTTCCCTGTCGTCAACCCAGAAAGCGGGCCTGGTCAGGTTCTTCGGATAAGGATGCATCGCAAGTCCCCAGCGGAAATCGCCTTCGGCCGCGGTGAAGTCGAGCAGGTTCCCAAGCTGCGAGACGACCTGGTAGTCTTCATCCACCCTGGTCCAGCAGTGAGTGAAGGAGGCCAGGACCCAGGCATGCTGGTCGTACTGGCGGAGGATGTTGTAGACGAGCCTCATCGACTTGATGTAGGTATCCATGAAGAACAGCTGCTCCTGCTTGTCTCCCATGTTGGTCCAAGTCATCGCCGCATCGATCTCATTGTGCATGATCCAGTGGGCGATCCTTCCGGCATTGTTGAGTCCGTTGTACCTGGAAGTGAGCATCTTCATCACCGCAGCATAGGAGAGCACTCCCTTCGGGGTAGTCATGTCCGGCATGGCATAATAGCCTCCTGCGCATTCAGGGTGCGAGAGGAGCCGCGCGGACGGATCGGTGGCGATCGATCCTGTAGGTATCAGCACGATGCCGATCGGAACGGTTCCTTCGCGGGAGTACTGGTAAAGGATGTTGTCCCGGGCGGTGATGGCGTTGTCATTGAAATAATACCCCTGCCCCGCGAAGAACTCCTCGTGGGTACCATAGGCCGCTCCCTGGGCCAGGTATTCGTTGAGGTTCATGTTCATGGTGGCGCTGGTTGCCCCAAGATCCTTGATGTCGTTCTCCGAATAGTTCAATATGCCGACGCCTGCGGTTCCCTTCTTTGTCGGGAAGGGGAAGGCCTCGGGAGACGACACGGGCACGACCTCGTCGGCATAGCGGGCATGCGAAACCAGTTCCGGAGCATCCGCGCCGGCCTTGAGGATCGCCCACTTGGACAGGACCCTGTCGTACTTGTATTCCCCGATGGTCACATAACGGTCCAGTTCGACGGTGAAGGATGCCTTGTCAAGGGCGACGGTAAGGTCATGGGTCTGCGTGCGGGTCACGTCCATCCATGGAGTGATCTCGGAAAGCATGAAGGAGCCTTCACCGGAACACTCTCCCTTGACGACCACCTTGTGCTCCTGCACCTCGACGTGGGTAACCTTGCTCGGATATGAGGTGCGCAGGTAGCGCTCCAGCTCAGCGGCCAGCCGGGCATGGTCAGCCAGACGCTCGGTCTTTTCCTGGTCGGCAGCCTTCTCTTCAGGAGTCATGCCGCGGAAATAGATGTTCCTGAGACGGATCTTTATTCCCGGATTGTTTCCGAAATCAATGCGGAGCCAGTCTCCTGCACCGCCCCATGAGTAATCGGTACGCTGGTCCTTCAGGTTGTATTCGATCTTCGACCAGGAAGCGCCGGTCTTGGGAAGCTGGCCGGTGAAACATGACCTTTCCTGGGCCTCGGGCGGGCCGAAGAACAACTGGATGTTGTCCGTCAGGCCGCTGTTGGTGCTATATTCGAAGGACAGGACGCAGGAATCGGCGGGAACGGCTTTCTTGAAGGCCTCGAGACGGATGTATGGATCATTTCCGGTAGTGGTGATGGTGCTGACTCCGGAAGCCTTGTCATATTCAAAAGTCAGGTCGTTCGCGCCTTCCGGGTTGAACTGCAGGTAGGTGATGGGCTTGGGCGGGGTGACAACCGGCTTGGTTTCGCCCTGCTGCCCCCCCTCATTGACATCCGAAGTCTCCTTGTTGCATGCGGAGACGCACAGGCCCACGGCCATTGCAACACAGAGCCAGGGAATAAGTCTGTTAGTTTTCATGTCTGTGATTCAAGTAGATGGAAGTATCACTTTTCAAAGTATTGATGCAGCTACGAAAGTCCAGTTTAAAATGGTTAAAGGGTTACAAACCTAATGAAAAAAAAACAAAAAAGCAATATCGACAGGAGCAGGCTGACCGAGGCCGCGAGCTACCGGCGCGGAGCAAGAAAAAAAATGAAGGCGACCAATAATCACTTATTAGTCGCCCTCAATGGAATCCTGAGTGAGGATTGGCAGATTTGAACTGCCGACCTCTTGCCTGTCAAGCAAGCGCTCTGAACCAACTGAGCTAAACCCTCGTTCAAAAGTTCGGCAAATTTAAGAAGAAATCTTGAATTTGCAATAGATTTGACAAAAATTAGCCCCTACTTCCCTGCGATCAAGTCAGGATCGTTGAAATAGTCGATCCGCATGGCCTTCTTTACCTCGTCAAGGGTCCTGGCTGCATATTCCCTGGCGGATTCCGAACCCTTCCTGAGGATCTCGTAGACAGCGGCGGGATCCTTTTCATATTCCTGCCTGCGGGCACGTACCGGACCGAGCTCTTCGTTGAGGATCTTTTCGAGGAACTTCTTGCACTTTACATCACCAATGCCGCCTTTCATGTAAGCAGCCTTCAGTTCGTCCAGGCAGGCGAAATCCGGCCAGTAGCGCTCGAAGTGGACATCCTGGCAGAAAGCGTCGAGATAGGTGAACACGGTGTTGCCCTCGACATGCCCGGGGTCGCTGACATTGATATGGAGGGGATCGGTGTACATGGACATGATCTTCTTGTGCATCTCGTCTGCGCTTTCCGCAAGATAGATGCAGTTCCCGAGGGACTTGCTCATCTTGGCCTTGCCGTCGATGCCCGGGAGCCTGAGGCAGGCTTCGTTGGAAGGCAGGACCGCCTTGGGCTCGACCAGGGTCTCTCCATAGATCCTGTTGAAGCTGCGGACGATCTCTACGGTCTGTTCGATCATGGGTTTCTGGTCTTCCCCGACCGGGACATCCGTAGCCTTGAAGGCAGTGATGTCGGCGGCCTGGGAAATCGGATAGCAGAAGAAGCCTACCGGGAGGCCGCTCCCGAACGCCTGGCCTTCCCCTTCGGAGGAGAAGCCCCTCATGGCGATCTCGGTCTTCACCGTCGGGTTCCTCTGGAGGCGGGCGACGGTCACCAGGTTCATGTAATAAAAGGTCAGCTCGGTGAGCTCGGGTATCATGCTCTGGATGAAGAGTGTGACCTTACCGGGGTCGAGACCGACGGAAAGGTAGTCCAGAGCGACCTCGATGATGTTGCTGCGGACCTTGCCGGGATTCTCGAAATTGTCAGTGAGGGCCTGGGCATCTGCTATGAAGACGAACATGCGGGAGAAATCCCCCTTTTCCTGGATAGCGACCCTGTTGCGGAGAGACCCGACATAGTGGCCGATGTGGAGCCTGCCGGTGGGGCGGTCCCCAGTCAGTATGATCTTGTCAGACATATTCAATGATAATGTTAAGAACGGAAGGCAAAAGTACGCATTTTATGCGTGAAGTCAAAGGCCTGTCCGCCGATAGTTGCATATTCGCGGGAGCACCGGGGAGGGTCACTTTATCAGGTTGAGGAACTCGTTCCGGGTCCTGGCGGAACTGAGGAAGGCGCCCGAGAAGGCTGAAGTCGTGGTGATGGCATTGGACTTCTGGACTCCCCTGACGCACATGCACGTGTGCATGGCTTCGATGACAACGGCCACTCCCAGGGGACGAAGCGCCTGCTGGATGCAGTCACGGATCTGGACGGTAAGCCTTTCCTGCACCTGGAGCCTGCGGGCATATGTCTCCACCACCCTGGCGATCTTGCTCAGGCCGGTGATCTTCCCGTCCGGGATGTAAGCCACATGGCACTTGCCGATGAAAGGAAGCATGTGATGCTCGCACATGGAATAAAGTTCGATGTCCTTGACCAGGACCATCTGGCGGTATTTCTCGTCGAACAGAGCGGCCTTTATGAGTTCCGCACCGTCCTGGGAATATCCCTGCGTGAGGAACTGCAGGGACTTTGCCACCCGCATCGGAGTCTTCAGGAGACCTTCGCGGTCAGGATCTTCCCCAAGCAGGGCGAGTATTTCACGTACCCTCAGGGCTATGCCTTCGCTGACGCCCTCGTCGTAGATTTCTTTCTTCTCGTATGCCATCCTGGATGATGTTTCAGTCAAAACAATAATCAGCGTGCCTGTGCCATCCATCCTGTCCACAATGGAGCCGCCGCCGGGGCGTCCTGATTCTGGTATAATAGTTGATGGACTGACCAGGTCTGCAAATTTATACAAAAAACGAAGAATGTCACGTTTTTTTGCATATCTTTGCGGCATATGGGGCGGGCATCTGTACCTCTCCCACTCAACGAACTGACTATTAACAATTTAATTGTTGGAGGATATGTATTGGACACTTGAACTCGCCAGCAGTTTGGACGATGCTCCATGGCCGGCAACAAAAGAAGAACTCATCGACTACGCCAACCGTTCCGGCGCACCCGAGGAAGTCATCGAGAACCTCACCGAGCTCGAGGAAGACGGAGAGATCTACGAATCGATAGAAGACATCTGGCCGGATTACCCTACCAAGGAAGACTTTTTCTTCAACGAGGAGGAGTATTAGGAGAAAGTATTACTCTTAACATACTGATTTACAGCGAGGAAAACAAGCAATCCGTGTTTTCCTCGCTGTTGTTTTGGGAGGGGTGAAGCCGCGACGACGGGGCAATAACGATTATTACGCGGTGGCGATCATTTAAAATACCATATCCATCGCCGCTTGCTGCGCCCGTGCACTATGGGCGGCATTCATCTTACCGAAATTCCACTTCACGCCGAACAGAATATATCTGCCCATGACGAGCCTATAGCTATCCTCTTCATAGTTGGCAGTGACCGTATGTGTAAGATTACG
>ONRD01000009.1 GCA_900320185.1 uncultured Bacteroidales bacterium
CCAGTACCGCAGGCTCAGGGGGTGAAACCGGGATGGATCAGAACTCCGAATAGTCGGTGGTGAAGTCCGAGCGGGTCCAGACGTTCTCGATGCCGCTGGAGGGGATTGTCCTCGTCACCTTGACTTCCCAGCCGGAAACGTCGGCGGGATGCATGCCTGTCGGCTTGTAATACCAGTAGTGGCTTGCGGTCTTGCTCGCCCAGGTGGAAGTTTTCTTGTTCTTCTCGTTGAACCAATATGCGCACAGCGGGATGTTCGTGCAGGACCCGTTGGGAAGTCTCTTGAAATCGGCGACCTTTTTTCCGTCCTTCCAGAACTCCACGGTGGTGAAGGCATCGTCGTCGTCCCAGACTTCCGCGACGAAACAGTCTTCCAGCAGGGCGTTCCCGATAGCGTTTATTCCATCTGTCCCTCCGTAGTTGTTGGGAGCGAACCAGCTGTACACGTAGCCTTTGTTGCCGGAATGTATCTGGTTCCCGTCGTAGACACGGAGCTGGTAGCCGGCATCGCGTCCCGTTCCCTTGTTGATCCAGTTTACGACCGTGGGCCCGTCTATCTCGTAGATGTTGTAGCCGTTCGGGGCGCCTGAAACGCTGGAATGGGCAGCCCACCAGGCTCCGCAGGCCGCCTGGTGTACATGTTCATAGACTGCCTGGCCACCCTTGCAGACATAGTCCTTGTGGATCCAGTTCTGGGCGTAATGGGTGTGTCCTGTCATTATGTGGGCTTCGCGGAACTCCGTCAGCAGCCTGAGTACGTCCTTGTAGTGCTTGTCGGAATTGAAGGAACTGCCGGAACCGCTGGCGCCGCCCCCGCGGAATGGAATATGGCAGCAGAGGAAAACCATCTTGTCCTCCTTGTCCCCGACGAGGGAAAGGTCCTGTTTCAGCCAGGCGTACTGGCTGTCCGAAAAGCCTGATGCATAGCTCCATTTCGTGCCGTTGGAAGTGGTTCCGACGACATCGTCCATCACTACGATATGGACGTCGCCGCGGTCGAAACTGTAGTCGGTCGGACCGAAACGGTCGATGTAGTCGGTGACGGCTGCATAGTCGGAAGATGTCCTTGTGCCGTTGTGGTCATGGTTCCCGATGCACTGGAAGAAGGGAAGCCATTCGCCGTTCACCTTGACACCCGCCATCGAAGCCTTCATGTTGTCCCAAAGTTCCGGAGTGTCGTACACTATGTCTCCGAGGGTCATAGCGTAAGGGTTTGCATATTTCCCCGATCCCTCCAGGGTGGCCTTTATGTCCGGGATCGTCTCGTTCTTGTAACGCCCTATCTGCGCATTCGTCTTGCATTGCGGGTCACCGATCATCACCATCGTGAACTTCGTCTCCTTTCCCTCGAGGGGGTCGAGCGTGAAGTCGTTGCGTACCAGCTCCGTCTTCAGCACCGGCAGTGTGCTGTAGAAGACAGGGGTCTGGAACTTGTCGTCCAGGGGGATCCTGTATCCTGACGGTATGCAGATGTACACGTTGCGGGCGTAACTGTCCAGCTTTAACTGGTAGACTCCGTTCTTGTCCGTCTGGACGCAAGTGGTCCCGTCGGTTACGGTGACGCCCGGGATTCCCTTCCCGGTGGAGGAGTCCGAGACCAGGCCGCAGCCGTTGTTGGCGTCAAGGATGACTGTGCCTGCAATCTCGACCTTGGCTGGCTGCTGGCCTTGGCCCTGGTTCTGCTCCTGCTCCTGGTTGTCCTGTTTGTCGGGCTGTGTCTCGGCCTTGGTGGTGGAACTGCATGAAAAGACAGTGAGCAGCGCCGGGATGGCTGCGGCCAGGATGATTCGTTTGTATTGCATCGGTGTCTTGCTTTATTGGTTCGCGCCGCATGGACCCCGTCAGAGTCCCCTATGTGCGGATCAGGGAGCAGTGGATGGCCCATGCTGCATTTTCAGTCGTGTCAATTTACAAATATAGCATTTTTTATGGTATCTTTGCATTCCTGTCCCTGACAGGTTGCCATTCATGAAAGACAGGTACGGTTTCATAGTTGAGGCTCTGGAAGGCTTCCCGAAAGTTGAACTGGAGGACATCCGTCGCTTCTTCGGGGCGAAGGTGCCGGCCAACATCCGCAAGCATGAGTTTGTGGACAGGCTCGGTGCGTACATAGTGGAGAACCCTTCGAAATGGCTTTCCAAGATGCTCGAGCGGGATCTCAGGCTCCTCCGCAGGCTTGTGGATGCGGGCCCCGACACGCCTGTCTGCCTCGACTATCCGGACTACCCCAGCGTACTTGAGACCGTCCATCTGCTCGGTTCCGACACGTCCGATCCTGATTACCGGTCCGTCTGGATCCCGTCCGAACTTTACTCGATAGTAGCTCCCCACATCGACGAGGCCATATCCAATGGGGAAGCGGACGGTTCTTTCGAGATGGAACGGGCAGCCCTCGGCTACCTCAATCTCTATGGAGCCATGATGCTTGACGACTTCTACGACAGGATGCTGGATTATTGGGAATATTCCGGAAAGACAGACCTCAAGGTCTTCATGGCCAGGCTTTTCGACAGTCCGGTCGTGAAGCTCTGCCTCGTCAACGTAGGGGACGGGCGCTACGTAAGCTCTCCGAACGTCTATGACACCGATGCCCTTGTCCGGGGGTGGGATGCGTATCCTGACGTCAAGGGTTTCCGCAAGTTCACTCCGAAGGAGGCCCTGGAAGCAGGTGCCGGTGCTCCGTACTTTGTCTGCCGTCTCGGTACTCGGGAGGGCAGGAAACTCGTCAGGATGCTTTCAGGACTTGGGTATTCCGGTGAAGACCTCGTCCGTGTGGAGCATGACATCTGGATGAATTCCCAGATGGTCTCTGAAAGTGACACCACGGAAGCTATCTTCTCCGCCGTGACCAGGAAGCAGGATGCTATCGACACCTTCGAGGAGTACAATGCCTGCATGGAAATAGTCGCCGATTATGCGAACCGTCTCCCGAAGTGGCTCTTGAAGGGCCATTCCGCAAAGGAGACCAATTACCTGAAGGTCGTGCTCCGGACCGAGGAAGACACCCTCGAGACACTTGTCAGGAAAAACCCTCTTCTGGGTCTCTATGTCCATCCGGCTCCGATGGATTCACCCTGCCCCTGCGGCTCCGGCCTTTCATACCGGTTCTGCCATGGGAAGCGCCTTAACTGACATCAGGCTTCATTTCCGTTCAAGACGGGAAACGGTGTCCATAAACCAAACAGACTCGCATCTCTGCGAGTCTGTTACGGTTAGTTAGTAGTGTATTACCTTATTCAGAAAGAAGGTTTTGTCGTTAGAGTGTTTCTTTTATTTCAAAGCAAAGGTATTGATAAAAAACGTTTGAAGCAAGGATTTTCGTGGAAAAATTTAAACGTTTTATCTAACGTGTACCTTTTGTTTCTGAATATCAGTGATTTCCATTCTGCATGCCGGTCAGTGCGGCAGTATGTCGGCCTGGACGGCGGCCTCATCCCGGCCGCAGGGCGGTCCCGGCCGGCCCAGGCGCTGTGATTCCCGGGGTCAGTGTTTCCCGTCAGGCCCGCGGTCGGGGTCTTCCAGCAGCCAGGGTCTCAACTCGCGTGTGCGACGGACGGCCTGCTCGTCCTGCCACTCGCGGATCAGTCTGGGATTCCCGCTGAGGAGTACATCTGGAACCTTCCAACCCTTGTAGTCCGCAGGCCTGGTGTAGACTGGGGGAGAGAGGAGCCCGTCCTGGAAGCTGTCGCTGAGGGCGGAGGTCTCATCCGAGAGGGCGCCGGGTATGAGCCTGACTATGGAGTCCGCCAGGAGGGCGGCAGGGATTTCGCCTCCGCTGACCACATAATCCCCGACGGAAATCTCCCTTGTCACCAGATGCTCCCGGATGCGATGGTCGATCCCTTTGTAGTGCCCACAGAGGATGATGAGGTTCTCCTTCAAGGAGAGCTCGTTGGCGATGGCCTGGGTAAGCGTCTCTCCGTCGGGAGACATGTAGATGACTTCGTCATATTCCCTTTCTTCCTTGAGCTCCTGCATCATCTTCTCGACGGGCTCTATCATCATCACCATCCCGGCGTCCCCGCCGTAGCAGTAGTCGTCTACCGCCGCCCGCGGGCCGAGGCCGTATTTCCTGATGTTGTGGACGTTTATCTCTACAAGTCCTTTCTTCCTTGCACGGCCGACAATCGAGTAAGCCAGCGGGCTTTCGAGCAGCTCCGGAACTACAGTGAGGATGTCTATACGCATGGATGTTGGTTTCGTTTCTGCAAAAATAGGTTTTTTAATGGAAAATAAATATATTTGTAAACTTACAGCGAGTGTCGCTGACATGTACAACTCTAAAAAAACTGCTTTATGAGTGAAGAAATCGTTCCTGGGGCGAATGTAACCCCAGATGTAGAAGAGACAGTGAAGGAAACTGTAGAGGAAGTTGTCGAGGCATCGGTCGAAGAAGCCGCTGATGCAGCCGTGGAAGTGACGGAGGAAGCCGCCCAGGCGGCGGAAGCTGGCGAAGCCGTGGCTGAGGAAGCCGTTTCCGCACCCCAGGCTGCGGAAGAACCTGCACCCGGGACCGAGGCTGTCGAAGCAGACGGCGAGGTTGCAGAAGAAGCCCCCGGGGAGGCCGTGGAGGCTGCCGAAGACGTAGCGGGAGAAGCCGTTGCCGCCGAGGAAGTCAAGGAAGATCCGGTCGGGGAGGAGAAGGAAGAGCCCGTCGACCTTGCAGCCCTTTCCCTTGCTGAACTGTCGGACCTGTTCGACAAGCTTACCCAGGATGAAAACAGGATGAAAAGATACAAGGAAGCCGAAGCTATCAAGTCGGCTTTCTACCGCAAGCTTTCCAAGGAGAAGGCCGAGGCCGGATTCGGCGCCAAGGTGGATGAGCCTTCTTCCCGCGAGGAAGTAGTCGACGAGCCAGCCGTGGCGGCCGTTCCGGAAGAGGAGAGGGAAAATCCCTTCTCTGCGATCGAGATGGCTTTCAAGGGCGTCTATGCCAACTACAAGAGGGAGCGTGCCGAGTACAACAAGGAGCAGGATTCTCTCCGCGAGGACAATTTCCTCAAGAAGCAGGCTGTCATAGAAGACCTCAGGACTCTGGTCGAGAAGCAGGAGGATGTCAGTTCCACTTTCCCCGCTTTCCGTGCCCTCCAGGCCCGCTGGAGGGAGATCGGACCGGTCCCCGCGACTAAGTTCCGCGACCTGAATGACACCTACCAGTTCTATGTCGAGAAGTTCTACGACATGGTGAAGATCAACCGCGACCTGCGGGACCTTGATTTCAGGAAGAACCTCGAGGCGAAGCAGGGATTCTGCGACGAGGCCGAGAAACTCGCCGGCAACGACAATGTAGTCGAGGCTTTCCGCGAACTGCAGAAACTCCACGAGCAGTGGAAGGAGTACGGCCCCGTTGCCAAGGAATTCAGGGATTCGATCTGGGATCGTTTCAAGGCTGCCACGGCTGTGATCAACAAGAAGTACCAGGCTTATTTCGAGGGGCAGAAGGAGAAGCAGCAGGAGAATCTCGAGGAAAAGACAAAGCTTTGCGAGCAGGTAGAGGAGATAGCGGGTAAGGAGGTCAAGTCATCGAACGAGTGGAACTCCCTGTCGTCCCAGATAGAGGAAATCCAGAAGAAATGGAGGTCTATCGGTTTTGCCACGAAGAAGGAGAACCAGAAGATCTACGACAGGTTCCGCGCTGCCTGTGACAAGTTCTTCTCCCGCAAGAGGGATTATTATTCCCAGTTCAAGGATTCTATGAACGAGAACATGGAGAAGAAGCTTTCCCTCATCGAGCAGGCTGAAGCCCTGAAGGACAGCAAGGAGTGGAAGAAGACCACTGAAGCCCTGATCGACCTGCAGAAGCAGTGGAAGGAGATCGGCGCAGTGCCTCGCAAGAAGTCTGAACAGCTCTGGAAGCGCTTCCGTGCAGCCTGCGATGCTTTCTTCAACGAGAGGGACAAGAACGTCAAGCCGGAGAATGACTATTACGGCAACCTCAAGGCGAAGAAGGCCATCATCGACGAGATAGTCGCCTATGTGCCTGCAGGTGCCGAGGCCGACGAGGAAGCGGCAAGGGAGTTCAACTCCAGGTGGCGCGGTATCGGTTTCGTCCCCTACAAGGAAAAGGAGTCGATCCAGAAGGCGTTCAACGATGCCATGCAGGCCAAGTTCCCGGAGTTCTCCTTCAGGGGACAGAGGAACAGTTCGCCGCGTAACGCGGGCGGCAGGAAACCGCTCACGGAGAAGGACCGTCTGGTACAGCAGTACAACAAGCTCCAGCAGGACATCGACACCTACGAGAACAACATAGGATTCTTCTCGGCTTCCAAGAATTCGGCTCCCCTGATCCAGCAGATGCAGGAGCGCATCGATGCGGCTAAGCTGGAGCTCAAGAATCTTGAAGAGAAGATACGCCAGGTTGAGGAGAGCGAAGAAGAAAAGTAAGGGATGGACAAAAATACTCTTTGGGGTATAATCCTGATGGGTCTGCTCCTGTTTGGATTTACCTTTTACCAGAACAAACAGTACCAGAAGCAGGCGGCCGTCCAGACCAGGATCGATTCTGTTGCCGCGGTCGAGCGGTACAAGGCTGACTCCATCGCCTTCGCAGAGGCTGCACTCAGGGATTCGCTTGCTTCAACGGATACCCTGGCTGCAGGTGCGGATGCCGGGAGTTTCTATTCGGATTCGCTTCTCAACGCATCGTCTTCCTCCGAAGGCGAGATCGTAGTGCTGGAAAACGACAAGCTCGAACTGAAACTCACCACCAAGGGCGCCCAGCCGTACTCGGCAAGGCTAAAGGAATACAAGAACTACGGTGGTTCCGACCTTTACCTTTTCAAGGAAGGCGGCAGCTCCCTTGGCTTTACGGTCTATGCCGGCGAGCTGGTGAACACTGCTGACTTCAACTTCCAGGTGGTGGAGAAGACGGACACGTCGGTTGTCATGAGGCTTCCTTTCACCGGAGGCGGTTTCATAGAGCGTCGGTACTCCTTCGGCGACAAGCCGTATTCAGTCAAGAACAGCCTTTCCTTCATAGGGATGGAGAACGTCATTCCCAAGAATGTCTTCTCCTTGGACATGGATTACTCGGTGACGACTCCAAGGATGGAGAAAGGCTACAAGAACGAGACCCAGTACTCGAAACTCAACTATTACACTGCCGGCGACAAGAACGTCGAGTCGATAGGAAAGGGACGGAGTGCGCACAAGAAGGTGTCCACCAGGGTGTCCTGGTTCGATTTCCAGCAGCAGTTCTTCTCCCTCATAATGAGGTCTCCGGAGGAATTCGCAACTGCCGATTTCGACGTTCAGTTCATCCCTGAGTCCGACACGTCCAGGAACCTTATGACAAGCACTGCGAAGCTGTCGCTGGATTTCCAGCCCGGCCAGCATGAGACTGTCATCCCGTTCGAGTTCTACATGGGCCCCAACCACTACAGCACCCTCAAGTCGTATGGACAGAAATACGAGAAGGTCATCCCTCTCGGCGGGTGGCTGGTCGGCTGGTTTACGAGGTTCGTCATCATACCGATTTTCAACTTCTTCCACAAGTTCATCTCCAACTTCGGAATCATCATCCTGCTCATGACCCTGGTCATCAAGCTGGTGGTGCTGCCTTTAGCCTACAAGTCATATTCCTCGTCGGCGAAGATGCAGGTCCTCAAACCCGAGATTGACAAGTTGAACGAGAAGTATCCCAAGCAGGAGGACGCGATGAAGAAGCAGCAGGCCCAGATGGACCTGTACAAGAGGGCCGGGGTCAGCCCCATGGCCGGCTGCCTGCCGATGCTCCTGCAGTTCCCTATCCTCTGGGCCATGTTCAGGTTCTTCCCGGCTTCAATCGAACTGCGTCAGCAGTCCTTCCTCTGGGCCGAGGACCTCAGTGCCTATGATTCGATAGTCAGTTTCCCTCATATTCCGCTGCTTGGAGACCACATCTCCCTGTTTGCCCTGCTGATGGCCGTGTCCATGTTCTTCTATTCGAAGCTGACTACTGCGGGACAGCCGGGAAGCAATGACCCTCAGATGGCCTCGATGAGGTTCATGAGCGTCTGGATGATGCCTATCATGATGTATTTCATCTGCAACAGCCTCTCGTCAGGCCTGAGCTACTACTATCTTCTTTCCAACCTCATCACCATGATCGAGACTTGGGTCATAAAGAAGTGGTTCGTCCATCCTGAGGAGATACAGGCGAAGCTGAAGGCAACCGAGGGCAAGAAACCGCAGAAGAGCAAGTGGCAGCTGCGCCTGGAAGAGGCTCAGCGGATGCAGGCCCAGATGCAGAAGGAACAGGCCAGGAAGAACGGTCGCCGCTGAATATGATTGAAGAGAATCTCCACAGGATTTTGAAAGAACTGCCATCAGAGGTGAAACTGGTGGCAGTTTCGAAATTCCACCCCTTCAGCGCAATACTCTCCGCCTACCAGGCGGGCCAGAGGCGTTTCGGCGAGAACCGTCCCCAGGAGTTCCAGCTGAAGGCGCTGCAACTGCCGCAGGACATCGAGTGGCATTTCATAGGCCATCTCCAGACCAACAAACTGAAGATGGTCCTGCCTTATGCATCACTCGTCGAATCGATCGATTCCGTGCATCTGCTGGACCTTGTGGAACTGTGGGGAAAGGCCAACGGAAGGACCGTGGACATACTGCTCGAGCTGCATCTCGGTGCGGAGACCACAAAGGGAGGCCTGACAGAGGAAGAGATAGAGGACATACTGCGCAAGGCATCCGGCCGGGAGGGGATTCCGGAATATCCGCATATCCGGTTCCGCGGCCTGATGGGGATGGCCACCAACACCGATGACGAGTCGGTCATCGAAGCCGATTTCGAAAGGATCTCGAAACTTAAGTGCCGGCTGGAGGAAATGTTCCCGGAACTACCTGATTTCAAGGAGCTTTCTATCGGAATGTCCCACGACTGGCGGCTTGCCGTCCGATATGGCGCCACGATCGTCAGGATCGGTTCGGCGATTTTCGGAGAACGGGGTTAGCGTTTCATCCAGTCTCCTGTTATTGTTTGCAGTATTCCGTCAATATCCCGTTTCTTTGCAAGAACCGTGATATAAATTCTCCCATTTCCAAGGGAACCTTCAACATAAGCAGCCACATCATTCTTGCGAGGATGCTTTTTGATTGATGGACTGATACTCCGTCCTTCTTCTTTTGATACTCTGGAGAAATTGATGCCCCTGAAAGAATTCGTTTTTATAAGATCGGAATAGGATATTTGGATGTACTGTCTTCCTGGATAAATAATTGTTACAGACTGATAGTAGCTTGAATAGTCGATCTTTCTCCAATTAGGAGGTATCATGATCCGATACAAGTAAGTTGAATCATTGTCTTCTCCAAGAGAAAGAGGTCCTTTATCAATAAACGTGTCATAAGATTCCCCTTTTATGGTATGATAAAAAAGAGAGTCACATTCATATTGCTTTGCATTATCTCCCAAAATAGGGAATAGAAGAGAATAATCACCTTTATTTAATCGGGCTTCCAACGTTGCCAGATTAGATTCAAGAATCACGATACTATGTCGCTGTTCATTAGAATCCCTAAAAACCTTATCCCACCGTAATTGGCGTATCGGTGATTGAATGGTATCGCTTTCATCTCCTATGTATATGAGAATGCTTTGACCTCCCTTATATGTGACTGACAAATTGTTGCGGCTGACAGAGATGCTGTTATAATTGGCATCAATGTCTATACTGTATGGGATTGGATGAGTAACTTCGAGTTCGCTTTTTTGTCCATAACCGAAAACAGTCAGATTTACAATCGAATCATTAATTTGCGTAACGATCAGTGAAGAATCCAAAGATTGAGGCAGTGCGCTAAAGCAGAAGCAGGTAATCAAGAATAAAGAAGCATATATTCTTTTCATTCTTTGTTCAGTTTTTGAGAAGTCTTTTTAAATTGCTCATAATCAAAGGGTTCACTTCTTTTCCCTGTCTTGTCATATACGGAAACCGATTTCTTGTAGGCTATTGAGGTCTGTTGTTCTCCGAACACCTGACCAGGTACTTGTTCTAGTTGAGTAAATGCTTCATATCCTAGAACATAGTTTGGCTGATTCCCTACTGCCTCTGCTAAATCTTCCTCAGACGGTATGTTAGTACTGCCACTCTCTTTTTTGGGATGAGTGTGTGCATCGTATGACACATTTTCCCCCACATTCTCCCTTAAGTCATCTATCGCAGGCTTCCACTGCTCATATGTGATTTCATCAGGACTACCGCTGATAATGATTGAGGAACCTCCTTGTTCTCCTACCCTAAAACCATGTTCTAGTCCGGTTTTTTCTGTCTTTTTGTAACAAATCTTACTGTAACGTTATAAATATAACGATATTAATCCGGTTCGCAAAAAAAATGCAACGTATTTTCTCGTGCAATGGAAATACTTGTTGTTCTGCAGATTATAACATCAGACGGTGCCGATTTCGGCACCGTCTGATGGGTTATGCGGCTGATAATCAGTTATTTCCATTGCACGGTGAATGTGGAAACGTTCAGCTCATAACTGAAAAAGGCCGGCTCAGTGTTGAGCCAGCCTTTTATTGAATGGGTTTCCTTGTTACAGGGTACCGTTCTCTGCCTTCTCGATCATCTTCTCGTTTGCGGAGATGTAGATCTCGACGCGGCGGTTCTGAGCGCGGCCTTCCTTGGTGGAGTTGTCGGCCACTGGCATTGAGTAGGACTTGCCCTCGGTCGTCATGCGGCTTGAAGCGATGCCGCAGTTCTTGAGGTAGTTGGCTACTGACTGTGCCCTTGCGTTGGAGAGCTTCTCGTTGACGGCATCGGATCCGGTGTTGTCGGTGTGTCCGTAGATGGTGATGTCGGTATCGGTCATGTCGGCCATCTTCTGTGCGAACTGGGAGAGCTCGTTCTTTGAAGCCTGCTTGAGGTCGGACTTGTTGGTGTCGAAGAGGATACCGCTGTTGAAGGTAACCTTGATGGCCTGGAGACCGTTCTGGTCGGTAACCTGCTCGACCTGGGCGTTCTCGAGGGCTGCAAGTTCTTCAGCCTTCTTGTCCATCTTCTTGCCGATGATGGCGCCTGCGCCGGCACCTACAGCGGTTCCGATGGCGGTTCCGATGGCAGCGCCCTTCTTGTCGCCGAGAGCGGCGCCGATGCCGGCACCGATGATTGCGCCTGCGCCGGAACCGATCAGGGTACCCTTACCTGTCTTGTTCATGTTGGCGCAGCTGGAGAAGACCATTGCTACGCAAAGGAATGATAAAACGACTTTTTTCATAATGCATTAAAAAATAAAAGTTGTTAAAATTGTCTAAATTTCTGCAAAAAATCCGGATTATCAAAATTTTCAATGAAAAAAGGCTGAACGGGGTGTCCAGCCTTTCAATCTGTCAGTGAGGTCGTTACTTGCAGATGACGCGTGCCATCTCGAGAACCTTGTTGGAGTAACCCCACTCGTTGTCGTACCATGCGCAGACCTTGACGAAGGTAGGATCGAGCTGGATACCGGCCTTGACGTCGAAGATAGAAGTGCGGGCGTCACCCCTGAAGTCGGTGGAGACGAGAGGTTCGTCGGTGTAACCGAGGATTCCCTTGAGTTCGCCTTCGGAAGCTTCCTTCATGGCAGCGCAGATCTCGTCATAAGTGGCGGGAGTGTTGAGCTCGCAGGTAAGGTCTACGAACGAAACGTCGGAAGTGGGAACACGCAGGGACATGCCGGTGAGCTTGCCGTTGAGTTCAGGAAGAACCTTGCCGACAGCCTTGGCAGCACCGGTGGATGAGGGGATGATGTTCTCGAGGATTCCGCGGCCGCCCCTCCAGTCCTTCTTGGAAGGACCGTCGACGGTCTTCTGGGTAGCGGTAGCTGCATGGACGGTGGTCATGAGGCCCCTCTTGACACCGAACTTGTCATTGAGCACCTTGGTAAGGGGAGCAAGGCAGTTGGTGGTGCAGGAAGCGTTGGAGATGATGTCCTGGCCGGCGTAGGTCTTGTGGTTCACACCATAGACGAACATAGGGGTCGAGTCCTTGGAAGGAGCCGACATGATGACTTTCTTAGCGCCTGCCTGGATGTGCTTGCGGGCGGTCTCGTCGGTGAGGAAGAAACCGGTGGACTCGACGACCACTTCAGCTCCGACCTCGTTCCACTTGAGGTTTGCAGGATCCATCTCGGCGGTGACGCGGATCTTCTTTCCGTTTACCACGAGCATTCCATCCTCGACATGGACTTCACCCTTGAAAGGTCCGTGAACTGAATCGTACCTGAGCATGTAGGCCAGGTATTCAGGATCGAGAAGGTCATTGATTCCTACAACTTCGATGTCTTCCGAGAAATTCTCAACTGCTGCACGGAAAACCATACGGCCGATGCGACCGAATCCGTTAATACCAAGTTTTACCATTTTAGAATAAATTAATATTGTTGTTTCTTAAAGTCCGTTTCCAATCGCAGCGCTTTACTGCAAAAGCGGTGCAAAAGTACCAAAAAAATCGCGGAAATTAATATATTTGTGTATCA
This sequence comes from uncultured Bacteroidales bacterium, assembly GCA_900320185.1. Lineage (GTDB taxonomy): Bacteria > Bacteroidota > Bacteroidia > Bacteroidales > UBA932 > Cryptobacteroides. The sequence goes on from ONRD01000009.1 coordinate 12,444, forward strand.
AAAATCCATTGATATGCCGGCAAACCTCGATATACTGATTACAAACGATGATGGATACACTTCCAAGGGCATTGCGGAACTCGTTTCCTGCATGCGACAATTTGGCAGGATCACCGTCGTCGCTCCGAAATATCCCCAGTCCGGGATGTCAGTTGCGCTGACTCTCGGGAGGAAGGCGATTGCCTATCGGAAGGTCAGGGAGGGGAATGGAGTGTCATGGTCATATGTGGACGGCACTCCGGCCAGCTGTGTCAAGTTCGCCCTCGACCAGATCTATCCGGACAGGAAGTGCGATGTCGTGGTGTGCGGGATAAACCATGGATCCAATGCTTCCGTGGCGACGAATTATTCCGGTACGATGGGTGCCGCCGAGGAGGCTGCCATCAACGGGATTCCTGCGATAGGGGTGTCCCTGTGCGACTATTCCGATGATGCGGATTTCTCCAAGGTGACCGGTGCCTTTCCTGGGATATTCATGGATCTGATGGAGCATGTCCGCCCTGGTTCGGGAATATGCTACAATGTCAATTTCCCAAGTGCGGCGGTGCCGTTGAGGGGGGTGCGGATCTGCCATGAAGGGCTTGGCTACTGGACCCGCGAGCTTGACCCGTGGGACCTGGATGAGATTCCCGGAGGGAAAGAAGAAGGGGAGTCGCTGTACGTGATGAGGGGCAGGTTCGTGGACTGTGCCCCTGCCGGCGACAGGTCCGCCGACCATCACGCCCTGGAGGACGGCTACATCTCGATCACCCCGCAGACCTTCGACAGGACTGACCGCGCCGAGGAACTCCGCCTTTCGGCATTGATGGACAAAGACTTCTGATGGCAAGGTATTACATCATCGCAGGCGAGGCTTCCGGCGACCTGCACGGCTCGAACCTGATGCGCGGGATCTTCCAGGAGGACCCTTCCGCGCAGGTGCGTTTCTGGGGCGGTGCCCTGATGGACTCTGTCTACAGGGACCACCAGGTCCCCGGGGGCGGGCTTGTCCGCGACTACAAGGACGGCGCAGTCATGGGATTCACCCAGATCCTGCTACACTGGAACCGGTTTGCGCGCCGCTTCAAGGACTGCACTGCAGACATCCTCTCCTGGAATCCCGACGTGGTTATCCTGATCGACTATCCCGGTTTCAACTTCCGGGTCGCCGAGTTCGCCCACAAGCACGCTTTCAAGGTATTCTACTATATAGCCCCCAAGGTCTGGGCGTCGCGGGAAGGACGTATCCGGAAGCTGAAGGCGTACGTGGACAAGCTTTTCATAGTCTTCCCCTTCGAGATCCCCTATTTCAGCGCGAAGGGAGTGGATTTCATCTACAAGGGCAACCCGCTGGTGGATGCCGTGGACGGAGCTTCGGACGTGTCCATGCCCAGGGAGGAATTCCTGCGTTCCGCCTCGCTTCCAGACAAGCCGGTGATCGCCCTGCTTGCGGGCTCGAGGACCTCGGAGATATCCTCCATGATGCCCACGTTCATGCAGTTCGCCGACATGATGCATTCCATGGAGGAATATTCAGGATACCAGTTCGTGGTGGCCGCTGCTCCCGCGCGCACCATGGCGGACTATTCGAAGTACACCGGCGAGAGGGACTATGTCAAGGTCGTATTCGGACGCAGCTACGGGGTCATGAAGCACGCCGAGGCCGCGGTGGTCAATTCGGGCACCGCTTCCCTGGAATGTGCCCTGATAGGGACGCCGCAGGTGGTCGCCTACAAGGGCGCTGCGGTCAATTTCTTCATAGCCAAGTCAATAATCAAGATCAAGTACATAAGCCTCGGAAACCTCATCCTCGGGCGTACCTGTTTCAGGGAACTTCTCCAGTACTACTTCACGCCTGAAAATGTCCTTGCTGAGGTCCGGCGGCTGCTGGAGGACGGCTGGTACCGCGACAGGATGCTCGAGGGATATTCCCGGATCAGGGAATCCCTTGGTGGGACCGGAGCCTCTGCAGCAGTTGCAAAGGCAATGATTGAAGAGTTGGAAAAATAATTGAATATGAGAAGATTACTTGCTTTGGTGGCGATCCTTTGCGCTCTGGCGTCCACTGCAGCGGCACAGCAGGTGCTGCGTCTCCCCGAATACATCCACGCCGAGGGCGGTTCACATCATGTCCAGGGGATAGCCTTCGACCTGGAAAAAGGCTGCATGTATTTCTCGTTCACGACTTCTTTCGTGAAGACCGACCTGCAAGGCAACGTGCTGGGCTCGATCGAGCATATCCAGGGCCACCTCGGGGCGATGGTCTTCAATCCGTCGGACCGTAAGGTCTATGCGTCCCTGGAGTGCAAGGACGATGTCATCGGACGGGGGCTGTCGGATTTCGCGGCCGGCCGTTCGATGTTCTATATCGCGATCATAGACGTCGACAGGCTGGACTCTGTCGGGGTGGACTCGGAGGACAACGAGATGTTCAAGGTAGTGTGCATAAGGGAGGCCGGCAAGGACTATCATGCAAAGGTGGGGAACCGCGACCACCGTTACGGCTGTTCGGGGATCGACGGCGTCACGATCGCTCCCAAGTTTGGGAGCCGGTCGGGGAAAGACTACCTGTACGTGGCCTACGGGATCTATGGCGACGTGGGACGCGACGACAACGACTGCCAGGTCCTGCTCCGCTATGATTTCAAGGACTTGGAAAAGCATGCTTCCACAGTAAGGTTCGGGGATTTCTACGACGGGGGACCGCGTAAGCCCGCCGGGAAGTATTTCATCTGTACTGGGAACACCTCGTGGGGTGTCCAGAACCTCGCTTATGATGCCGGTACGGGAACCATGCTGATGGCAGTTTACAGGGGTGCGAAGGAAGCCTATCCGAACTACGACTTGTTCGCAGTCCCGATAGAGTCCAGGCCTCCGTCCCGTTATGATGATTCTGAAGTCATCGCGAAAGGCTTCCGTTTCCCTTACGGGTCGACCGGGATTACTCCTGTCTCAGGCGGCTGGTTCTACATCTCCCGGAACGGCCGAGACAAGGAATCGGGGAAACAGTTCTGCAACGCGACCCTTTACCGTTGGACCGGGGATGAGGACAATCCGTTCATACAAAGATAGATTATTTTACATGAAGAAGATTTTGACCCTTGCCATTGCCGCCCATGCCGCTGCGGCACTATCGTTCGCACAGCCGGAGGACGTTACCCGGCATGTCAGATGCATGATGGGTACGGACCTTGACGGGAGGATCATACCGATGGCGGTCGTGCCTTTCGGAATGGTCCAGCTGGCTCCGGATACTTACTATTTCGCAAACGGCTACCATTACAGCCATTCCTACCTCCAGAGTTTCAGCCATACCCATGCCAACGGAAACGGCGGCGGCGACCTGCAGGACATCTGCGTCTTTCCCGTGAGCGGGAAGAGCTTCGAGAACCTCGGAGAGTATCCTTCGGAAGTCCAGAGCCTTTTCTCCCACGACGAGGAGTGGTCAGAGCCGGGCTATTACAAGGTAAACCTCAAGTCCTTCGGCATAACTGCGGAACTGACGGCCACGGAGCGCTGCGGCCTCCACCGCTACACCTATCCTTCCGGGAGGCAGTTTTTTACGATCGACCTGCTGAAGGGCAACACCTCCCTCGCCACGACCCTCCCGGAGCGGCGCGACACGGTGGTGGCGAGCATGCTTGAAGTGCTTGACGATTACACTGTCCGTGGGTACAGGGTGTCCAGCGGATGGGCTCCCGAGGTGCATACGTACTTCTATGCCCGCTTCAGCAAGAAGATCGATTCTTCAGTTCTGTTCGACCGCCGCCGTCCGGTGAAGGGAGCCAGGCTGGAGAGCAGGGATTCCAGGATTCTCCTCTCCTTTGCCGATGACGGCCAGCCGCTGGTTGTAAAGGTCGGAATATCCCCGGCGAGCCTGGAAGGCGCCGAGTTGAATTTCAGGGCCGAGGCGGAAGGCCGGTCCTTCGACGAGGTCCGTCAGGCCGCGCACGATGCGTGGAACGAGCAGCTGGGTGTCTTCAGTATCGGCGACGCTGACTCTAAGGACAAGGAACTCTTCTACACAAACTTGTATTTCGCGCTCATGTACCCGCAACTGTACAGCGATGTCGACGGGGGCTGCCGAAGCAGCGACTGCAAGGCCCACAAGTACGATTTCCGTTACTATGCGGGAGTCCTCGGGCTCTGGGACACCTACCGGAACCAGAATCCGCTGATCTCCATCCTGCGTCCCGACGTGACGGCCGACCTGCTCAAGACCTTCCAGGCCCATTACGACAACTGCGGGGAACTTCCCATCTGGACCATAGCAGGTGAAGAGGACATGTGCATGACCGGCTACCATGCCATGCCGGTCATAGCGGATGCCATGAGCAAGGGGATCACCGGCTTCGATCCATATTCACTCCTCCAGGCGATGGTCGCTTCGGCGAACCGGGACTGCTTCGGCTACTTCGACCATGATTTCAGGGGTGCCAGGTACTACACAAAGTACCATTATGTCCCGCGGGACAAGGAGGCCCACTCGGCTTCGAAGACCCTTGAATACAGCTACGACGACTGGTGCATCGCCCAGGTGGCGAGGATGCTGGGCAAGGAAGACGATTACAAGACGTTCATGGAAAGGGCTCGCTGGTACCGGAACGTATTCGATCCCGCCAACGGCAACTATCCCAACGGCAGGTACACCGACGGCACCTTCCGGAAGGATTTCAGCGTCTTCTCCCCGGCGACTTCATATTTCGGCTCCGACTTCTGCGAGGGGAACTCCTTCCAGTATTCGTTCTTCGCCCCACAGGACCCTTACGGCCTGATGGAACTGCTGGGTGGCAGGGACAGTTTCGTCGCCCGCCTGGATTCCCTGTTCACTACTACCCAGGAGAACGAGCCGCTCCTTGCGGTGGGACGCATCGGGCAGTATGCCCACGGCAACGAACCCGTGCATCACGTGATCTATCTCTACAACTTCGCCGGGCAGCCCTGGAAGTGCCAGGAGCGCGTCTCCCAGGTAATGAGGAAGGAATATGACACTACTCCCGGAGGGATGTGCGGCAATGACGATACCGGCCAGATGGCGGCCTGGTTCATCCAGAGTGCCATGGGCTGTTTCACCTTCAACCACGGCTATGACTACTACGTGTTCGGTAGCCCGCTCTTCGAGAAACTGAGCCTGCGTCACTCGAAGGGCACGTTGACGATACTGGCTCCCGGTACAAGTGCGGAGAACTGCTATGTCCGCGGAGTGAGGGTCAACGGCCGGAAGTGGAACAGGAACTGGATATCCGGGAAGGACCTCCTGGGCGGCGATGTGACCCTTGAGTTCGAGATGGGCAACACCCCTGACACCGGCTGGGGTTCCCGGGCGAAGGACTGCCCTCCCGGAATGGACGGGAAGGTCTCGCGTTCCTGGAAATGATGCCCTGAAGCGGGGGAGCACCGCGCGGCAGACTGTTTGGCCCCTTCAGCGGTGTACAGAAAAAGAGAGCGACTGGCAATCACTTGTCAGTCGCTCTCTTTTTCCTGGCAGCGCCCGGACCGGGTCTCTACCGGATCCCTGCGTTGAATCCTGGAGTGAATGAAGAATCGAGGGGACGGTAGTCCACCTCCATCACGTCAAGGCGCTTGACCTGCTCGGTAAGGCGCAGCAGGAAGTCGTCGTAGTCGTGCCTGTCGACTGGGGTCCAGGCCTTCTCAGCCAGGGCGATGGCGCGGGGGAATGCCATGGTCTGCATCCTGGACTCGGTAGGGATGAACTCGCCCCAGATGTTTCCCTGCATGCCCTTGATGAGTTTCCTCTCTTCCGCCGTGAGAGTGGCGGGAATCAGGTCGTCGCAGTAAAGGCGCTGGATGGTCATGGCGTCCTGGGCGTAGTCGAAGTAGCAGTGGCTCGTGGGGCACATGATCACCTGGTTGCCGTTGACTGCCGCTTTCTTGAAGGTGACAGGGTCGCTTCTCCACCAGTTCACGGTAGCGGTAGGGCTGACGCCTCCGTCCAGTATCTCGTCCCAGCCTACCAGCTTGCGTCCGGCGGCATTGAAGTACTTCTCCATCTCGCGGGTGAACCAGGCCTGGAGTTCAGCGACATCCTTGAGCCCTTCCTTCGCAATCCTTTCCTGGCAGAGCTCGCAACCGGTCCAACGGTCGCGCGACACCTCGTCGCCGCCGATCTCCACATATTCATAGGGGAAGAGGTCGAACACCTCGTCGAACACCTTCTTGCAGAAGTCTATGACCTTGTCGTTCCCGAGGCAGAGAGGCTCGTGGCCGTCGCCGTGGCAGGACAGCCAGGGGTAGCAGCGGATTTCGGCGTAGCTGTGTCCCGGGAAATCCATCTCGGGCACGACGTCTATGCCCCTTACTGCGGCATAGTGGACGATGTCGCGTATCTCCTCCTGGGTGTAGAAGCCGCCGTAAACGAGTTTCCCGTTCTCGTCGACCTTCATGAACTTGGCCGGAACCTGCATCGCTGCGTCACCGGTTTTCTCGAAGCTGTCGTTGCAGGCATTGTCGATGTACTCGTTCTTCGGGTCGCGCCATGCACCGATGGATGTAAGGAGAGGGAAGGCCTTTATCTCGATCCGCCAGCCGTTGCTGTCGATGAGGTGCCAGTGGAATTTGGAGAACTTGTAAAGGGCCATCAGGTCCAGCAGGTTCTTTGTCTCTTCGACACTGTAGAAGTGCCTGACGGGGTCCAGCATGAGACCGCGCCATTCGTAGGCGGGAGCGTCCTCGACCTCCACGACGGGAACGGTCCAGGACCGGCCGGGAAGGAACCTCTTGCTTTCGATCTCCTTGGGGAGGAGCTGCCGCAGGCTGGCTATTCCGTAAGCTATACCCTTGTAGCTGCGGGCCTTTATGAAGACCTTCTTCCTGGTGACCTTCAAGGTGTAGCTTTCATCCTGAGGGTCGGCGGGGAAGGAAAGCTCGAGATTGATCGTACCGGAACCTTGCCTGGTCCTGAGGTCGAAGCCGGTTGCCGGAGCGATGATTTCCTTGAGATAGGTTGCAGCTTCGCTGATGGAGGCATCGTTGTAGCCGATGACGGCATTGCCTTTCAGTACGAACTCACCTTTCCCCTCCACGATCTTTCCCGGGGCGGGGATGATGTTGACGCTTGCATTGGCCGTGAAGCACAGCATGAAGGCGAGCGCCAGTGCGGATAATGTCCTTTTCATGGTTATAGTTGTTTTTCAGTGTTGTTCCGGAATGTAAATATAGCAATAATCTTTCATTTGGCGCGGGCCGGACGTATCGTGAAGGTTACCGTGCCCCTGGCCTTGCCGTCCTTGAGCGGGAATACCAGCCTGTGAAGCCTTTCTCCCCACATCCCCCTGAGGGCGGAATCCTCCATCGGGATGTCCTCGACTCTTCCTTCCACGGGGGAGGACAGGACCAGGGTGAAGCCGTCGCCGGAGAGAACCGCCTTCCCTCCATGGAGTTCGCATTCCAACGGGGTAAGGAACATTATCTCGGTCCTCCCGTCGGCCTTTTCCAGTGAATATGAGTCCATAATCCGGAATTCCTTCCCTCTGATGAGGGAATACTTCCTGGTCCAGGCGGCGACCGCTGCATCCTCGGGATAGGCTTTGGATATGTCTGTCGAGAACTCTGCCAGCGAAGGGGAAGCCTTGAAGGAACTGCCTTCGGCCTTGAACTTGCCTCCTTCATGCTGCATGACTCCGTTGATGACCGGAAGGTTGTGGAAGGCGGACTGCATCGTCCAGATCCGGTAGCGCTCGGAACTGAATGTCTGGCGGGTATAGGTGCCGACTCCGGGGTCTATGAACACCGGACTGCCGTTGTAGTAGAGGATGAAGGACCCCACGTCGTTGTGGTTGTGCTGCTCCGCATTGTTGCCCCCTTTCGCAGCGAAGAAAAAGCCCTCCTGGCTGTCCTTGCGGTCCCTGGCCACGGCCACTTCCAGGTCCGGAAGCCATGCCTCGCCGAGCAGGATCTCGCTTGGGGAAGGATCGCCGTCGTAGAGGAAGGTGTTCGACAGGGCCGTACCGATGTCTCCGGAAAGGGCCTTCGACCGGGTTCCCGACTTGTCTGCAAGGAAAGCTCCGAAACCTTCCATGTCGCTGTCGCCGATGTCCCTGCCGTAACGGGCGATCTTTATCCCGTCATGGACTATCCTGGCCGGAGCGTCGGCGAAATTGACGTATCTGTCGCCGCCGCCGATGTAGAGCTTGCAGATGTAGCGTCCCATTTCCCGGATGATGTCCTTGCCGAATATGTCGATCCTGCCTCCGGACCAGTCCCACAGCAAAGAAAGGTAGTTGTACAGCTGTCCGACGGCGGCTCCCCAGTAGGAGGGCCCTTCGTTGCAGCCACCGTCGTCGGGATAGGAGTTTATGAACAGGTCGACCGACTGCATGGACTTCGCGACCCCGTCGAGACGTTTGGCCGGGTCCTTCTCCAGAAGCAGTATGCTTGTCAGGACGTTGTAGCTGCACCATGGAGTCCAGTTGTTGACGTTGCCGCTGTTCCATCCGGTCATCCACCAGAAGTCGTTCCTGGAGTAGTACGGGTCCAGGACTTTTTCATGCATCTCGGAAAGCAGCCGCTCATTGATCACCGGACTGACCTTGTCGAACTCTTCGTGGAGGAAGTACCAGGTCCAGGACAGGGTGGAAGCGACATCTCCGACCGTGAGGTCGATTATGGGGTTGGCGGCGTCAGGCAGTACGGTGGTCGGATCCGAGATGGGACTGCCGTATTCGTAGAGGTAGAAATGGGCGGAACTGCCCCAGTAGGTTTGTTCGCAGTAGGCGAACACTCCGTTGATGATGTCGTCAAGGAACCTGCCTTTTCCCTCGGCCAGTTCGGCCAGCAGCAGCGACCTCAGGGCCTTCAGACGGTTGGCGATCGCCGAGTCCACGACGCTTCTGTTGCCGGTCCTCGTGAATTCAAGGTACATGCTGGGGAGCACGGCGGGCCAGCCGAATCCGAGGTATTTCTCGCCGGCCGCGATTGTGGCCTCCCTTTTCTCCCGGGGAATGCCGTCCCAGGCCTTCCTGTCTGAATATGAAGGGAATCTTACCCACTCGGTGCCGCCTTTGCAGAACTGCTCGAGGAATGCGCGGTTGTAGCTGTCCGTGAGGAGGTTGCGCTTGGCGCCGGCATTGGCGGCCAGGCATGCCAGGATGGCTAGGGTGAATAGTATTGTCCGTTTCATGCCGTCTGTTTTTGAAAGTCTGTCATTGGTGTATGATAGGTCAGGGCCGGTGATGCCCGGATATTCAGTACGCCAGGTTCGCCCTCTGGTAAAGCGCCTGCGCTTCCCTCAGGATATCCTCTTCCCGGCCTCCCTCCAGAGGGATCTCGTCGTATTCCCATCCGTCATGCCGGCGGATGCGGAACTGCTGGACCCTGCGGACGGGGGAAAGGACCGTAAGGACGTCCTTGGTGTAGTAGCCAAGGTCCTGGTAGGTGGCCATGAACGCCCGCTCCCGGAAATCCGGATCAAGGACGTTCCTTCCGTAGAAGGGCGCTTCATAGGAGAAGTGCATCAATGAGAGCAGCGTCGGGATGAGGTCGATCTGGGAACACACCTTGTCGACGACGGCAGGCTCTATGAAACCTGGTGAATAGATCAGTGCCGGAATGTGGTAGCACTCCAGAGGCAGGGATGTCTTGCCGGCGGAAGAGGCACAATGGTCTGCCGTGATCACGAAGACCGTTTCGGGGAACCATGGTTTGAGTGAAGCCTCGGCCAGGAAATGCCCTATCGCCCAGTCTGTGTATTTGACGGCCGCCCTGCGGCTCATCGGATTCCCGTCGTACTCTATCCTCCCTTCGGGATAGGTATAGGGCCTGTGGTTCGAGATGGTCATTATGTGGGCGAAGAATGGGGTGCCCTCGGCATGGCTCCTGTCGAAGAGACCCATGGCTTCGCGGTAGGAATCTTCGTCCGACGTTCCCCAGATATTCGCGAATGCGATGGAATCCTTGTCATAGGCCTTCTTGTCCCAGATGTCGTAGCCGCAGGACCCGAAGAAGGTGCCCATGTTGTCGAAATAGCTGTCTCCTCCGTAGATGAAGACCCTGCGGTAGCCGTTGTCCCGGAAAACCTGCCCGGTCGGGAAGAAGCCGGAGCAGTCCGGCCGCTTGACAAGGCTTTCGCCGGAGGAGGGAGGGATGCACAGCGTCACTGCCTCCAGGCCGCGGACGGTCCGGTTGCCGGTCGCGAACAGGTTGTCGAAGACAAGACTCTTCCCAAGCAGCGTGTCCAGGTTGGGAGTGATCCCGTCCGCCGATCCGTACCGGGTCAGGAAATCCGCGCTCAGGCTTTCGACGGTGATGAGCACGACGTTCTTCTTCAATGCAGGAAGACTGTCCTTGACTGACTGGATCCCGTTTTCGTCCTGCCCGCAGAGCCTTTGCTGGAGGGAGGCGGCTTCCCCTTCGGGAATCATTGCGTAGAATTGCCTGTAATCCAACTCGTTGGACGCGAAAGCCTCCAGGAAGTCCCAGCAGCCGTTCTCCTGGATCTGGGTCGCATACATGTTCTTGCCGCCGAAGTTGCGGTAGCCGTAATGCAGCCATCCGTAGCCAATGGCGCACCATGCGGCAAGCACGGCCAGGGATATGCCCCACTGCTTCCAGCTTGCGATTCCGCTGTCGCGGATGTCCTTCCCCTTGACCATCCACCAGCATATTCCACCTGCGACAAGCAGCATGGCCAGGATCATCCAGAATATGGGATAGGATTCCACGATGTTGCCTATGACTTCATTCGTGTAGACCAGGTAGTCGACGGCGATGAAATTGAAGCGGACACCGAATTCGCTCCAGAAAACGACTTCGCTGAACGCTATCGTGATCGCGCAGCAAGCGTACAGCATCATCACGGTCCAGATGGCCGCCGTCCGCCATTTCTTCCGGACGGCGGGAACGAAAGTCTTGACGGTCAGGCAGGCTGCCAGAAGGATCAGTACGGCGTTCACGATGCGGGGCAACGGGCCTCCGTACTCGTCCGTAATGTCATTGCAGAAGACGACATACAAGGTAAGAAGCATCAGCGCGCCCCAGAAGATCCAAAGGAATGGTTTCCTGTACCGGTCATCAGTCAGGAATGAGTAGAAAATGAAAGCCGGGATGAGGGCTATGCCGGTGAATGCCAGGTCGTTCAGGAATCCGAGACCGAAAATCTTGACCCAGTCGGCCAAGCCCCAGTCCACCACCGTCAGCGGGTGGAAAATCAAGATGATGCGGATCACCAGGCCCAGCACGAGGGTCAGGGCCAGGAAACGCGGCGCGACGAACGCGAACCAGTCTTTCACTTTTATCTTATCCATCTCAATGTTATATTTTCCTGCCTGCATCGACCATTACATGCAGGGAGGATGGTACGATTTCAAAATGAATCTCCCTGCCTTCCATGCAGGGGTCGCCGTCATGATGGGCAGGGCCTTCCTTTTCGCGCACGACCGTAACCTTCCTGGCGCGGAGCATGGTGACACGCCGGCTGGTATGTGCCCTTCCGTCCAGGAGTTTTATTGCGAGCAAGGGGATTTCGTATGTATGGAAAGGAGCCACCACGGTCACGTCGAGCATTCCGTCCTTGACCGAGGCCAGGGAAGTGATCCGGGCCTGGTTCCCCCACTGGTTGGCGTTTCCGACAGTCACGAAGACTGCCTTGGCCGTGATCGCCGTGCCTTCTGTCTCTATCCTGTAGGTCTGTGGGGTGAAATGCTTCCAGATCTTCCAGGCGAGCGATATGTAAGTCCACAGGCCCCTCTTCCCGGAGGAGGCGAATTCCCATGCCACTTCCGCATCCAGTCCGAACCCGGCCGTACAGAAGAAAGGATTCCCGTCAAGCTTACCGTAATCCATCGTTTCACTGACACCGTCCTGGATCGTCCGGAGGGCTTTCAGCGGATTGCGGCTGATTCCCAGGTGGAGGGCCAGCCCGTCACCGCTGCCGCAGGGGATGATTCCCATGACCTTTTCCGTCCCGGCCAGTCCCTTGGCCACTTCGCTGACGGTGCCGTCGCCTCCTACGGCCACTACTATGGGGGCATCGGCATCCCCGGCAAGGGACGTGGCGTGTCCGGGATACTCCGTGAAAACGAACGAAGGCTCGAAACGTTGCCTGTCGATGGCAGCGTCTATGTCCCTCAGCATTAATTCTTTGTCTTTACCGCCGGAAAGCGGGTTGGCGATGAAAAGAATCTTCTTCAAACCAATGTTTACTTTTGGTATGCAAATATAGTGGTTTCTGCAGAAAGAATCAGCATCTCGTTGCAGTACCTCCGTGGATGGACTTTCAATTATTAATTCTATTTTTGCAGTAGGAACGAACTGCAATGCCGACCGGAACAAGAAAGAAGACGACTGCAAGGAAACAGACGACGGCAAGGAAGAAGTCGGCTTCCCGCAAGAGGAAAACCGCCGGGAAGAAGTCTTCCGTGAGGAAGCTCAGGATCAAGCTTGGGACCTGGCCGATGCTCGGGCTTGCCGCAGCCATCGTCCTGGCGCTCGTGTTCCTCCTTGTCAGGAAGTCGGGAGCGCAGGATGCCGGTACCGGCGCCAGGGTCCCTCCGGGAGCCTGGAAGTACGGCATCGACATATCGCACAACAACCAGGGAAGGATTGTCTGGGATTCCCTCTTCGTCATGACTGATTCCAGGGGGCGGACCGTCAGGGAGCCGGGGATGGCAAGGGACATAAGGCCTGTCGGCTTCGTGTTCATCAAGGCTTCTGAAGGTGCATCGATGAAAGACCCGGACTTCCGGGAGAACTGGAAATCCGCACGCCGTTCCGGCATAAGGCGCGGGGCCTACCATTTCTTCCGCAGTTCCAAGGACGGTGCCGAGCAGGCCAGGAATTTCATCTCGGCCGTCGGACCCCTTGCCTCAGGAGACCTGCCTCCGGTGCTCGACATCGAGACCATTCACAGGGGCTGTACGAAGAAACTCCTGAACGAACGGGCGTTGAAGTGGCTCAAGACTGTCGAGGCCCACTATGGAGTCCGGCCGGTGGTGTATGCAAGCGCAACCTTCGCTAAAGACAACCTCTGCGACGAGATAAGGAATGATTATGAGATCTGGGTCGCCCATTACGGAAAAGACCGTCCTTCGTACGAAGGATGGACATGGTGGCAGTTCACCGACAAGGGAGTCGTGCATGGCGTTCCAGGTTTCGTGGACATCAATGTCGTGAAGCCATGACGGATTCTGGAAATAATTCACTATCTTGTCAAAGCGATACGGTCGCAACTACCGGCATATTTACTAACCATTTAATAATAAGGCTATCATGAAAACAGTAGCGGAGAAGCAGATTCTCATGGCCGCGGACTTCGCGGGTTATCCTCTCAAGGAAGCAATCAAGGAGTATCTTGAAAAGAAAGGCTGGACGGTTACCGACATCGGGGTCAAGGCCGATTCGGATCCTGACGACACGGAACTCATGTTCCACCGTATCGGCCTGAGGGTCGGTGCGATGATCACCGAGAAAGAGTTCGAAAGGGCCCTGATCTTCTGCGGGACCGGAATGGGTATACACATTGCCGCAAGCAAGTGCCCCGGAGTCCATGCAGGGGTCGTGGAGTCCGTACCGGCAGCTTTCCGAGCCATAACCGGGAACGGAGTGAATGTCCTGGCTATGGGAGCTTTCTATGTGACTCCGGAACTGGGCAAGCAGTGCGCCGACGCCTTCCTCTACAATGACTTTGGCAGCGGTTGGGAATGGTGGCCTGACTTCGACAAGTTCCACCAGATCGCCATAGACGAGCTGAATGCCTTCAATTACGAGGAGTACAAGGCCAACGGGTTCAAGGTAAAGCATCTGGGCGACTGCCATTGCGAACTGTATGACCGCCCGGAGGGATTCTCTTCCGTGCCTCTCATGGTCAAGAGGTAGGTTTCCATTCGAAATCCAATGCGGGCTGCCGGGGAGTCTCTGCTCCGGCAGCCCGCTTGTGTGTTTCAGCCTGCGGTGTCCCCGTCGGGGACGGAAGCACCGGATGTTCAGTACAGTTCAGGGACGTCCTGCCTTGAGCGGAGGTACATGGCCGTGCCGCCTTTGGAGTTGGGGTGGTGCCACACTTGCCAGCCGTTGAAAACCTCCGGGGGGTAGTTCTCCCAGAACATCATCGACTTGTCCACTTCAAGCCCGTCTCCCGCAATCGAAGTCGCAAGGTCGAACTTGCAGCCCTTGAGGCCGTATTTCTCCCTCACCCTGGCGATCAGTTCGTTGGCGGCCACCTGGGTGCCGCTCTCGTTGCAGGGGATGTTGTTGAGGATCGGGACCGCCCCTTGCGACAGGATGTATTCGACCAGCCGCGACAGGTTCTCCTCCGTGTTGCCGCCGTTAGTGCCTATCGTTACCATGACATACTCCGGCCGTATGTAAGGAAGCTCGTTCGGGATACGCAGGAGCACTTCGTTGATGGTGCAGCCGCCGCGGCCGCTGCAGACTGCCTTCCCCTTGACATTCGAGGCGATCTGCATGGTCCAGGCCTGGGGAAAGTCCTTTCTGGGGAAGTATCCGTCCGGCTGGGTTATGGAATCGCCGTAGATCATCAGGAAGACTTTTTCCGGAGTGCTCAGGACCTCGGTCCTGCGGACCGTCATGGAAGTGCCCCTGAGCAGCCCGAAACAGTAATAATCCCACATGGATCCTGCGCTGTATCCTTCCTGGAGGGCACCTTTCCCGACACCGCCGGCCCCGTCCGAAGTCAGGGACAACCCTACAGACTTGCCGGTGGCGAGGTCTGTCAGGAGAGCGGAGTTGGTAAGGTAGTCATGCCCGATCTCCACGGAATATTCATGTGACGGATCCAGGAACGGGACTTCAGCTTTTTTTGCGCGTCCCTGCCCGACCGCCTTGTCTGCGGCCGATGCGTCTGACGCGTATGGAGCTACGGTGATGGTACGGGCTTCTGCGTCCACGAGGCAGTTGAAGTCTCCTGAGTTGCTGCGGAAGACGGCCAGGGCATCCGGGCTGAAGCGTGCGGTGAAGCGTGCCGTCCTTTCCCCGAGTGAATAGTACCTGTCCAGGCGGACATGGCCCCCGGCGCCGTTGACTTTCAGTCCCTCCGGGGTCGGAGTGGCGTCCACGCCTCCTTCGAGGGAATATTCATCCAATGGAGCGCCGTCGTCCATGAGGCGGGAGTACAGGACGTTGCGCCTCCCGTATTCATAGTCCAGCCGCCCGATAGGGGCGCTGTCGCCGCTTACGTAGTAGTCCATGATGTCATCCGGGCGGGCCACATGGTCGGCTGCCTTGAAGAAGAAATGGACAGCGCCTTTCTGAAGGCCCAGCGTCCCCATGGGAACCACGATGGACATTTTCTTTCCGGAGACCTTCCACCGGGCTTCTCCGCAGACATGCTTCCCGGAGGCGGTTATGCGCTCCACGCTGGTTTTCCCGTCTTTCGACGGGTGACGGCCGATGACGAAATCATAGGGGAACCCGTTTCCGGGCTCGAGGTTCGTACGGACAAGGATATTCATCCATGTGGTGTCTCCTTCTTCATGTCCTGAAACCTTGCCGGCTGTCGTGACCGTGAAGCGGATTTCGTTCCCTTCCTCGCTGACAGACACGCCCGTGATGTCATTCCGGCAGCTTGAGTCGACATACCTTCCAGTACCGGCGAAATCCTGGAAGTCCCTCTCGAGGGCATCTCCTTCAGGATCCCTGAACAGCCATTCCCCGCCGCGGACTTCCGGCCTTGTCAGAGAAGGTCCCTCTCCCTTGAAGACCCTGATGTTGCGGGCCATCTGGAGGTAGAAACTGTCGCCGTAGCCGCCTTTCATCATCTCGATGTCCCTGGAGAACTCCTCGTTGAAGGTGTCCACGAATCCAACTTTCCCGTCGAATACATACTTGATGGCGACCCATTCGTTCCACCCTGTCATGAACACGTTCGAGACGTCGTCCCTGCCGACGAGGGCAGTGTTCCACTGGTTCTGGAAATTGTGTCCGCTGCGGACTTCTCCGTGGAGGTTCTTCCCCGTAGGGGCGTCGTAGCCCCTGCCCCGGCCGTATTCCATGTCGGAGAACAATATCTTCTTGGTTGAATGCTGGGCGACGGAGACCGAGACGATGCCGTTGTGGTTTACCTGGGGATATTCCCAGTCCATCCACGGGAAGGCCTCCTTGTCAGAAGGCTTGGTCGGCCACTGGGATTCCCTGACGTCGAAATAGGCGGCGTGTTCTTCCCTTATGTAGTCCGGATTGCCCTGGTCGGTGGTCCCCTTGTTGCGGCGTGAGACCCCGATGATCATCGGCCTGCCCTTGGGAGCATACCAGAGGCTGTCGTACCTGCCGCCAACGTAGAAGGCGTAGAACAGTTCCTTGACGACCCTTCCGGATGCCCCGTTCGTGTAGAAGGAAACCTTCGGGACGTCGAGCCCTTTCTTCTGGAAGGCAAGCAGGGTCTCCAGCAGCGTGTGGACGACTTCAGGATAGCAGAAGCCGTTGGTGGTGTCGAGGACAAGGTAATCGACCCCGGCGGCCATGAAGAGTTCGATGTGCCTGGCGATGACCCATGGGTCGGCGCTGTTGTAATAGCCGTAGAGTGGTTCGCTCCAGAAATGGTATTTGTGAAGCGGGCTGAGCGGGGTCCCCTTTACGTCGTACAGGTCTTCCGGGTGCTCTTCCAGAAGCTTCGTGATGTCGTAGTTGCCTGTCTGTTCGGAAGGATGCTGTCCCATCCAGACAAAATAGAAGATGCCGACATCTTTCTTCGGTACTCCGTCCGCAGCCTTGGCAGTGAGGCACATGGCAAGGATGCAGGTTAAGGCGATCAAGGATCTTTTCATGCGAATCAGTAATTGGCGGTTAAAACTATCCGGCGGTGCCGGTACACAAATATACTAAAAAACCGGGAATCCATGAGGTTGCCTTGTCCGGCTTGCGGATTATCGTTTTTTTCGGTAACTTGCAATTGTTTTATAACCTGACAATGGATATGCTGTTAAAAGGAACCTCCTGCAAGACGCGTTTTTACGGTGCCATCGCACTCATCATCGCATCGATGCTCGTCTTCTGCCCCGGGCTGGATGCCAGGGACAGGTCAGCCAAAGGCGTCAAGTTGAATTATAAATCGTTGAACGCAAAGGCGCTGAAGGAATACAGCAAGCCTGTGCATCCCGGCCGTAGCGGCTCAGTCCCTTTCTGGAACGGATTCTCCTACCGCTTCATATATGCCCCGGCATTCGAGTTCGGAGAAGTGCCGGGGGCCGTGAAGTACAGGTTCACGGTCAGGCAGGCCGAGCATGACAACATGACCGAGACCATGGAATACATCGGAAACGGCGTTGAATCACGTAATTACTCCGCAATAGACGCCACTCCTGGCCCTGGTCCCTACAAGGAATGGACGTTCAAGGCAGATTCTCCCCAGAACGCTCTCAGCCCGGTGTGGAACAAGATTCCCGTCGGAAGGACCGAGGTGGTCGTCGAGGGCCTGGACAAGTCCGGAAAAGTCGTCGGACAGGCCGGCAGAAGGACTTTCTACCGCGATTTCCCTTTCCATGGCCCTTATACGGAAGCCCCCAGGGGGTATCATGAGGCTGCCGTGCTCACGGCCGTGTATTTCCACAAGATGCCGGCCATCCACCACTGGCTCGAGAACGCCGGCCCTGACCTTTCGTACGAACTGAACGGCTACGCATGCAAGATCTACGGGGCGACGGTGAGGATGGAATGTTTCCTGGCTTCCCAGGTGCCCGCCCTTCGCGAGGAGGCCCTTACCATCGCCCGCAATGCGGCGGAGTGCATGATGGGCAGCGCCCAGCCTGCCGGCGCCCCTCTGGAGTATTTCCCGGCAACATATTACCTGGACCCCGAAGACAAGTCCACGGGTGAGTATTACGTCCACCAGATCAACAAGGGCAAAACCATGTTCATGGAGGCGGTTTCGGCCACCAATGCCCTGCTGGACCTTTACAACGCCACCGGCGAGAAGAGGTATTACGACTTCGCCATCCACATCGCGGACACTTACAAGCGCCTCCAGGCCGAGGACGGTTCCTGGCCCGTGAAGGTGGAATTCGACACCGGCATCTCGGTGACTCCCGCCCGGAGCATCCCCACGGCCCTCCTGCACCTGTTCGTGAGGCTCCGTGACGAGTACGGCCTGCAGGACTACGAGGAGGCCCGCGTCCGCGGCGAGGAGTGGATCAAGGAAAATGTCCTTGAGTCCTTCAACTTCAACGGCCAGTTCGAGGACCAGCCGACTGAATCATGGCAGAAATACCAGGACCTCACGCACGGACAGGCGAATGATTTCACCATCTATCTGCTTGGTAAGGAGAAACCTACCAAAGAGGAGATCGAGCAGTGCAGGGAGATGGTCCGTTTCAGCGAGGACCAGTTCACCTATTGGGACACGGTCGTAGGACCCGAGGGCTACAAGACCATGCTTACTCCTTGTGTTTTCGAGCAGTACAATTACCAGACGCCTATCGATGCCAGCGTGGTGGAGATGGCGAACTCGTACCTGTCGCTGTACAGCGTGACCGGCGACAAGCTGGCCCTCGCCAAGGGCAAGGCCCTGCTGGATGCCGCAGTGAAGTCGCAGTGCCCGCTGACGGGCATCCTTCCCACAAAGTGGTTCTTCAATCCGGAAGTCCCATATTCGAAACGCACCCACTGGATCAACTGCGCCTTTGCTTCCGTCAGTGTCCTGGAGCGTTTCGCGCGCATGACCGGGGAAATCTGACGGCCGGGCCGGACGGGAAACTTCCGATTGTTCCTCCAGCGCAGGTTTTGTTTCGGTTTTTTATTATATTTGTAAATGTTCCGCAAAGTCGCGGTACTAGATAATTTTTTTTATATGGAACTCAAGGGATCAAAGACAGAGATCAATCTCCGCACCGCTTTCGCAGGCGAGAGCCAGGCGCACACCAAGTACCTTTATTATGCATCCAAGGCCAAGAAAGACGGTTACGTCCAGATAGGCAATATTTTCGAAGAGACAGCCCGGAATGAGAAGGAACATGCCAAGATCTGGTTCAAGTTCCTCCATGGCGGAGCAGTCCCTTCCACGGTCGAGAACCTCGAAGATGCAGCTTCAGGAGAGAACTTCGAATGGACCGACATGTATGCCGGATTCGCAGAGACTGCCAGGCAGGAGGGATTCGATGAGATAGCCTTCCTTTTCGAAAGCGTGGGCGCCATCGAGAAGAACCATGAGGAACGCTACAGGAAGCTCTTGAAGAACATCGGGGACGCCGTAGTCTTTTCCCGTGACGGGGATGCAGTCTGGGAGTGCACCAACTGCGGGCACATCGTGATAGGGAAGAAGGCCCCTGAGACTTGCCCCGTGTGCAAGCATCCCATGAGCTATTTCCAGGTCAAGGCAGAAAACTATTAATACCCAATGTATATGAAAAGAACACTTGTTATCGCAGCCGTCGCTGCCGTCCTGCTCCCCGCAGCCGCATCCGCCCAGGCACCTCAAAGACCTGCCGTCCCGGAGAAAGCCTATCAGTTCACGGTAGTGAAGGAGAACCCTGTAACTCCAGTCAAGAACCAGTTCCGCTCAGGCACCTGCTGGTGCTTCTCCACGATCAGTTTCCTCGAGTCGGAGGTAATCAGGATCAAGAACATCAAGGACAAGGAGAAATATCCCGACTTCTCCGAGATGTACGTCGTCTCCAAGTCCTACCACGACCGCGCCATCAAGTTCGTCAGGGTTGACGGGAAACTTGGCTTCAGCGCCGGTTCCGAAGCTGATGACGTGCTCCACGTCGCCGAGGACTACGGCCTCGTGCCCCAGTCCGCGATGCCCGGCCTGCAGGCCCTCCCGGTCCACGGAGAGCTCGATGCCGCCACCAAGTCTTACGTGGAGGCGATTGCGAAGAACCCCAACAGGACTCTCTCTACCAACTGGATCAAAGGTTTCGACGCGATCCTCGACACCTATCTCGGAGAGTGCCCCGAGTCTTTCGAAGTTGACGGAAAGACTTACACCCCCGCAACCTACAGGGATGCCATGGGAATTGTCCCCGAAGACTACGTGACGATCACTTCCTTCTCCTACCAGCCTTATTACAAGCTGGTTCCGATTGAGGTGTCCGACAACTGGAGGTGGGACTGCGGCTACAACGTACCCCTCGACGAGTTCATGTCCATCATCTATGAGGCCGTCGACAAAGGCTTCACCGTGGCATGGGGAACCGATGTCAGCGAGCCCGGTTTCAACCGTACTGGAATCGGTGTCCTGATCGACGCACAGGCAGCTACTACCGGCTCCGACCAGGAAAGATGGGTCGGAAAGGACAACGAGAAGAAGCCTGAAGGCCCGGTCGCCCTTCCCAAGGAACTTACTGTCACGGAAGAGTCTCGCCAGGCCGAATATGACAGCAAGCAGACTACCGACGACCATGGCATGCACATCTTCGGTGTGGCCAAGGACCAGAACGGTACGAAATACTTCATGGTCAAGAACTCCTGGGGAGTCACCGGCAGCTACGAGGGAATATGGTACTGCTCCGATTCCTTCGTACGTGCGAAGTCGATGGACGTCGTCGTCCACAAGGACGCCCTTTCCAAGGACATGAAGAAGAAGCTCGGCATCAAATAGATGGGCCTGAAAAAGTACATTCCTGATGCAATCACCTCCTTGAATCTCCTCTGCGGGGTCCTGGGGGTGATTCTCACATTGAAAGGGCGCCCCGACTCAGGCTTCCTGCTGATGCTCTGTGCCGCGGCGGCAGATTTCTGCGACGGCTTCGCCGCGCGTCTCCTGAAGGCCGGCTCGGATTTCGGCAGGGAGCTGGACTCCCTTGCGGACGATGTCAGCTTCGGGGTCCTTCCCGCTGTCATGCTCTGCGAGATTTCCGGTACGGAAGTCCTGTTCCTGAAATATTTCCCGGCCGTCCTTGCCGTCTTCTCCGGACTGCGCCTCGCCAAGTTCAACCTTGACGACCGGCAGCATGGTGGTTTCCTCGGCCTTCCCACTCCTGCAAGCGCTATGATCTGCGGTTCTCTCGCATGCTTCGTCTGCAGGTCTCCCGGGAGTTTCCTGGCCGGGTGGTGCGCATCTCCCGTGTTCATCCCGTTGCTTGCCGTCCTGCTGTGCGCCCTGCTGGTAAGCGAGGTGCCGATGTTCGCAATGAAATTCGGAACAGGGGCCAGGACCTCCAGGCTGGACCGGGTGAAAAGGATCGTGTTCCTGGCGGTGGTGCTCGCTGCCGTTGCGGTGGTCCTTGCCTTGCACCTCCACTGGTCTGCCGCCGTGCTCGTTTCCTTTACGGGTTACGTCCTTGTGAATCTCCTTACATGCAAGTGCGCCGCATGAACCCGGAGCGGAAGCATGTGATACTCTATGTCCATGGGATGGGCGGAGGAGGCGACAGCCGTATTCCGTCCATCCTCAAGGATATCCTTCCCGAAGGCTTCGAGGTAGTCATCAGGACATATGATTTCGATCCCCTGGTGGCCCGTGGACAGATCCGCTCCTGGGCCGAAGAGTCCAGACCCGACCTGGTGATAGGGGAGAGCATGGGCGCCACGCATGCCATCGCGCTGAAGGGGTATCCCCACATCCTTGTTTCTCCCTCCCTGAATGCCCCGCGCTATTTCAAGATCATGGCCGCCCTGGTCCGGATCCCTTGCGTAAGATCGTTCTTCAACGACCACTACCACCCCAGGGAAGGCGACAGGCAGCCCCTGGATTTCGAAAGGAAGAAGCTCCTGAGATGGAAGCCTGTCGTCGAGGAGGCGAAGGACAATACCCCCCGTCGCGGCAGCAGGGATTTCTTCCATGCTTACTTCGGGAGGCGCGACAAGTTCAGGCGGAGCGGCGTAGTCCTTGTCAGGACTTGGAGGAAATGGTTCGGCGAGGAAACGTGGACCGTCTATGACGGAAGCCACTTCATGGAAGAGGAGTACATAAGGGACCTCCTTGTCCCGAAGATACTGGAAGTTACCGGTCAAGGCCGTGGGCAATGATGCCTACGGCCTTTTTTATGTTCTCCCGGGCCGTTGCCGGGTCCATGGCCAGGCTGATGGGCATTCCTTCCGGCGTGGCTTCGACCACATAGTCGAATCCTGCCCTCAGAAGGGCGTCGCGGTCTGAAACCTGCCCTGCGACAAGGGCAACCTGCGTGTGGCGCGAACCTCCGCATTCGGAGTCGTATTTCCTGACATATTCAAGGACTCCGGCCGGTACCTTGCCGCGAAGGGTCTGCAAGTCTGCGTGGCCTTCGCCGGTTATCACAAGAGTGCAGGTGTCCAGAAGCGGCCCCATCCCTGCTTCATCCAGGAGTTGGAATGCCCCCGGGGTCATCGAAGCTCCCATGCATGCGCGGATCGCCCCGCCCGTCCCTCCGGCAGCCCCCGACCCCGGAACGGTCCTGATATCCCTTCCCGAGAACTCGGAATAGACCTCGCATAACTGGCTCATCCATGCATCCAGCGCTTCCACCATCGCGGCCCCGGCTCCTTTCTGTGGGGCGAACATCCTCGCCGTCCCTCCTGCCCCATAAAAGGGTACGGAGACATCATAGAAACCGGTTATCTTGCAATGGGAAAGCTGCTTGTGCCGATGGGTTGAATCAATCCCGATTATGTTGCCCATGACCGTGCGGCCGTCCGGAAGGATTCCTCCCGGAGTCATGAACCTGTAGCCGAGAGCCTGCAGGAGTCCTGTGCCTCCGTCGCATGTGGCGCTTCCGCCGAGACCCAGCCAGATTTCCTCGGCCCCTTCATCGAGTGCGTCTGCAATCAGCTGACCGGTTCCAAAGGTGCTGGCGGCAAGAGGGTTCCTCTCCTCCTCCCGCAGAAGGCAGAGCCCGCTTGCGGCAGCGGTTTCGATTATGGCCGTCCTTCCTCCGTGTGCCAGCCCGTACGAAGCTTCGACGGGCCTTCCGAGGGGATCCTGGCAGAGGACGGTCCTTGTCGAACCACCGAGAAGGGCGGTCATTATGGCCGAGAAACCTTCTCCTCCGTCGGAAACGGGGATCATGACCGTGTCTTCGTGGGACGGGAATGCCGAGGAAGCGGCTTCCTCCGCTTCCGGGGAACTCAGGCAGCCTTTGAACGAGTCTATGGCAAGGATGGCTTTCATCAAGGTTTGGAACTTTATGGTACGCTTGATTTCAAAGATAGTGAAGATTTTTTTACCTTTGCACGTTACTATGTTTGAAATTCCGACAGCAGTGAAGAAAAGTTGTTCAGCATTGTTCATGGCAGCGCTCCTCCTCGGGGCCATCCTTTCATGCTCTCGGCGCGTAGAGACCGGATTTGATTCGCTTGAGCTGGTGGACGTCCTCGTCCGGGATTCCCTGCCCGTGTTGCAGCACAAGGCTGCCCGTGCCGGAAGCGCCGACGGGAAGATCATCCTGTTGGGCGACGTGGAGACATTCCCCCGGCTCTGTGCCCTCATGAAGGAGGAAGATGCCTTTGACAACGTGGATGCGAAGGCGGTCCCAGATGGCCTGCCGGACTTCGCCGGAGAGACGATAGTTCCCCTGGTGGATTTCACCCAGTCGCCTTTCTCCGAGATGCTTTCCGGCAATGACGGCCCTCGGGCTTTGAAGGAACTAGCCGTCAGGCTGTCCCTGGCTGCGCTGGACTCTTCCCTCAACTGCAAGGTGCTCGTCATCTGTTCCCCTCTCATGGCCGAATACGGCGGAGACGACATAAGTGATTTCTATGAGAAGATCGGATGCAGCGTCCCCGTCATCTATTCCGCCGACACGACCGTCTCCCTGAGCAAGGAGTGTTTCATGACCATGAGGGAAAAGAACCTCTTTACCCATAATATCTCCTTCCCGGAGGTCCGGTATTACGAAATCCTCCCCACCGGCGACGGGCTGGACATGAAACTTGAGGAGTTGCCCACAGTGACCACGATGGTGGAAGAGGCCCTTGCCACTCCGGATGCCGCCGTCAGCGACACTACTTTGGCAGAATAGCGACTATATGTACCGTATAAGCATAGCTCCAGAAGAGATAGAACAACTCGAGCCCGAGACTTTTCCCGGGACGGTCAAGGTAATCAACGGCACGGGGCTTGAGTTCCTCAAGGCCGTTTCATACCTTAAAAGACAGAAGGTGATCGGATTCGACACCGAGTCCCGGCCTTGTTTCTCGCCTGACCAGCCGAAATACGGGGTCTCGCTTCTCCAGCTTTCCGGGAAAGAAAAGGCTTTCCTTTTCAGGATCAAGCTGATGGGGGGCATCCCACCGTCGCTGCGACGTATCCTTTCCAATGAGGACATCATCAAGGTTGGCGCAGCTGTGAACGACGATGTCAGGGGGCTTGAGAAACACCATCACTTCGTCCCCGGAGGATTCGTCGACCTTCAGAAAATGGTCTGGGAATATGGGATCAAGGACAAGAGCGTGAAGAAGATGGCCGCCATCATCCTGGGCGTCAGGATCTCCAAGTCCCAGCAGCTGTCGAACTGGGAGGCTGAGGAACTGTCGGAAGCCCAGCAGGCCTACGCCGCGACCGATGCCTGGATATGCCGTGAAATGTACCTTAAACTCCTTGATTCGCCGAAGAATCCGCTTACTCCGGAACAGATGATGCCCAATCCGCCGAAAACATCCGCAAATGACAAAGATAATCTTAAAGAAAGGTAGGGAAGAGTCACTCAAGAGATTCCATCCTTGGGTGTTCTCCGGTGCCATCGCCCAGGTCGTGGGGAATCCTTCGGAAGGCGATGTGGTAGGAGTCTTCTCCCACGAAGGGGAGTTCCTTGCCCATGGCCATTACCAGATAGGCTCGATCGCCGTGAGGGTACTCACTTTCGGAGGAGAGGATGTCATGTCTCCGGATTTCTGGAAGAATATGATATCACGTGCCCTGAAGGTCCGCACGGCGGCCGGACTGGCGGCTGAAGGCGGGAAAACCAACTGCTTCCGGCTTGTACATGGGGAGGGGGACTGCCTGCCCGGCCTGGTGATAGACTTCTACGACGGTGTCTGTGTCCTCCAGGCGCATTCCGCCGGGATGTTCAGGTCCAAGTCCGAGATTTGCGAGGCCCTGAAGGCAGTCTTCGGAGACCGTCTCAAGGCTGTCTACGACAAGAGTTCCGGCACAGCTCCCTTCAAGGCCGGCCTCGACCTTGTCGACGGCTACCTCTACAAGGCCCCATCCTTCAGCGATGACGAACAGGTCGTCCTCGAAAGCGGGAACAAGTATTTCGTGAACTGGACGGAAGGCCAGAAGACGGGCTTCTTCCTCGACCAGCGTGAGAACCGTTCGCTCGTGGGGCGGTATTCCTCTGGACGCAATGTCCTCAACCTGTTCTGCTACACGGGAGGCTTCTCCGTCAGTGCATTGTCAGGCGGAGCAGTCCATGTGGATTCCGTTGACAGCTCGGCGAAGGCCATTGCGATGGTCAGCCGGAACATGTCCCTGAACGGCTACGATGATTCGGTCCATTCGGAAATCTGCGCGGATGCCATCGAATGGCTTCGCAATGTCCCTGAAGACAAGTATGACCTCATCATAGTCGATCCCCCGGCTTTCGCGAAGCACAGGGGCGCCCTCGGAAATGCGCTGCGGGCGTACCAGAGGCTCAATGCATCCGCTATTTCAAAAGTGGCTTCCGGTGGCCTGGTGTTCACTTTCAGCTGCTCCCAGGTAGTCGACAAGGAGGCCTTCGCCCTTGCCGTGTTCTCGGCAGCGGCTGCGACAGGCCGCCAGGTCCGTATCCTGGACCGGCTCAACCAGCCTGCGGACCATGCCGTGAACATCTACCATCCTGAAGGGGAATATCTCAAGGGGCTGCTGCTCTATGTAGAGTAAGGATTCCACCGTCGGCTGAAGCTGCCTTCAAGAATATTTGCCGTTAAAATAAAAATAACTATATTTGCAATCCCAAACAAGGTGCTTTGGCCGAGTGGTTAGGCACAGGTCTGCAAAACCTGCTACAGCAGTTCGATTCTGCTAGGCACCTCATGATCGCCCCTGCAACTGTCTGTGGGGGCGATTGTTTTTTCCAGTAGCCTAAGTCGATCATTCCACGGAGGATGGACCGGAAATGTCCTCTGGACCTGCAGGCGCTGTTTCCCCCTGGACCTGCAGGCAATGATTTCCATGCCTGATGCGGGGGCGGGCATCCGTGGGTTTGTTATCATCTCAAAAATTCTTATATTTACGTTATGGAACTTTACAGATTCGCGCGGCCGGAACTGTTCTCCGGCAAGAAAGTCATGTACGTCCATGGCTTTGCCTCCAGCGCGCAGTCAGGGACTGTCGGAAGGTTGTCGGTCCTGCTGCCGCACTCCAAGGTGATTGCCCGTGACCTCCCGGTAGAACCTGGTGAGGCGATCGCAATGCTCCGGGAGATGGCGGCGTCGGAACAGCCCGACCTGATAGTCGGGACTTCTATGGGTGGAATGCTTGCGGAGATGCTCTACGGATTTGACAGGATCCTCGTCAATCCGGCTTTCCAGATTGCGGATACGATCCTCAAGAACATAGGGCTAGGCAGGAAGGAGTTCCACAATCCGCGGACGGACGGCCAGACATCCTTCCTCGTGACCAAGACCCTGACGGAGCATTTCGCCTCTACGACGGCCCATTGCTTCGAAAAGGCCGCACAGGACAGGGACAGGGTTTTCGGGCTGTTCGGCATAAACGACCCCCTGGTCCATACTTTCGACCTGTTCAGGTCGCATTATCCCAATGCGATCAGGTTCGACGGAGAGCACCGTCTCAATGACGATGCCCTTGTCCATTCGCTCCTTCCTGTGATGCAATGGATCGACGACAGGCAGAACGGCGTTTCGCGCCGGGTGTTGTACATCAGCCTCGGGGACAGGATCGTCAACCACTCGAGCGGGATCCGGAAGGCCGTGGAGACCCTGTCCCGTTCCTACGACGTCAGGGTGGTTGCAGGAGTGCCGTACAACGAACCGGAAAGGTGTCCGGAGGTCTTCCGGTGGTGTGAAGGAAACATCGGCGTCCCGGTCTGGAACAGGGTCGTGGTCTCCAACTCCAAGGACCTGCTGCTCGGGGACTATCTGGTCGACGCCGAACCGGAAGAAGGAGGCGGAAATGATTTCCCCGGCACCGTTCTCCGTTTCGGGGATGACCCGTTCAGGACATGGGAGGATGTCCTCGTTTATTTTGACCGCTTGGGCGGACAATAGTTTTTTTCTAACTTTAACCATCATTAGCATCAGGATATGGAAGATCTTGCACGAATCGCCGGACAATTCGAAATAGAAGGCCGGGTGGAGGAAGTCAGGCCCCTGGGCAACGGACTCATCAATGACACTTACAAGGTGGTCACGTCGGGTGAAGGTCCGGACTATGTACTCCAGAGAATCAACAACGCCGTCTTCAAGGACGTGGACCTGCTTCAAGACAACATCGTCGCAGTGACGAGGCACATCCGCAGGAAACTGGAGGCCGCAGGGGAGGCGGACATCGACCGGAAGGTCCTCAGGTTCATCCCATTGAAAAAGGAAAGCGGGGGAGCGAAGACTTATCTGTGCGAAGACGGCCGGTACTGGCGGGTCTCGGTGTTCATAGACCGGGCCAGGACTTTCGAGACGGTGGATCCGGTGTATTCCGAATATGCGGGTGAGGCTTTCGGCCACTTCGAGGCGATGCTCGCCGACATCCCCGACACTCTCGGTGAGACCATTCCCGATTTCCACAACATGGAACTCCGCCTGCGGCAGCTTGTGGAGGCGGTGCGTGCTGACAAGGCCGGCAGGCTGCATCAGGATGAGAACACTCCGGGCAGGGAACTGCATTCCATCCTTTCGGAGATCGACCGCTACGGCGTCCAGATGTGCAGGGCGGAAAGGCTTCACCGCGAAGGAAAGCTTCCGAAGAGAATCTGCCACTGCGACACCAAGGTCAACAACATGATGTTCGACGAAGACGGCAGCGTCCTGTGCGTGATAGACCTGGACACCGTGATGCCCAGCTATGTCTTCTCTGATTTCGGAGATTTCCTGAGGACTGCGGCCAATCCGGTCGCGGAGGACTCTCCCGAACTGGACAAGGTGGACTTCGACATGGACATCTTCAAGGCCTTCTCGAGAGGGTACATCCGCGGGACAAGGTTGTTCCTCACCCCAGTGGAGAGGGAGAACCTCCCCTATGCGGCCTGCCTGTTCCCTTTCATGCAGGCGGTCCGTTTCTTCGCCGACTACCTTAACGGCGACACATACTACAAGATCTCCTACCCGGAGCATAACCTCGTCCGTACCCGGAACCAGATGAAACTGTTCGCTTCGGCGATGGAGAAGGTCCCTCTCATGCAAGACTTCCTTTGCACTCTCTGACATATGGAAAAACAATTGAAGGATTATTCCTACCCCTGCAGCGCAGACGGGCACGGCCTTGCCTATCCGGGCTTCTCCGTGGTCATGATGCAGATATTCACCCTGGACTACACCCGGAAGTTCAAACTCCCCGAGGACATGGTCAAGTCCGGCTTCGTGACCAGGATCGAGAAGTCGATCGATTCGCAGATATTCAAGATGCAGGATCCCTCCTCCATCCAGCGCTACAAACTGAAGGGCTTCGAGTTCGAGCTGCCACTTGAAGAGCCCTATCCGATAGTCATGAGCGGGCACGTCTATGTCGAGATGTCCCTTCTCTTCGGCCACACTCTCTCCTTTACCTACCGTTTCCTGTTCGACGGCAACGCTTGCCGCCTTACCGATCCGGAAGACCCGTCGAGGAGCGTGGCTGCGGCTACCGACCACCTGATCGCCCTTATGTCCACCCACCTCAGCGCCGAGCACTGGAGCCGCAACAGCGGTGATGAAGACACGAACATCAATTATGAAGTCAAGGGGTTCAAGGTGTCGGGCCTGAACCTGGATGAAGAGGGAAACTTCATCCCTGATCCCGGGATTGAAATCTCCCTGGACGGAGACGGACGCGTCTTCGACATGATCAGCCATCGCTACAAGGTGTTCGTGAAGGACCACTGTACGGAGTTCAACGCCAAATACAGCCGCGAGGAAGTGGTCCGTTTCAAGGAGCGCAAGGAAAGGAGGGACAAGTCTTCGGCCGACCTCCACTATGCCATGGTCGACCTGTGGGAGAACATCCAGCATCCTTGCGAAGAAGGAGACCTTTTCGCCAAGGACCATGTCCCTCATCTTTCGGAAGCCCAGATCGTCGACCACATCAGGGACTACCACAAGGCGGAACTGATCGGGCTCATGACGCTTTACCCCGGCGAATGGCCCTACCGTGACGACGAAGCCTACGACGAAGTCTGCGGGGAGAACATAGCGATCGACACTGACGACCTTGTCCTCTGCAACAACAACATAGCGATGGTCCTGGGGACTTATGGCAGGCGCGGATCCGATTCTCCGGTCGACTGGGAGGAACATCTCAAGGAAAGGTCCGTCTACCATGTCTCCTGGCCGGAGTACCTCCTGATCCTGGAGATGATCCTCGCCAAGAAATATGTGATAGGTTTCGCCAACGAACAGCTCATAGACGCCACCCTGGATGTCGAGGGCAGGTCCTCCGAGGACATCATTGCGGACAATGCCGCCCTGAGCATGAGGCTTACGAGGCTCGAGATGCAGCTCGATGCTGTGAAGTACTCGAAATTCATGTCCCACAAGGTTATGTTCGACAGGACGACCCGTCGCCTGGAGGTGGATGCGGACCTTGACCGGCTCCACTCGATGATGGAGTCTGTCGACAGCAGTCTCCACAACCTGAGCGACTACAAGTCCATGCGCAGCGGCGCTGTCCTGAATTTCATCCTTGCGATAATCTCGGTGGCATCTACCTTCGAACTGTTGTTCCAGAACTCCGAGATGCCCTTCCTGTCATTCTTCGGGATTGAGAACAGCCGCCTTGCGGCTACCCTCGTGTTCGTAGTGGCGGCGATAACCGTGTTTGCCATACTGCTGATATTCTCGAATTACATCAAGAAGGCAATAGTCTGGTTCAAAAGATTCTTATTGAAATGATCGAAATCAAGAAGGCTCAGGCCGGGGACAGGGATGCCCTGGCGGATATCTTCCTCGGACATATTTCCGCGAACCCCGAATACATCTCCCATGGGGAGATACAGATGGGCGTCGGCGTAGGTGAATTCAGGGACGGACGGCTCTGCGCCCGGCCTTCAGACAATGCCCGGGAAATGTGGCTCAAGTACATAGACGCCCACATCTCGGACGAAGACTCGGCCCTGGTGCTCAAAGGAGTCAAGGAAGGACGGATCGTCGGGTTCTGCGTGGCCGATATCGAAGAGGACGGAGCCGATCCGTTCGGGATGGTATGCGACGTGCTGGTGACGGAAGCTTCCCGGGGTGAAGGCCTCGGAGGCACTCTCCTCGCCCGGGCGATAGAGTGGCTCAGGTCCAAGGGGATAAAGGACATCTATCTGGAATCCGGCCTCAACAACCATTCAGCCCACTCCTTCTTCGAGAAGCGTGGCTTCCATCACATTTCCCAGATATTCAAGCTGGAGGATTAGTCTGAAGGGAATACTATCCCTCCCTGGCGGCGGATCTCGTCCATCACTGACGCTACGGCAAGTGAGTTCGAGAGACTGTTGTTCCTTGATTCGGTCCGTCCGGAGTCGATCACGTCGATGAACTCGCGGAACTCGCAGAGGTACTCGTCAGGGTCGCAGGGGACGGTGATGTCCACTGCCCTGGGGCCTGAGACGCGTCCTGAGGTAGGTGCCCCGCGGCGCACCAACTCCACCTGCCTGGTGATGTGTATCTGGTCCAGGGAGAGTATGCCCCCGTCGCAGGAAATCTCCGTGCGGAGGCGGGAATCGGCGGTTTTTGAATAAACGGCCGTAGCCGTCATGCCGTCGTAGTCGAATAGGACGCTGCCCTGGAGGTCGATGTCTTTCCATGTACCGGCGGCAGGTACCTTGCAAGTTGTCAGGCTGGCCTTCACTCCCTTTGGCTTTCCGAACAGGACGACCATCGGGTAGATGGGGTATATTCCTATGTCCATCAGGGCGCCTCCGGAGCATTCAGGATTGAATGAACTGGGTACGGGGGTGTCCTCCTCCCCGGCGATTATCCTTTTCAGGGAGTCGTACTTCGAGGAATACTGGCAGAAAAAACCTGCATAGTGCCTCGGTGCCCCGAGTTCCCTGACCTTCCGCTGGACGTTCAGGAAATTCGGACTGAGGGTGGAAATCATAGCCTCCATGAGGACGACTCCGTTCTTCCTGGCAGCGAGTGCCATTTCGCTTGCTTCCCGCAGGTTTGAGGCCAGGGGCTTTTCGCAGAGTACGTGCTTCCCGTGTGAAAGGCATAGGATGGAGAGGTCATGGTGGGTGTGGTTGGGTGTCCCGATGTAGATGGCGTCGATACCGGGGTCCGCAGCCATCGCGGATACATCCGTGTACACCTTGGGAATCCCGTGCTTAGAGGCGAAGGCACTTCCCCTTTCGGCATCCCTGGAGCAGACTGCGGCGGCTTCGAACCTGGGATCGAGCACCGCCCCCTTGAGGACCCAGTCGCTGATGCGTCCGGTCCCGATGATCCCGAACCTGAGCTTACGTGTCATTTCAGCGCCCCCTTGCTTTCAAGATAATCTTCGATCATTCCCATGATGTCGCCATCCCTGGCCGTGTCTATGACCAGGAATTCGTCCCCGTAGCGGTCCACGACTCCGGAGGCCTTGTCCCCCAGCTGCGGATCGATCAGTACGAGCCCTTGTATCCTGTGGCCGAGTTTCAGGACGGCGTTGACGACTGCATCGGAACAGTAACTGTCGCTTATCACGAACACCATCCCGGGCGCTACGGCCTTTTCTCCGGAGAATCTCTTGACTATGAATTCCACGTCCCTGGCTCCTCCGTGCAGGGCGGACTGGTAGCCCAGCACGCCTTCTCCGGCAAGCTGCCTCAGGATGCTTTCCGAGGCTTTGGTCTTGAGAGGTTCATGGAAGAAGACGGCTCCCGGAAGGCCGGTACCGTCTTCGGGCCTGAACAACTTCCCGAATTCCTTCTCATCACCCTTGTAGTAGCTTAGTTCCTCGATTATGATGCCGTTGCCGTCCGAGGTCCTGGCACGCACCCTGGGCCCGTCCGGAGACAGGAACTTCAGTCCCAGTACCGCGAGGAGGGCTGCAGCTGCGACGCAGGCGAGCAAAGCAATGAATCTTTTCATGGCAGAGGTTTTTTATGACTCTTCTATTGACAAAATTAGCTAAATTTGTACGAATATGCCAAAGTTGAGAGTCATACCCCGGCTGTCCAGGATGTCAGAGCGCAGCAAACTGCTGCTGCTCAGCGTAGTAGTCGGCATCGCAGCCGGTTTGGCAGCCGTGTTGCTGAAAACTCTGATCCATCTGATCCAGACAGGCCTGGCCGGTTTTTCAGGGGGGCGCCCGGAAGCTTTCCGTTTCCTTGTCCTGCCCGGAGTCGGAATGTTGCTGGCCATGCTGTTCTGCCGCCGCGTGATCAAGGACGACATCGGCCATGGGGTTACCAAGGCTCTCCAGGCCGTGTCCAGGAACGAATCGAGGATAAGGCCCCACAACATGTGGTCCTCCCTCCTGGCCAGTTCCGTGACAATCGGTTTCGGCGGTTCCGTAGGAGCCGAGGCCCCGATAGTCTACACCGGCGCCGCGATAGGTTCGAATTTCGCCCGGTACATGAAGATGTCCTACCGGAGCATGACGATCCTCCTGGGCTGTGGGGCGGCCGCCGCGGTGGCCGGAATATTCAATGCACCTCTTGCGGGAGTCCTATTCGTCCTGGAGATCCTTCTTTTCAACATCTCGATGACTTCGATGATGCCTCTGCTGCTCTCCACCGTCTCTGCGACCGTGGTGTCCAGGCTGCTCCTCGGGCTGGAAACACCCTTCCAGTGCACCCTGACTCCCTTCGACATGAGGAACATTCCCTTCTATCTGATCCTGGGACTGTTCTGTGGAGGATGTTCGATCTACTTCATCCGGATGACCCTTTTCCTTGAAGACAAGATCGGCAAGCTCAGGAACGCCTATCTCAAATGGTTCCTGTGCGCGCTCGGCCTGGGGCTCCTGATATTCCTGTTCCCGCCCCTGTACGGCGAGGGCTACGACTCGCTCGGGGTGCTCCTGAACGGGCGGGAGCTTTCGCTGGACGGCCAGACGCCCCTGGCGTCATTGACCCACAGCCGCTGGTCCGTGCCCGTGTTCTTCCTGCTGATCATGCTCCTGAAGGTG
The DNA here is from genome assembly GCA_900320185.1 of uncultured Bacteroidales bacterium. GTDB lineage: Bacteria > Bacteroidota > Bacteroidia > Bacteroidales > UBA932 > Cryptobacteroides. Next base: position 45,481 of record ONRD01000009.1, read on the forward strand.
TTTTCCATGACTTTGACCAATGCGGGAGGCGGAGTAGGAGGGACCTTCGGTCCGACCTTGTTCGTGGGCGCGGTCGCCGGCTTCTTCGTCGCGCGGACGATAAACCTTCTCCTTGAGGGTACTTCCCTGACAGTGCCGGAACAGAACTTCGTGCTGGTCGGAATGGCCGGGCTCATGGCCGGAGTGATGCAGGCACCGATGACTGCGATATTCCTCATAGCCGAGATTTCCGGGGGGTACGACCTTTTCCTTCCGTTGATCCTGACTTCCACGATAGCATTCGGTACAACGAGGCTGGTCGAGAAATATTCGATATACACTAAGCGCATCGCCCAGAGAGGCGAACTGCTTACGCATGACAGCGACCAGGCTGTGCTTACGCTGCTGAAGGTCTCCGACCTTGTGGAGGACGACTTCGCCACCGTGAAGATAGACGACACTCTCGGGAAACTTGTCCAGACCGTTTCAGAGTCGGCGAGGAACATATTTCCCGTGCTGGATTCCAAGGACCGGTTCCAGGGTTACGTGTCGCTCGAGGACATCCGCAAGGACATGTTCCACCCCGAGGATTACGAGTCCAAGCATGTCTTCAATTTCATGAAAAGCGCTTCCGAGTACGTCTACGAGGATGACAAGATGGACACGGTGATGAAGAAGTTCGAGGTGACCGGAGCATGGAACCTTCCGGTAGTGAGGCCTGACAGGACCTATCTCGGCTTCGTCTCGAAATCCAAGATATTCTCGGCCTACCGCGAGGAACTGAAACAGGTTTCACAAGATTGACGCTTTCGCATGAAACAGATTTACACGGATACCATCGCCGGGAAGCTCGGCGTGAAGGACTGGCAGGTTGAGAACTGCATCCTGCTTTTCGAGGACGGGGGAACCATCCCGTTCATCAGCCGCTACCGCAAGGAAAAGACAGGCGGGCTGGATGATGTCGCAGTGGCGGAGATCCGCCACTGGTACGATGTCTTCACCGAGATGGAAAAGAGGAAGGAAGGAATACTCTCGACGATAGAGGAGCAGGGGAAGCTCACCGAGGAGCTCCGACGCAAGATAGAAGACTGCGTCGTGGCCGGAGAACTGGAGGACCTTTACCTGCCATACCGTCCCAAAAGGCGTACGCGTGCGACTGTCGCGAAGGAAAACGGCCTTGAACCGCTTGCCGACAAGATGTGGAACGTCGCCGTCCAGGATCCGGAGTCCGAGGCCGCAAGGTATGTGGGAGACAAGGTGAAGGATGTCGAAAGCGCGCTCTCCGGCGCCAGGGACATCATTGCAGAGCGGCTGTCCGAATCGGCACCCGTGCGCGACACTCTCAGGCGCATGTTCAGGACGAGGCGGATCGAGTCGAAGGCTACCAAGGCGGCTTCCTCCGACCCCGAAGCGGCAAAGTACAGGACGTATTTCAATTTCAACATGCCTGTCCAGAAGATACCCTCGCACAACCTTCTCGCCATGCTCAGGGCCGAAAAGGAAGGCTATCTGTCGATAAGGATCGATGCCGACCCCCAGAAATGCGGCAACAAGATGTACTATGATTTCTGCCAGGAGCACCGCTATCCCGGACCTGCCCTTGCCGGGCAGATCAGGATGGCTGTCGATGATTCCTTCAAGCGTCTCCTCGAGCCCTCCATCACCAACGAAATCATCAAGGAAGCGAAGGAAAAGGCCGACATCGAGTCCGTCAACGTTTTCGGTGAGAACCTCACCCAACTTCTCCTTTCCCCGCCGGTAGGGCAGAAGAGGACCATGGCCATAGACCCGGGTTTCAGGAACGGCTGCAAGATAGCCTGCCTGGACGAGAGCGGAAACCTCCTCCACCATGAGGTGATATTCCCTCATCCTCCCCAGAGCGAAAAGGTCAAGTCGATCATGGCCGTCTCTTCCATGATCGAGGATTACGGGATCGAGGTCATCGCCATCGGGAACGGGACCGCTGCCAGGGAGACGGAAGACTTCATCAAGAGGGTGGGTATCCCAGAGGAGGTGAAGGTCTTCACCGTGAGCGAGGACGGCGCTTCCATCTATTCGGCATCCGAGGTGGCGAGGAAGGAGTTCCCCGATGAAGATGTGACCGTGCGCGGAGCCGTCTCGATCGGCAGGAGGCTTATGGACCCCCTTGCCGAACTTGTGAAGATCGATCCCAAGTCTCTCGGCGTGGGACAGTACCAGCATGACGTGGACCAGAACCTTCTTCGCGAAAAGCTGGACACCACAGTGGCGATCTGCGTCAACAATGTCGGGGTCAATCTCAATACCGCAAGCCCTTACCTTCTGAGCTATGTGTCCGGTATAGGTCCGTCGCTTGCCGAGGGGATCGTCGCTTACAGGGCGGCAAAGGGCAGGTTCACCTCGCGCCAGGAACTCCTGAAAGTCCCGAAGCTCGGACCGAAGACCTTCGAGCAGTGCGCCGGTTTCCTCAGGATCCACGATGCCCGGAACCCGCTTGACAATTCCGCCGTGCACCCTGAGTGCTACCACATCGTTGACCGGATGGCTTCGGACCTTGGCGTCAGTACCAGGCAGCTCATCGGCAACGAAGACCTGATCTCCAGGATCGATCCGTCCCGTTATGTGGAGGGTGGATTCGGGCTGCCGACCATCAACGACATACTAAAGGAGCTGGCAAAGCCGGGCCGGGATCCCCGCCAGGAGGCCAGGGAATTCAGCTTCGCCGACGACATCCACGAGATAGGCGACCTAAAGCCGGGGATGGAGCTCCCGGGTGTCGTTACGAATGTGACCAACTTCGGTGCGTTCGTCGACCTGGGCATCCACGAGAACGGGCTCATACATGTCTCGAAACTGCGCGGGGCAAAGGTGAAGCTTCACCAGCAGGTGATGGTTACCGTGCTGGACGTGGACCTTGACAGGAACAGGATTTCGCTGGGTTTGCTGAATAATAAATAATGTTTTCGCCCCTCCAGGTTTCGTTTTGTCACAAAAAATTGATTATCTTTGCCGAATCGAAAGGTAATTGACTTTTTGTGAGAGGAATCAGGACATTGGGAGACAACAAGGCGGTAATCTATTTGCTGACAGTCCTTGCCATACTCCTCTGGGGTATGTCCTACATCTGGAGCGACAGCCTGATCTCACAGGAGGTCCCCATCTTTTACTTCGTTCCGCTCCGCATCCTGATAGCAGGACTCATTCTGCTGTTATTCAATTTGCTGTCCTGTAATTTCAAGCCGATAGCAAGGAAGGACCTCTGGAAGTTCATGCTTCTGTCGCTCTTCGAGCCCCTCGTCTATTTCCTGTGCGAGACCTATGGCATAAAGGAGACCGGTTCGCCGACGATCAGTGCAATGATCATCGCTTCCGTGCCGATCGTCTCCGTCATCGCAGGATGCACCCTTTTCAAGGAGAAGGTCACCTTCGTCAATGTACTGGGAATCCTCGTGACCCTTGCCGGCATACTCCTGGTCCTGTCTTCGCAGGGTGAGGACTGCAAAGGCGGCAATTTCGTCCTGGGGCTGGTGCTCCTTGTGCTGGCCGTCTTCGCAGAGGTCGGCCATGCTTCGATGACCAAGTTCCTGTCCGGAGAATACAAGCCTCAAGTGATTGCCATGTACCAGTTCCTGATTGGATCAGTCTATCTGCTTCCTTTTTTCATATTCAAGGGACTGGATGGTTTCGAGGCGCGTTACCTTTCATGGCAGGTCCTGAGGCCGATCCTGTTCCTGGCCCTGCTCTGCTCGAGCCTTGCCTTCTCGCTGTGGGCGATGACCATCAAGAAGCTGGGTGTGGCGAAGTCGAGCGTGTTCCTTGCAACCATGTGCATAGCGACCGCCCTTGTCGCTGAATTGATAGGCAGGGAGCACATGGTGCTTATCCAATGGCTTGGAATCGGAGTGGCTGTCCTGGGCATAATCCTGTCCCAGATGTCGGCCTGCAACCGGGAAGGACAGGGATCCCGTTGACCCACACCATCTTGACCGCGCCATGCAGGCGAACCCCTTCATAGGGGGTCCATCCGCATTTGCTCACAGTCCCTTGCACTGTCCATTCCTCATCGGGATCGATGACCACCAGGTCGGCGAAGTATCCGGGCTTGAGGAAGCCGCGGTCTTCTATTCCGAATATGCGTGCAGGAGTTTCGGAAAACGCCTCGGCGATCCTTGTCAGCGGAATACCTTCCTCCCTTGCGACCGTCAGTAGGACCGGAAGCGAGAATTGAATCGAAGGGATGCCGGACGGGCATTCGGGATAAGGCTTCCTCTTCTCTTCTTCCAGGTGAGGGGCATGGTCCGATCCTATCGTGTCGATGATGCCGTCCGCCAGGCCCTTCCTAAGGGCAGCCCTGTCACCGGCTCCCTTGATCGAGGGGTTGCACTTGATCCATGGGCCGAGCCGGTCATAGTCTTCGTCGCAGAACCAAAGATAGTTGGCGGAGGTCTCGGCTGTTATGAGCGGATTGTGGATCTTGGCTGCACGTACCATCTCCACTTCCTCTGCAGTGCTTACGTGGAGCAGGTGCAGTCTCGTCCCGTCCGCGATGGCCATGGAAAGGGCCTTGGCGGTGGACAGGATGCAGGCCCTGCGGCTCCTTATCATGGGATGGGCACGAAAAGGGATGTCCTTGCCGAACTTCTGCAAGGCTTCGTCGAGGCCGGCCTTTATGGCGGTCTCGTCCTCGCTGTGTACCAGCACGGGCTTACCCTTTATCCTGAACAATCTTTCAAGCGTCTCCTCATCCTTTACCAGCAGGTTCCCGGTCGAAGAGCCCATGAACACCTTGATGCCTCCGAAAAGGTCTCCGGAGAGAGCGATGCAGTCTTCTATCGATGCGGCATTGCCGTCGGTGGCCCCCAGGTGGAAGCCATAGTTCGCCAGCGACCTGCCCTTTGCGAGGGACGCCTTGCCGGCAAGCGCTTCGAGGCTTACCGTCGGCGGGACCGTGTTGGGCATGTCGATGAAGGAGGTGATCCCTCCGGTTACGGCAGCCAGTGACTCGCTCCCGATGTCCGCCTTGTGGGTCATGCCCGGTTCCCGGAAGTGGACATGCGCGTCTATCCCTCCGGCCATCAGCACCTTCCCGCCGAGCGGGACCGTGACGTAACCCTCCGCTTCACCGGGCGGGTCGTTCTCCCATATCCCGGAGATACGCCCGTCTTCTACGCCAAGAGCCCCTTTCATCGAAGAGGCTCCGGTCACGATGGTTGCGTCCGTCAGTACGAATCTACTCACTTTTCCTATGGAACTTCCTGAACCTTAGCTTTATGACTCCCCAGAAAGCCTCTCCGAAGATGCCGCTGCTCATCTTGGAGGTCCCCATTTTCCTGTTTACGAAGATAATAGGTACCTCGACGATCCTGAAGCCCAGCTTGAAGGCCGTGTATTTCATCTCGATCTGGAATCCGTATCCTTTCATGCGCACGTCGTCGAGGTCGATGGCCTCAAGCGCCGCCCTGCTGTAGCAAACGAATCCAGCAGTACAGTCATGGACCTTCATCCTGAGTACTCCGCGGACATACTTCGAGGCATAGTACGACATGAGTATCCTGCCTACCGGCCAGTTGACGACGCTGATTCCGTCACAGTAGCGCGAGCCGACCGACACGCCGCCGCACTCGGCGCATGCCGCGAACATGGCTGGCAAGTCGTCCGGGTTGTGCGAGAAGTCGGCATCCATCTCGCAGACATAGTCGTAACCTCTTTCGAGAGCCCACTTGAAGCCGGTCAGGTAGGCGGTGCCGAGCCCGAGTTTGCCTTTCCGTTCTATAATGTCGAGCCTTTCCGGGAATTCGGCCATGAGGGACTTTACTATCCCTGCGGTCCCGTCAGGGGAGCCGTCGTCGATCACCAGGATGTGGAAACAGCCTTCGAGGGAGAAAACCTTCCTGATTATGGCTTCTATGTTCTCTTTTTCGTTGTAGGTAGGAATGATTACCAGATTCTTGTCCATTTCCTATTCTTTAGACATCAATGATCTATTTGGCGGACAGCATTTCCCGGACTGCCCTTTCCAGCTGCTTGTCCTCACCCTTGAGGACGGAGGCCGGGTCGTTTTCAACCTTTATGTCGGGTTCGATCTGCATGTTCTCGATGTAGCGTCCCTCCTTGACACCCCACGAACCGACCTGGGGGATTCCGAAGACCATTCCGTTGAGCTGAGTCTCCCACCATACCGCGGTCATTGTGCCGGGTACCGGCATTCCGATCAGCTTGCCGAGCCCGAGGGCGCGGTACGTGTACGGGAATCCGCAGGCGTCGGAGTAGTTGTCCTCGCACATGAGCACGCATGAGGGTTTGTTCCACTTGCTGTAGGGCTCGGAACCGATGTACTGGCCACGCGGCATGAACTTGATGTATTCCTTGCCGCCGAGGAGGGTGGCGAGGTCGTCATGCAGCCAGCCGCCGCCGTTGTGACGGGTGTCGACGACCGCTGCGTCGCAGGTCCTGTACTTGCCCAGGAGTTTCGAATATGCCTCCCTGAAGCTGGGGGAGTCCATCCCCTTGATGTGGGTGTAGCCGATCTTGCCGTCGGAGGCCGATGCGGCGATGCGCTCGCGCTGCCTGACCCACCTGTTGTAGTAGAGGTTGCTTTCGGAAGAGGTTGGCTTGACGAACAGTTCGACTTCCTTTCCTCCCTTCCTGACCACGATGGGAATCCTCTTGCCGGCCTTCCCCTGGAGCATGCTGAACCAGCTCTTGCCCGCCACGATCTTCTCCCCGTTGATGGACACCACCATGTCGCCTGACTTGATCCCTGAGTCGGCAAGGTCCAGGGGACCTCCTGGGAGCACCTCGGCGATCCGGAGCCCGTCGCCTTCATATTCAGTGTCATAGATGGCGCCAAGGTAGCTCATGCTGACCCTTGCGCGTGGATTGAACCTTGCTCCGGTGTGGGAGCCGTTGAGTTCCCCGAGCATCTCGGACAGGAGGTCCTGGAAGTCGAAGTTGTTGTCGATGTAGGGGAGGAACTGCTTGTAGTTCTCCTTGAAGCCGGCCCAGTCGATGCCGTGGATGTCCGGATCGTAGAATTTCTCGTCGACCTGCTTCCACACATGGTCGAAAATGTAGTACCGTTCTGCCTTCGGCTTGAACTCGTAGTCGCCCTGGAAGGTGATGGATGAAGGGGCTCCGTTCCCGGAAGTGCTTATCTTGGAGATGCTTCCTCCTGAGAATATGTAGATGAACTTGTCATCTGCTGAAGGGGTGATGCTTCCGGATACTCCCTTGCGGATCACCCTGATGTCTCCGGTCTTGGTGTCCATCATGCAAAGGTCGCTGGTCCGCTCGAGCCTTGTCACGTAGAAAAGTTTAGTGCCGTCCTGGGTCAGGTAGAAGTCTCCCAGCCTGGAGGACGACCTGGTGAGGCGTGAGATCCTGTATTCCCTGTTTTCCAGGTCGAGGACGAGTTTGTCCGGCTTCTCGGCTTTCTTCAGGGAATCCTTCTTCTCCTTCTGCTCCTCCTTCTCCTTCTGCTTCTCGGACTTTTCCTTGCCGCCTTCCTCCATTATCTTCTCGATTTCGGCCCCTTCCTTGTCCTGGAAGAACCTGGTCATCTCGGGTCCGTCGAAGAACATGATGTACACGTCGGTCTCGGCTCCCCAGCTTCCATGGCTGCGGTAGCCGTTCTTGTCCGACTCCCAGGTCATCGCCTTCCCCTTGAGGGCCCACTTGAAGTTGCTGTCGGAGTAGCCGCTCATCGTCAGGTCGGTGATTTCGCCGCTCTCGATGTCGATGAGTGCCACGTCGCTGTTGTTCCATCCTCCGTCAGCCTGGTAGTTGGCGAGGATGTATTTGCTGTCGGGGCTCCATTCGAAGCTTTGGTCGCCGTCCTGGTACGAGTAGTTGACTCCCTGGAGGAGGACCTTTTCCTTGCCGTCCTTCGTGGACTTGATGACGATGTCAGTCCTGTCCCTTAGGTAGGCTACCCATTTCCCGTCAGGGGAGACGTCAGGCTGGAAGCATGTCTCGTCCTCCGAGGTCACGCTCTCTTCCTTGAACTTTGTCGAATAGACGAAGTACTTGTCGTCCTTGTCGGCAAGGGATATTTTCCATATTCCCCAATGGCCGTTCCTTTCTGCGGAGAAGTAGATCGAGCGTCCGTCCTTGGAGAAACTGACGTTGCGCTCCTGCTCGGGCGTGTTGGTGAGCCTCCTTGTGGTCTGGTAGTCGGCCGAGGTCACGAACACATCCCCCCTGATCACCAGCGCTATCTGCTTGCCGTCCTGGGAAACGTCCATGGAGGATGCTCCGGAGGTGAAGTTGAGATATTCAATGTCATTCTCAGTCTGGTCTTTCATCACCGTCACTGCCAGCTTCACGGGTTCGGCTCCTTCCTTCATGGTGTAGAGGTCGCCGTTGTAGGAGAAGCAGAGGGTGCCGTCGCCGGCGACGGAGAGGAATCTTACCGGATTGCCCTTGAAATTGGTGAGCCGGGTCCCTTGACCGGTGGCGGAAGTCGATGATTTGTAGACGTTTATGGTGCCGTCGGCTTCGGAAAGGTAGTAGAATGTCTTTCCGTCTGCCGCAAAGACAGGGTTGCGGTCCTCGCCGATGAAGGTGCTGAGTTTCGTGAAAGTACCGTCGCCGGTGATGCGGAAACGGTCTCCCTGGGGCTTCGAGGGTCTGTAGAACCAGATGTCCCTGGTGACGGAAGATGTGTGGTGCTTCCTCAGGGGATCCTCGTAGCCTTTATAATCCTCATAAATGGCCTCTCCCTCAGCATTCACGCTGATGTTCATCACGGGGAGGGAAGTGGCCAGGACCGGCCTTCCGGCCTTGGCGTCCACCTGCCAGAGCTGCTGGGTGTTGGGAAAGCCTCCGTAGCTGACTTCCTGCTGGATGTTCGAAAGGAAGAGGACCCGGTTGCCTTCCAGGACGCAGAGCGGGGTCTCGTTTCCCGGGAAGTCGGTCAGCCGGACGGGAACTCCTCCCTCCGCCGTTGTGATGAATATGTCCTTTGAACCGAGCCTGTACGATGAGAACACGATGTTCTTTCCGTCCGGGGTCCAGAACGGGTCGGAGTCATAGGCTTCGTTGGAGGTGATCTGGAGTGCCCGGCCTCCTCCGGAGCCCACTACGAAGATGTCGCCTTTGTAGCAGAATGCGACGGATTTCCCGTCGGGGGAGATGGCGCTCTTGCGCAGCCATCTTGGGGTTTCCTGGGCAGCCATGGAGAGTCCTGCGAGCAGGACGGCGGCAGCGAGGATGCTCTTTTTCAGGTTCGTTTTCATGATGTCACTTTGTAATCAGTCTTCCGGCGTGAGCCGTCTTTCCTTCAGGTGGTCACAACGACCATTCTACAAATATATAAATAATAAAGGGATTTTACTATTTTTGTAGCAGTCAAGTCCAATTAGCCAAGGCTGAGTATGAAAAGAATAGATTGTTTTATCCCATTCGTCAGCGAAGACCAGGTCGCTGCGACGGCGGCCAACCTTTCCGCCGAGGCGGAGGTCTCATCCGTCAACCGTATCGACGCCGCTTCATTCAGGAGCACCGCGGCCGTCCGCAGGATGGCGGCCACGGCCACCGCCCCCTTCACGATGATCTACACGAAGACGACCGGCCTGAGTTTCGGGAACTTCGCCCTGGAGCGTCTACTGTCCGTCGCCGAGGATTCCTCTGCGGCGATGGTCTATGCCGACCATTTCAACGAGACCGACGGAGTCCGCTCCTTCGCTCCCGTGATCGACTGCCAGTTCGGGTCGCTGCGCGACGATTTCGATTTCGGCTCCGTGATGCTCTACAGGACCTCCGTCCTGAAAGAAGCGGTTGCGGGCATGGATGAAGAATATGACCACGCTGCGCTGTACGACCTCCGTCTCAGGGTGTCCCGAATCGGAGCCCTCGTCCATGTCAATGAATATCTCTATTATGAAATCGAGACCGACACCAGGAAGTCCGGCGAGAAGCAGTTCGACTATGTCGATCCCAGGAACCGCGCCGTCCAAGTCGAGATGGAGAAGGCCTGCACCTCCCACCTCAAGGCGATAGGAGGCTATCTCGAGCCGGAATTCAAGCACATCGAGTTCTCGGACGAAGGCTTTGAATATGAAGCATCCGTGGTGATTCCGTGCAAGAACCGGGTCCGTACCATCGGGGATGCCCTCAGGTCCGCCCTAGGCCAGAAGACCTCGTTCAAGTATAACGTGATCGTCGTCGACGACAACTCCGACGACGGCACGGTCGATGTGATCAAGTCATTCCTTCCGGATCCGAGACTGGTCTACATCGCCCAGGACAAGACTTACCATGCGATCGGCGGGAACTGGAACGCCGCCATCCATCATCCTTCCTGCGGGCGGTTCGCCCTTCAGCTTGACTCGGACGACCTTTATCATGACGAGAACACCGTCCAGAAGTTCGTCGATGCTTTCTACGCGCAGAATTGCGCAATGGTGGTCGGGACCTACAGGATGGTTGATTTCAACATGGAGACCCTTCCTCCTGGAATCATCGACCACAGGGAGTGGACTCCGGAGAACGGAAGGAACAACGCCCTCCGCATCAACGGCCTCGGAGCACCCCGCGGTTTCTACGTCCCCATGCTCCGGCAGATCAATTTCCCGACGACCAAGTATGGCGAGGATTACGCCGTCGGGCTTCGCGTGAGCAGGGAGTACCAGATCGGCCGTATCTATGACGTCCTCTACGACTGCCGCAGGTGGGAAGGGAATTCTGATGCCGCCCTGGACATTGAAAAGGTCAATGCCAACAACACTTACAAGGATAGGATACGTACCTGGGAACTCCAGGCCAGAATCCGGCTGAATCGGAAAAAACAGAAAAAAGCATAAAAAAGTTAAAAAAAAATTTGCTGGTTTAAAATTAATGCTTACCTTTGCAATCCCGTTCGCGAATAGCCGAATGGGATTTTTTGACAAGTTCATTGAAAAGACTGAAGGAAGTACAACAAAGTACCGAGAACGAAACGAGAGCGTTGATTTCTTTAGGAATTAAGCTGCCGGGATCTGACTAGAG
>ONRD01000020.1 GCA_900320185.1 uncultured Bacteroidales bacterium
GCCAGTCTTTACGCATTATGTCGATGCCCATGTTCCCTATTCGCCCGTTTCGGTTCCGTTCGCCTGGCGTTGGGATTTCGGAACGGTCGCTATGGTCATCGGCCTTGCTCTCCTGATCGGCCTGGTTGCCGGATGGGTTCCCTCCCGCATCGCGTCCCGATTCGACGCCATCCGCGTCATCAAGGGTGATTATCGCACGACCTCCAAACGGATACTGTCCAAGGTTTTCATCGTTTTCCAGACGGGTTTGTCCGTCCTGCTGATCGCCTTCTCGCTGGTCATGGAACGGCAATACAGCCATATGATCCATCGGCCGCTGGGCGCGAATGTCGATGGCCTTTACAATCAGTATCTTGTGCTGGGAACCGGCCATGAAGACGCCTTGAAGGCCTTGCCGTTCGTCTCCGAAATGGACCAGACTAGGGGCTACCCTGGAAACCCCTATATGACCATGTCCATGCAGGATAAAGAGACGGGCGGCACGGTCAGTATTGCTTTCCTGGGCTGCGGTCCGGAGGCATTCAAGATGTACGGTTTCGAAGTCGTGGAGGATTTCCACGCTCCGAATGGAGAAGGATACTGGCTCTCGGAGTCGGCCTTCCGTAAATTCGGAACGGATCCCGCCGAACCCAAGATACCGGAGATCCTGGTCGAGTGGTACCCGGGGACTGTGGCGGGTGTCGTCAAGGATTTCGCGCTGACGGATGCCGCCCATGTCAACGACGACTTGCTGGGCATCCTCTACGTATATGACGACCTAGACTCGCCTTATCGGGTTCTTCGTATCGAAGGGGAGCACAAAGAAGCAGAGAAGGAACTCCAGGCGCTTTATAAGCGGTTCAGCATGGAACGGGATGGCTATGAGGGCATCCCTGAACTCTGTGGATTCATGAAGGACCAGTTGGATGCCAAACTCGGCGAGGCGGAGAATTACATGCGCCTGATCGAACTGTTCATGTTCCTTGCGGTCATGGTCGCGCTGTTGGGCTTGCTGGCCATGTCGGCTCTTTACGCGTCCGAGCGCACGCACGATATTGCCGTCCGCAAAGTCTTCGGCAGTACCGTCCGAGGGGAGACCCTCAAATCGGTCGGATCGTATATGGTTCTCGTCGGCATCTCCTGCTTGATTGCCGTTCCTGTGGCTGTGTGGCTGGCCGGAAAGTATCTGGAGGACTTTAATTACAGGATATCTGGCTATGGATGGATCTTCGTCCTGATGCCAGGCAAGGCCTGGAAAGACCCTGCTTGAGAGAGGGAGAAAAAAAGAACTCTTACAGGCAAGATTTCGCACCCTTGACTGGTCTGTGGCGAGCCAGACGTATTCCGGGATGAACAGATAACGGCTGTCTTCTCTGATTCCACGAGGGCGACAGTCCGGTCCGGATACAGCGAGAGCAGATGCTCTCCGAAAAGGCATTGGCTTAACTCCCATTCTTCCGGCAGCAGCCCTTTTCTTCTCATCAGCGCAGCTGGGACACGAGGGACAGTGGGACAAGTTGGGACAGTTTCGATTTCCTTGAACAGGCGGCCGACGGTGGATTTGCTGAGGCCCAGCTCGACGGCGACCGCGCGGATCGTTTTTCCGGTTGCTTTCAGTTCGGCCACTTGCTGCTTGCGCTCTACCTTGTCTTCAGGACTGAAAGCCCGAAGATGCTCGCTTTAGCGGGCTATATTCTCTTTTCTTACCCTTTGTTTAATCCTGTTAAGTGTTTTTACAGAGTGCGGCCACATTAATATAACCAAAAACCTGCCGATTCTTCACCTCTCGCTTTAGAATCGGCGGATTATAAAATTATATTTTGCCGATTTGGGTGCTTTTCTTATCTTTACGGCAACTTATAGTCAAGAGCGTCATGAGAATCATAGGAAGAAAACGAGAGCAGGACGAGTTGATGACTCGTTATCATAGTAGCAATTCAGAGTTTGTCGCCATTTATGGACGAAGACGCATAGGTAAAACTTATTTGGTTAATTGCACCTTCAAAGAGCAATATGCCTTTAAACATACCGGTCTGTCTCCATTCGACGATGGGAGAAAAGTCACGATGGTGGATCAGCTACAGGCATTCCATTATTCTCTCCTACGGTTTGGCCAAAGTGAAGAGACTCCTGTCCCCAAGACTTGGTTGGAAGCTTTCTTTCGACTAGAAAAGCTGCTGTCGTCAAAGGCTGATGGGACGAAACAAGTTGTATTTATCGATGAACTACCCTGGATGGATACACCCAGATCAAAATTCGTAACTGCATTTGAAGGCTTTTACAATAATTGGGCGAGCGAAAGAGGCGATATCCTTCTGATTATTTGTGGTTCTTCCAGCGCTTGGATCTTGAAGAACATCGTTAATAATCAAGGCGGGCTATATGACAGATTGACTTGCCAAATGAAACTATCTCCGTTTACCCTGAAAGAGACAGAAGAGTTTTTCCGTAGCAAAGGGATAGAAATGGAGCGATACGATATTGTCCGCGCTTATATGGCCTTTGGAGGCGTACCTTATTATCTGGGATATGTAAAATCCGGAGTAAGTATAGAACAGAGTGTTGATGAGGCGATTTTTAAGGAGAATGCACCCTTGGGAGGAGAGTTTAAGCGCCTTTTCAACACATTGTTTACCAATTCCGATAAATACCTCAAAATTGTACGGTTCCTCGCCAAACGCAACTACGGATATACACGGGAAGAGATTGCGAAGTCAACCGGGATATCAGCCGGTGGCGGATTGTCCGATTACCTTGACAGGCTCTCAGAGGCGGATTTTGTCGAACAGTATCGTCCAGCCATGTCCGTGTCAAAGGAAGATTATTATCGTTTGAAAGACTGTTTTTGTGTTTTCTGGCTCCGTTTCGTCGATGGCGTTTCAGGTTTGGATCCTCATTTTTGGCAGAACAATCACGGATCTAATAAAACTGTCAGTTGGCAAGGCATCGCCTTTGAACAGATCTGCCTATCGCATCTAGAGAGTATCCGTCGCGCTCTCGGAATAAGTGGCATCAGTACGGTTTCATCTAAAATGATTATCCCTTCCGAAAAAGCAGGTGACGGAGGGCAACTTGACCTCGTAATCGAACGTGGCGACAGACAGGTCAATTTGTGTGAAATGAAGTTCTACTCGTCAGAAGTCTCGATAGACCAGAAGGAAAGTTTAAAACTGAGAAACCGGAAGGATTCTTTCAAGGAGAGATTCAAGGTTAGAGGTTCCGTCTTCCTCACCTTGGTAACGACATTCGGATTAAAGTACGGAACCTGGTCAAGTGTATATCAGCAGGTTCTTACACTGGATGACCTTTTTCAGTAGCGAAAAAACACAGCTTGTGTTTTAGCTTGGAAATTTTGTAATACGCTGATAATAAGCATACAAAAGTGCTCCCGCTTCCGACGCAAAACTATTATATATTATGTCAATAATTCAAATAATTGACAAGATTTATAATATTCCCCCAGGTTTTATTCCTCTTACAAAGAAAAACTACACCAGAACGGATGCAAAAAGAGTAAAAAGGCTCCAATTACATTCGATAGCATATAATTCCATCGCATATTAATCATGCCGCCAGCTCGGGACAAACTCACCACAATAATTGTTATCTGTGGTCTATTTGTACGGATTTGCGAAAACGATCTTCTACGCACTTCTGGGACCACTTGTGAAACTTCGCGTTTCGTTTGAGGTATTCTTCTGGATCCTGGATCTCGAAGAAGTTCACCGCTAGGGTATAGTTCCGAATGCCTCCCATGCAGCCATTGAGGGGCGTGGGCAGCAGGCCCTGAGTCATAGGAACGTTACCAAATGTGCAGTGCTGCCGCCCCTGCCGTCATTGAAGGACGAAGGCTACGGGGGTGATGGCGGGAATATGCTTACTCCTCCTTGAAGAGGCCTTCGCGGGAAAGGAGGTGGTCAAGGTTGGCCAGGCCGTAGGCAGTGACTGCCTGGACGACGGCCGAATGCTCCATGTAGGCCGGGATGAGCTTGTCGAAAAGGTCGTCTTCGGTGTGCCAGATGTCGCGGTAGTTGAAGTCATAGCCGAAGATGTCGCTTTCCCGGAAAGAGATGGCCGGGATGCCCCGCATCTGGAAATATGCGTGGTCCGAGCCACCCGCCCGGGTGGGACGTGGCTGAGGTTCGCCCTCTCTTCTGTTCACCTTGAACGGGATGTCGGGATTGTAGTCGGCAAGAGGCTCGCAGACCTTGACGAAGTCGTCGTACATGGCGGGAGGAACGGTAATGGATGTCGCTGCCAGCGGTCCCCCGTCGCGGTTGAAGTAGTTGGAGATCTTGTCCCATGGTACGGTCTTGTTCTCCACGAAGTACTTCGAACCGAGCAGGCCGTATTCCTCGCCCGTCCAGATGCAGAACATGATCGACCGCTTCGGTTTCGCGCCGGCGGCGGCAAGCAGGCGGGCCGCCTCCATGGTGACGCAGACTCCCTGGCCGTCGTCCGTGGAGCCGGTGGCGATGTCGTAGGCGTCCAGGTGGCTGCCCATCATCACATATTCATCCGGATAGCGGGTGCCTTTTATGACTCCGAGGATGTTGTGGAACTTCATCGGTCCGGGGAAGAAGTGGTTGCGTATGTCGAATTCCAGGGAGAAGTCCTCGCGGTTGAGGGCTTTTTGCTTTATTATGGCGAACTGGTGCTCGTCCAGGAGTATGTCGCACGCCCTGGGCAGGTTGTCCATCGTCAGGTCGAAGCACATGGCCCGGTTGTAGAGGACCTGCATCGGCAGCCTTGAGGGCCTGATGAAGCCCAGCACGCCGGCGTCGACCATCTGGCGGTAGAAGGGCACGGACGCTTCCTCCCCGGCGGCGAGCCTGGCGGCCCGGACTGAATCCGCCGCAGCGCTTGCATCTATCGCAAGGCCGCCCGCCGGACCGGTCTCCAGGAGGACCCAGGCACCCTTGAGGGCGCCTTTCACACGGTCGAACTCCCTTTGGTTCTTAGGCTCGAGGTAGACCTTGCCTTTCTGGGGGCCGCATGTACCGGCAGTGTAGGCCGGGGTCCCGAAATGAAGCTGGAAACCGTCTTCCGAAAGCAGGCGGCCGGACCAGGGACCGCGGTCGAAGCCGACTCCGATGGTGATGGCTTCCTGGACTCTTACCTCCAGGCCCCATGACTTGAACTGGCTTGCTACCCATTCTTCGGCATGGTTGAGCATGTGTGTGCCGACGAGGCGTCCACCGATGTTCCTGGCGATGTATTCGGCATGCTGCATCGTGCGGTTGTCGGTGCGCCCGAGTTCCAGGACGGTCTTCGTCACCTTGTCCTGGGCGGAGACGGCCAGCGCCATCAGCAGCATGGCCGCAAGGGAAAGGATGGTCTTTTTCATAAGTTCGTGGATATACTTCGCTAAGTTAGGAAAAAAAACAATCCGCAGTACGCAGGAGGTTATGATTCCGGCGACTGGACTTCGCTCACCCAGGTGGTAGGCCAGTAAAGGGCACCTCCGGAGCTGATGCCAAGGCACAGGCGCATTCCCGCCGGGAATCATTGAGGGGATTCCCCGGCGGGAATGACTGCTTGTTGCGGACTTGCCGTAGCGGTTGTAATCTTGCCATGTCGGTTGTAATCCTTATCTTTGTCTTGAACCGACAACCAAAATGGTATGAAAAAGATTCTTACAATCGCGGCGATCCTCCTGGCTGCAGCCGTTTCTGCATCCGCCCAGAGCGGCACATGGTCCGGCAAACTTGAGGTGCAGGGCATGGAGCTACCCATCGTTTTCCACCTCGAAGATGAGAATCCGACAGCAGATTCTCCGGACCAGGGCGCCCGCGGAATACCCATTGAAGTGGACAGGAAAGCTACCGGTGCCATCGTGATCAGGATCCCTTCCCTGGGGGCAGTCTTCGAAGGGCAGTGGGTGCTGCGGCAGATCGTCGGCACCTTCACCCAGATGGGGATGTCGTTCCCGCTGACCCTGGTGCCAGGAGACTTGAAGCGGAACCGCCCGCAAACTCCCCAGGGCCCGTTCCCTTACGGGCAGGAGGAAGTGACATTCAAGAACGGTGGGGCCACCCTGAAGGGTACGCTGACCCTTCCTTCGGACTTTACCAGGGAAACGCCTGCCCTTGTGATGGTTACAGGCAGCGGCCAGCAGAACCGCGACGAGGAGATATTCGGCCACAAGCCTTTCGCCGTCATCGCGGATGCCTTGGCACGCGCAGGGATAGCTACGCTGCGCTATGACGACCGCGGCTTCGGCGAATCGACCGGAGACCTGGCTTCCGCGACTACCGAAGACCTCAAGGACGATGCCCTCGCCGGATTGGACCTTCTTCGCGGCCGCTTCGACCGGGTCGGTGTGATCGGCCACAGCGAGGGCGGGACAATAGCCCTGATGATTGCCGCAGAAGGGAAGGCGGATTTTGTCGTGAGCCTTGCCGGAGCCGTGGTCTCAGGTGCGGAAACGCTCCTGTGGCAGAACCGACTGGCCCTTTCCGCCGCCGGTCTGCCCGATGAGACCGTGGAAACTTACTGCTCCCTTCTTTCCGAGGCCTTCGACGCCGTAAGGTCAGGCCTGCCGATGCCTTCTGCAGCGAACAAGGACCTTCCGGACGGCCTCAAGCAGAATTACCAGCAGGTTGTCCAGCAGCTCAGGATTCCGTACATGCAATATTTCATATCACTTGACATGCGTCCCCTGCTGGGCGGGATAAAGTGCCCGGTCCTTGCACTTAACGGAAGCAAGGACCACCAGGTCGAACCCGTGAGCAACCTCGGTGCCCTCAAGGATGGCCTGCCCTCGAATCCTGCGACCCTGGTCGAGGAGATAGAAGGACTCAACCACCTCTTCCAGCACTGCAAGAGCGGAGAGGTGGTTGAATACAAGGAAATCGAAGAGACTTTCTCTCCCGAGGTCCTGGACTTGATGGCCCGCTGGATCGGCGGACTCTGACCTTTTACTGCTTGACCTTGGCGATCTCTTCCTGGAGGATGTCGTAGTAGATTGACGGCTTGTCCACGGTCGAGGCGTTCTTGTGGCAGGCGGTCTGGGACTTTGACACGTCTGCTATGCCCCAGAAGATGGCGTCGCAGGTGTCGTCGTAGGAACCGAAGATCACATATTCCTTGGCCTTGAGTCCCCATTTCACGCGGTCTCTCCATTCCTCGGCATCGACTCTCGCCCAGGTGCTCGGGGCGACTCCGGAGTTCGGGCTTACGAAGCGAACGGCATCATTGGCGCTCGCCGATTTGTTGCGGTAGCCCCATCCGTCAGTCTCGGTTGCGCGGATAGGATCGTTGACCTGGCAGGTGCCGATGTGGAACTTGGCAAGGTTGTCCTTTTCGTTGTCCGGAGTAGCGTTCCAGACGGTCTTGAAGTCTGTCCCGGGGATGAACACCGGCAGGATGGGACGGTTGTCCGAAGTGCTGTACCTGCGGTAGGACTTCCTGCTTGCGTATTTCTCATAGATGAAACCGGCGACCTGGTTCCAGTACTTCATGGTCCAGGCGGCGGGGTTGCCGATGAATATGATGAACTGCATGCCTTCCTCTTCGCAGACCTGCACGATGTTGTCGAGCATCTTGCCGTAGCCTTCCCAGTTGAGGCCGTCAGTCTGGCCGTCGAGGTGGATCTTGCCGTTGTCGGCCCCGTCCCACTCCGGCGGGTTGGTGAAGTCGACGCTCACGACCGTGATGCCTGCGGCCTTGATGTCCTGCAGGATGCTGCGGGTCTGTTCTATGTCGCGGTAGTCATGCGCCGCTTTCCATTCGTTGTTGACCAGGAACTTCGTTCCCTTGTTCATGCTGCGGCAGCAGATCAGCAGGTGGCACACCTTTGTCGGGTTCGTCGGTTTTGCGACGACGGTGGTGCTGCCTCCTTTTTCATCCGTGGTTTCACTTTTCTTTCCGCATGCAACCGACCCTGCCAGCAGGGCGGCTCCAATTGCAATCAATGTAAACAACTTTTTCATGAGTCTTACGTTTAATATCGAGTGCAAGTTAGTAAAAAACCTTGGGTTTTTTTGTAATTTTGTGTTTACGGGCCACGGAAACGCCCTGTAATAAGAAATCATCGGCACATGGAAATTCAGAATACATCCCCAGAAAAAATAGCGGAAACAGTTGAAAGTCAGCGTCGTTTCTATGCCACTGGCACCACCCGCGGCATCCCCTGGCGCAAAGAAAGGCTCATCGCTTTCCGGGATGGCCTGCGAAAATGGGAGGAGCCCTTGTACGAAGCTCTCTGGAAGGACTTGCACAAGTGCAGGGAAGAAGCCTTCATGACTGAGATTGGCCTTGTGTTCAATGAGTTGAAGGATGCCATCTCACACGTAGGCAGGTGGTCTCGGAAACGTTCCAGGCGGACCCCTCTATCCCTCTTCCCTTCGACCAGCCACATAGTCAGGGAGCCCATGGGATGCACCCTCATCGTCGCCCCATGGAATTATCCCGTCCAGCTTCTGCTGAGCCCCCTGGTCGGGGCGGTGGCGGCAGGCTGTACGGCAGTGCTGAAGCCGTCTCCGTACGTCCCGAACGTGTCGGCGACCCTTGCAGCCTTCATCAAGGACACCTTCGAAGAAGACCATGTCGCGGTGGTCCAGGGCAACCGCGAAGTGAACGCGGCTCTTTTCGCCATAAGGTTCGACATGGTGTTCCTGACAGGGAGCCCGTCCCTTGCGAAGGTCGCCGCCGCTGCGCAGGCTCCCTACCTGACCCCGATGGTGCTCGAGCTGGGAGGCAAGAGCCCGTGCATCGTGGACAGGGATGCCGACATAGGGGTGGCGGCCAGGAGGATCGCGTGGGGGAAGTGCCTCAACTCCGGCCAGACCTGCATAGCCCCCGACTACCTCTTCCTCCATGAGGACATCAAGGACCGGTTCGTCGAAGAGTTCCGCAAGAGCGTGTCGGAACTCTATCCGGAGGGAACCGAGGATTCCGGGGAATATGTCCACATGGTACGCGCCAAGGCTTTCGACCGCGTCGTCGGTTATCTCAAGGACGGCAAGGTGGTTTGCGGAGGGCGCAGCGACAGGGACAGGCTGTGGATAGAACCGACCCTCCTTGACGAGGTGTCTCCCGACGCCCCGGTGATGCAGGAGGAGATCTTCGGGCCCATATTCCCGATCCTCACTTTCAAGGACCGGAAGGAGGTGGCGGACTTCGTCACGGCCCGTGAAAAACCGCTGGCCTTCTACTATTTCGGCCGTTCGGCGGCAGGCTGGGACCTCATCGGGAAGACCTCGTCCGGCGGGGCGTGCATCAATGACACGATAATGCATGTGGTCAACCCGCGGCTCCCGTTCGGCGGCGTCGGCAATTCCGGCATGGGTTCCTATCATTCCGAGCGCACGTTCCTCGCATTCAGCCATGAACGCTCGGTGGTGAAGTCTCCCGCCCGCGTGGACACTCCGTTCCGTTACATGCCCTACAGGCTGTTTCCCCTGATCCGGAGATTCTTTTCCGTGATCTCATGCCTGGCGCTGCTCTTGTCCTGCGGCAAGGAGGCCCCTGCCGACGACGGGAAGCAGGAGCCGGAGCCCGAGGTGAAGAACGAGTACAAGTTCACCGCCGAAGCCGGCTGGGACATCTACAAGGCCGGGACCTACCGCTACGGCCCGTCCATAATCATCAACGATGACGGCTCGTTCGATGCGTGGTTCGCCGCCAGCGGCTCGACTTTCGTCGACGACCTGGGAGAGAAGCTGTTCGTGGACGAAGGCACCCTCCCCGTGGAGCTCGCCAAGGTCGAAGTCGGGATCGCCTTCACCACGGAAAAGCCCTTCTACGACGTCCAGGCATATTGCCCTACCTGGAACACCAACGGGACAGAATCCATGACGATGTCCTTGTACGAGTGGGATTCTTCCTACGCGACGACCGTCTCCAGGCCTCCCATCGCCAGCAAGCGCTTCATCCAGATGCAGGACAATTCATGGTGCGAAGTCTGGAACGAGGATTCTTCAAAGTTCCCTGCGGGCAGCTACCTTCTCACCCTTGGCCGGGGAAGCGAGAAAGCGGGCGTCTGGTTCGCCGGCGTGAAGGCCTCCATCCCAGGAAGGGACATCCGCTCCTTCCAGGACGGGGAAGAAACCACCGGGGCGCCCTATGTGGTGATAAACTATGACACCGAGGCCGGTCTTCACGGCGTGTACTGGGACCAGGTAGCCTACTGGCACAGCACCGACGGGGGGTACACGTGGTCTGAAGAGGAGATGGTGCTCAAGCCCACCAAGGGGGCGAGGGACGAGTTCTCGTGCTGCGATCCCGGCGTCATCAAGCTCGGGGACTACTACTATCTCGGCTACACGTCCACGGAGAACCCCGCCATGGTGGAGAACCATGTGTACATGTCCCGCTCCAGGGATCCCAGGGGTCCATGGGAGAAATGGGACGGCAGCGGCTGGGGAGGCGGTCCAGTCGAACCGGTCGTGACTTACGACGGGGACAAGACCCAGTGGGGCGCCGGCGGGCCGAGCATGGTCGAAAAGGACGGCACCTTGTACATGTACTACACCTGGAACGACGGCAAGGGCAGCACCAGGGTTGCGACAGCCCCGGCCGACGATCCTCTCTGGCCCGCCCATCTCACCTTCCATGGGACGGCTGTCAATACGAGCAACCTTTCGGCGGCCGACCATTGCGACGTCAAGTACTGCCCCCAGATGGAGAAATTCATAGCCCTCCAGGCCGTGAACTGCATCTCGTCCTCGGCTTACCTCCAGATCTGGGCCTCCTCGGACGGCCTTAAGTTCCATGAATACAGGAGGCTGACGGGGAAACTCGGCAGCGGGCTCCACAATGTCGGGCTTAGCGGGGATGCCCGCGGACACATCGACCTGTCCCGGCAACAGTACATCGGCTATGCCTACGGAATCGGAGAGGGATTCTCCTGGGGACAGTGGAACACCAAATGGAATCCTTTGAAAATCAGTAATTGACGGACGGTCAGGATGGGAAAGCTACAGATTGAGCCTTGACAGTTCCTCCCGGTTGCGGATGCTCTCGTCCATCGTCTGGAACAGCGACTTGGCTTCCTTGTCAAGGCCCATCGACATCAGGTTGTAGATGCAGCTCAGGCCTATGAAGTCGCCTGTGTGCAGGGGGGCCATCTTGTGTATCTGTTCGAGTATCGTGTCGTTCATCTTCGTGGTGAGGATGAAGTCCAGGCTGTCGTTCTGCTCCTTCGTGTAGCCCTCGGCCGGTTCCGTAGCCTTGAACTCCCTGAAAAGGCTCCATTTCAAGGAATCGAGAGTCGAGATCATCCGGTTGTAGTCGTTGGTTATCGAAGGGTTCCTGGAGGACACGCATTTCACTGCGGCGTTCCTGGTGTCCAGCGACACGAAGACGGTGTCTCCCTCGGGGATGAAGAAGGCGTTGCCCATGCCCTCGTCGTAGGTCACCACGACTTCGGCGCGTTTCATCACGTCGGTCGGGATTTCGAAGGTGAACTTCTCATCGAACACGGGGATGGTGTAGACAGTGTCCATGTCCACGCCGTCGTTCATCCCGATCATTACGGTGTCGCAAAGGGCTCCGGCAGGGAATTCTCCTTTGACGATCGTGGTGGCTGGCCGTACTTCGGCTTTCCTTCCGCAGGAAGCCAGGGAGAGGAGCGTAATGGCCGAAGCCATAATGGCCTTGAGTGTCCGTTTGTCCATGTCAATAGTATTTCTTTTCGCGCCTGTAAAGGGCAATGAATATGAATATCAGCACCGTGAATGCCCACAGCGACGAGCCTCCGTAGCTGAGCAGCGGGAGCGGGATCCCGATGACCGGCATCAAGCCGATGGTCATCCCGATGTTTATGAACAGGTGCATGAATATGCATGACGCCACGCAGTAGCCGTAGATCCGGGTGAACGCCTCCCGGCTGCGTTCCGAATCGGCGATTATCCTCCAGATCATGAACACGTACAGGAGGATTACCACGAGGCAGCCTACGAACCCCCACTCTTCTCCGACAGTGCAGAAGATGAAGTCGGTGCTCTGCTCCGGCACGAAGCCGAAGGTCGTTTGCGTCCCGTTGAGGAAGCCCTTGCCCGTGACGCCTCCCGAGCCGATGGCTATCATGGACTGGTTCACATTGTAGCCGACTCCGGCGGGGTCTTCCTTCAGGCCCAGCAGGACCTCTATCCTCTTGCGCTGGTGGTCCTGCATTATGTTGTTGAATATGAAGTCGGTCGAGAAGACCAGCATGATTCCGGCGACCACGCCCAGCGAGGACAGGGACAGGAACCTGTTGTGGGACTTGTAGCCCTTTATCACGAAGAAGGGGATGGACACGAGGGCTATGCCGATAAGGACGTACAGCGGCTTGACCTTCTCGAGGAAGGACTCGGGTCCGGCCGCCTTCTCCATGATCCACGGCAGGAAACAGAGCAGCAGGAAGGCCGCGATGTTGGCTCCCAGTTCCCAGTTCAGTTTCCCCTCGTTGAGGGCGTTGATGAAGAACACCACCCCGATGATGACCAGGATGGCGGTGTAGGCGGAGGTCACCAGAGTCAGGATGAACAGCAGGATGGCCATTCCGATGGCGAACAGCCACCAGCCTGAGAACCCTTCCCTGTAGAGTACGAAGATGAATCCGGCGTAGACGAGGGCGGATCCGGTCTCGCTCTCTGCCAGGATGACCATCATCGGGATTCCGATTACCAGAGCGACCAGCATGAGGTCCTTCAGCCGGTCTATCTTGAAACTCTGCTGGCTCATGACCGTAGCCAGCAGCAGCGACGTAGTGATCTTGCTCACTTCCGCCGGCTGGAACCTGACCGGACCGAATTCGAACCACGAGCGCGACCCCTTCACTTCCAGCCCGAGGAAGATCACCGCCACCAGCAGTCCGAGCACCATCAGGTACATCGGCAGGGAGGTCGATTCCCAGAACTGGGCCGGGATCACGAACAGGATCAGGGCGGCCAGGCCCAGTGCCGTGAGTATCCAGACGAACTGTTTGCCCGAACGGTAGTCGAAATCGAAGATGGTCGCCGGACCGTCGGAGTGGATGGAGGCGTAGATGTTCACCCAGCCGATGACTATCAGGAGCAGGTAAGCGATTACCAGCTTCCAGTCAATG
The DNA here is from genome assembly GCA_900320185.1 of uncultured Bacteroidales bacterium. Classification (GTDB taxonomy): domain Bacteria; phylum Bacteroidota; class Bacteroidia; order Bacteroidales; family UBA932; genus Cryptobacteroides. The sequence continues at coordinate 13,016 of ONRD01000020.1, forward strand.
CTGCCCTTGACTCCTCTGTCCGAAAAATTGCCCATCGTTACTTGTATGCCTTTACCCTTCCCATCAGGTTTCCATTGATGATCCTTGTCTCGAGGTCGGTCCTGCTGACAGTGTCCCTGAGGTATTTCTCAATCAGGAGCGAAGCGATAGGAGCCGCCCAGGTGGCACCGAAGCCAGCGTTCTCGACATAAGCCGCCACGGCGATCTTCGGGTCGTCCTTCGGGGCGAAGCAGATGAACACCGAGTTGTCGGCTCCGCGAGGGTTCTGGGCCGTGCCGGTCTTCCCGCATATGTCCAGACCCTTGACTTCCGCCACCCATGCGGTACAGCCTGAGCCACGGCCGTTGTTGACGGCCCTCCACATCCCATTGATCACCTTCTTGAAGTTATTGGTGTCGACCATCGTGTACTGCCTCTCGTAGTATTTCGGATCCAGTTCCACACCCTCGGACGCCTTCACTATGTGGGGGATCTTGTACCATCCCCTGTTCGCGACCGTGGCCGACAGGTTGGCTATCTGGAGCGGAGTGACTCCGACCTCTCCCTGCCCGATGGAGATGGAGATGATCGAGGTGAACTTCCAGCCACCCTTGCCGTACCTCTTGTTGTAGAGCTTGGAAGAGGGTATCGTCCCTCCCAGCTCTGCCGGGAAGTCGCTTCCCAGCTTGTGTCCGAAGCCGAAACTCTGGACATAGGCGTTCCACTTGTCCATGGCGTCGTCGATGCTCTTGTACTTCTTGTTTTCGAGTATCGCCTTCAGGACGTAGCAGAAATAACCGTTGCAGGACATCATGATCGCTTCTTCCAGTTTCAGCGGGGACCGGTGCCCGTGGCATCCGAGCTTGTGGTTGCCGAAGTGGTAGCCGTGCGAGCAGGGGTATGCCATCTCTGTGTTCAGAGTCCCTTCCTGCAGGCCGATCAGCCCGTTGACGAGCTTGAACACGGATCCGGGAGGGTAGGGAGCCTGGACAGCCCTGTTGAACATGGGCTTGTGGGGGTCCTTGAGGATTTCCGCATAGTGCTGGCCGAAGTCCGACAGCATGCTGACGTCGACACCGGGGCTCGACACCAGCGTCAGGATCTCCCCGGTCTTCGGTTCGATGGCCACGAGGCTGCCCACCTTGTTGTTCATCAGCCTCTGTCCATATTGCTGGAGGTCGGAATCGATCGTGGTCACTATGTCGTGGCCGGGAATGGCTTCCTTGTCGAACTCTCCGTCGCGGTAGCGCTGTTCTATCTGGTTGCGGGAGTTGCGAAGGTAGATGTGGTAGCCTTTCTCACCGCGCAGGTCCTTCTCGCGGGCTGCCTCTATGCCGGTTTTCCCGGCATAGTCTCCCGGACGGTACTCCCCGGGATGCTTGTCGATGTAGTCCTGGTCGACTTCCGAGACGTAGCCCAGGAGGTTGCCGCCCGCATTGACAGGGTAGTAGCGGATGCTTCTGGCCTGGCCCTTGAAACCCGGGAAATTGTACTGCAGTTCGGCGAACTTCATGTAGGTCTCGGGCTTGACCTGCTTGAGCATCACCATGCTCTGGTAGCCGATCTTCCGCTTGTTCTTCTCATATTCGGCCATCTTCGTCCTGATGAGGTCGGGGGACACCTCCAGCACGCTGGCGAGCATGAGGGTGTCGAACTGCTGGACCTCCCTGGGGGTAACCAGGATGTCATAGGCCACCTTGTTGCCCACGATTATCTTCCCGTTGCGGTCGTAGATTATCCCCCTGGTCGGGTAGATGATGTCATAGACCATCGAGTTGTTGGACGCGTTGATCTTGTACTTGTCGTTTATGATCTGGATGTAGAACAGCTTCGCCAGGATGATGGCGGCCACTACCACCAGGCCGATAAGCAGCTTTCGGCTTCTACCGTCGGTCGTCATAGGTCAGCAGGTTGACAAACAGTATTGAAACCAGATAGCTTGCGAGGACGGACAGGCCGAGGCGCGCGCCGATGAACCAGAGGGGGCGCGTCCCCGCGCATTCGGCAAGGATGTAGATGGTGAGGAAGACGGCGATTTCGAGGATAAGGGCCATGGATATCCTTCCGAAGCCGTATTTCTTCAGGCTGATGTTCTCGTTCTGCTCAAAAGGCTCCTGGCCGCATGTCATCTCTATCAGCGGCCTGCGCAGGAAGGCTACGGGAACCAGCGAGAGGGCGTTTATCCCGAGGAGGCCTTCGGCGAAGAAGTCCACTGCGAGGCCGGTGGCGAAGGCTATGAGCATCGCGGCCGTGGTGCCGACGCTTACCGGGATGAAGAACACCAGCATCGGGAGCAAGGTCAGGGTCACGTACGGGGTGAAATGGAAGAAGTTGCACAGGATCATCTGGGCCACTACGAACAGGATGTATGTCAGGGTGTAGTTGTTCCTCATGGCTTCTGGATGTCTGGTGAACCCTCGATGGCACGGATCTCTTCCGCCCGTATGTTCTCGACTATGGTAACGTATTTAAGTGCCGACTGGCCCTGGAAGAGCCTGACTTTCACTTCGTTGGTTGCCCCGTTGATGACTTTTGCCTCTCCTGCGACACCCAGGGGGATGTCGGGAGGGAAGATCGCCGAATAACCGCTTGTGTAGACGGTGTCTCCCGGTTCGAACCGGAACTGGAGCGGAACCTCTCTCATGACGGCCCCGTCGGTGGATATCCCGTCCCAGGACAGAGGCCCCACCGCACCCGAAGTACCCATCCTGGCGGAGATGTTGACCTCGGCGTTCAGGAAGGAGATAGCATAGGAATAGTGCCTGCTCACGGCATCCACGATACCGATCACGCCCTTGCCCGTGACGATTCCGGAATTCTCCTTGATGCCGTCGTCGCTCCCTTTGTCCAGGATCAGGTAGTTGTGCTGGTTACTGGTGCCGGACTTGATTATCTTCGCCGGAATGTACTTGAAGCCGTCCCCGGGGGTGTAGGGTGCGAAAGAAGAGTCGGCTGCGGCCGCTTTCACCCCGTAATCCCTCAGCAGGTTCCTCAGGGCCTCGTTCTCAAGGGCGAGCTCGTCGTTCTGCTTCCTGAGCATGAAGTAGCCGGCAACACCCTGGCAGGCACCCCAGGTCTTTGCCATGAATGCATGGGAGACCCTGGAAAGCCAGAGTCTCTGGAGGGTGTTGTTGTTGTTGAGCATAAGGAGGGACGCGATCTCCAGCAGAATGAAAACCGCGGTACTGAAGATCCTTGCGGAAGCCGATCTCTCCTTGGGCATTACTTGACCAGGTTAGGCACTACTTGATCAGGAATGAGTAGTTGGAAGTCTTCTTCAAGGCGATGCAGGTTCCGCGAGCCACTGCCCTCAGCGGGTCCTCGGCCACATGGAACTGGATATTCACCTTCTCGGTGAACCTCTTTGCGAGTCCGCGCAGAAGGGCGCCGCCTCCGGAGAGGAATATTCCGTTCTCCACTATGTCCGAATACAACTCCGGGGGAGTCACCTCGAGGACGTGGAGGATGGAGGATTCGAGTTTAGCTATGGACTTGTCCAGGCAGTGTGCGATCTCCTGGTAGGTCACGGTGGCCTCCACTGGGTGGGCGGTCATCAGGTTCGGACCGTTGACCACGAAAGGCTCCGGCTCCTCGTCCAGGTCCGGAATCACGGCGCCTACAGCGAACTTGATCCTCTCCGCCGTAGTCTCTCCGATCTTGATGTTGTGCTGCTGGCGCATGTAGTACTGGATGTCGTTGTTGAACACGTCTCCGGCAGTCTGCACGCTCTCCTGCTCCACGATGCCTCCGAGGGAGATCACGGCGATCTCCGCGGTACCGCCGCCTATGTCCACCACCATGTTTCCTTTCGGCGCCTCCACGTCAAGGCCGATACCGAGCGCGGCGGCCATAGGTTCGTAGATCAGGTAGACTTCGCGGCCTCCGGCATGCTCGCAGGAATCGCGCACGGCGCGGATCTCCACCTGGGTGGATCCCGAAGGGATTCCGACCACGATCTTGAGGTTGGGGGCGAAGAGGGACCTCCTCTTGCTGTTGACCTGCTTGATGAAGCCCTTGATCATCATCTCAGCCGCCTCGAAGTCGGCGATGACCCCGTTCCTGAGGGGCCTGACGGTCTTTATCCCGGGATTTGTGTGTTCATGCATCAGTTTCGCCGGCTGCCCGATGGCGATGCATTTCTTGGTGCTGTTGTCGATAGCCACTATGCTCGGCTGGTCGAGAACGATTTCGTCATTGTTGAATATGACGGTGTTCGCCGTGCCGAGGTCCATTGCAATTTCTTGAGTCAGAAACGAAAATGCCATAATTTGATGTCTTCCTTAGTTTTGTCAGTTGAACAAAAGCCATTATACAAGTTGTAAATATACAAAAAAAGTTATATTTGCGAGGAAAAAATCATGGCTTCAGACAAAATATTGATAGTGATGGCTGCGGGCAGCGGAGTCCGCATGGGAGCCTCCGTCCCCAAGCAGTTCCTCGACCTGGGAGGCAAGCCCATCCTCCGCCATACGATCGAACGCTTCCTGTCCGCGGCGCCCGGCATACGTATCGTGACCGTGCTCCCCAAGGAGTATGTTCCGTACTGGAAGGACTACTGCCTTTCAAATTCCTTCGACTGCCCCCAGACCTTGGTCCAGGGTGGGATAACAAGGTTCCATTCCGTAAGGAACGCCCTAGGAAGGGTCCCCGGAGGCTGCATCGTGGCAATCCACGACGGAGTCAGGCCGCTGCTGTCCGCCGACCTTGTCAAAAGCATGTTCGAACGCATGGAATCGGGCTCCTGCCGGGCCCTCGTCCCGGTGGTCCCGACCGTCGACACCCTGAAGGTCCTGGACATTGAGAAGGACCCTTCGGGCAACGGGCAGCACCTGGTCTGCCATCCCGGCGAGGCAGTGGACCGAAGCAGGATCTACGGCGCCCAGACTCCCCAGATGTTCCTTTCCGACGACATAAAGGCTGCATATTCCCAGCCGTACGACGTCGCCTTCACCGACGATGCCTCCGTGGCGCAGAAAAAAGGAATACCCCTCAGCTTCTGTGAAGGTGAGAGGTACAATTTCAAGATCACTTCCCGCGAGGACCTGGAGATGGCCAGGCTGGTGGTCACTTCCTGGTCGCGGTGACGAAACTCGTGTTCTTGTAGTCCTTGACCCAGACCTGGCGCTCGATGGCCTGGTCCAGCGAGATCATCGTGTCGGTCGACTGGATGTACGGAATGTTCTGGATCGTGTTCAGGAGCACCTCCATCAGGTGGTCGTTGTCAAAGCAGTAGACCTTCAGCAGCAGGGCGGCGCGTCCGGTTACGAAATGGCACTCCACGATCTCGGCGATCTTTTTCAGGTTCTCGACGACCTCCGGGTATTTGTTGGCTTCCGAAAGCGTGACGCTGACGAAGGCGCAGATGTTCAGTCCGAGGGCCTGCGGCTTGACCAGCAGGCGTGACCCTGTGATCACTCCGTTGCTTTCAAGCCTCTTCACCCTTTGATGGATGGCGGCTCCGGAAACTCCGCATTCGCGCGCAATTTCCAGGAAGGGCATCCTGGCATTCTTGACCAGGAACGAAAGGATTTTCTGGTCGATCTGGTCGATGTGATAAGTAGTAGCCATTGCTTACAATTTATAACTTCCAGATGACAAATATAGGAATAATATTTAATAATTCAAGATTTGCGGAAGCGCCTGCGGCCCTTCGAGGTCGGTTTTGAACTGTCAATCAGGTTCCGGCATTCCTCCAGTGTCAGCGACCCTGCATCCGTCTCCTTGGGGATCCTGTAGTTCGACCCGGCATGCTTGATGTAAGGACCGTAGCGGCCGTTGATCACTTGGATGTCGGCGTCCTTGAACTCAAGGATGACCGGGTTGGCGGAGTCTTTCTTCAGCCCTTCCTCGATGATGGCGGCGCATTCTTCCAAAGTCACTTTCAGGGGATCCTTCGAACGCGGAAGCGAGAAATTCTTGTCCCCGTACTTGATGTAAGGACCGAACCGGCCCTTCGTGGCGACCACTTCGATGCCGTCGTGGACTCCTACCTTGCGAGGCAGTTCGAACAGTTTGAGGGCTTCCTCAAGGGTGATGTTCTCGATCAGCTGGCCCTTCTCCAGGGATGCGAAACGGGCATTCTCGCCTTCACCGATCTGGACGAAAGGACCGAACTTGCCGAACTTCGCGATCACCGGATGGCCTTCGGGGTCGGTGCCGATCTCCCTGGAGACCCGGCTGTAGCTGCCGTCGGAAAGGACTTCCTCCACCTTCTTGTGGAAAGGGGAGTAGAACTGGGCTATGACATCGTTCCAGACCATGTCTCCTTCGGCGACCTTGTCGAAATCCTTCTCGACGTTGGCGGTGAAGTCGTAGTCCATGATCGTGGTGAAGTTGCTCTCAAGGTAGTCGGACACTATCATTCCGATTTCCTGGGGAATGAGCCTGCCCCTTTCAGCCCCTATGGTCTCCGTCCTTACGGTCTCGCTGATGACACCGTCCTTCTCGGCCATGTCGGTTACCTCGACCTTCCTGCCTTCCTTGTCGCCCCTGGCTATGTAGCCGCGGCCCTTCGTCAGGGTCTCTATCGTCGGGGAATATGTGGAAGGACGGCCGATCCCGAGCTCCTCGAGCTTCTTGACGAGGGTGGCTTCGGAATACCTGGGAGGGGCGGCGGTGAACTTGCACTCGGCCTTCATTCCCTTGTCTTCCATCACGTCGCCGGTCTTAAGGTCGGGGATGTTCTGCTCGTCGAGGCCGGAATCCTGGTCGTCGGAACCTTCCATGTAGAGCTTGAGGAATCCGTCGAAAAGGATCCTTGTAGCCTGCACGCTGAATTTCTCGCTCCTCTTGTCGGAGGATATCTTCATGTTGGTGTAGAGCACTTTCGCGTCGGCCATCTGCGAGGCGACCGTCCTCTTCCAGATCAGGTTGTAGAGTTTCTTCTCCTGGGCCGAGCCTTCTATGTCGATGTTGCGGATGTCGGTGGGACGTATGGCCTCATGTGCTTCCTGCGCTCCTTTGCTGTGGGTGCGGAACTGCCTCGGCTTGGAATATTCCTCACCGAAGGCGCCGCAGATGTAAGCCTTTGCGGAGCTTATCGCCAGGGCCGACAGGTTGACGGAGTCGGTTCTCATGTAGGTTATGATACCCCTCTCGTAAAGCTGCTGCGCGACCTTCATGGTCTGGCTGACGGGGAAGTGGAGTTTCCTGGCGGCCTCCTGCTGGAGCGTCGAGGTCGTGAACGGGGCGGCGGGGAAGCGGGGGGCTTCCTTCTGTTCCATCCCGGAGATGGTGAACCTGGCTCCGATGCTGTCCTCGAGGAACGAGAGGGCATCCTCCTTAGTCCCGAACCTGGTGTCCAGGGTCGCTTTCACCTTCACCCCTGCTGGATATCCTTCAGGGTGGAACACCGCTTCGATCCGGTAGTAGGCCTCGTTATTGAAGGCCATGATCTCTTTTTCCCGCTCCACCACGAGCCTGAGCGCCACGGACTGGACCCTTCCGGCCGAAAGCTTCGGCTGGATCTTCCTCCAGAGCACCGGAGACAGTTCGAAACCGACCAGGCGGTCGAGTATGCGGCGTGCCTGCTGTGCGTTGACAAGGTTGAGGTCTATGTCCCTGGGGGTCTCCACGGCCTTCAGGATGGCGTTCTTCGTGATTTCATGGAAGACTATCCTCTTGGTGTTCTCCTTGTCCAGCCCCAGGGTCTCGAACAGGTGCCATGAGATGGCTTCCCCTTCGCGGTCCTCATCGGATGCAAGCCAGACAGTCTTTGCCGACTGGACGGCCTTCTTGAGCTCTGCGACCACCTTCCTTTTGTCCGCGGGTATGACATATTCAGGAGTGAAACCCTTCTGCACGTCCACGCTCAACTTGTTGTCCTGAAGGTCCCTGATGTGCCCGAAACTGGACATCACCTTGAAGTCTTTCCCGAGGAATGAACCAATGGTCTTTGCCTTGGTCGGAGACTCTACTATTACCAGATTGTCTGCCATAATGTTCTCTTTCGCAAGTTTTTCAACTGAAGTTTTCAGTTTCAGCCTGCAAAGTAAACCACAAAACGGGCAATTTTCCAAATTTTGTTATAAATTTGTCTCTATTATGACTGAAGCGAAACAGAAAAAAATAGTAAAATGGTTCTGGATCATTCTTTTATGTCCGATCCTGCTGGTCCTGGTGCTCATCCTTCTGGTCTGGGCGCTGGCCGACATACCATCTTTCAAGGAACTCGAGAATCCTGAGAGCAAGCTCGCCACCCAGGTCATTTCGGCCGACGGAGTGGTGCTGTCCACGTTCCACATCGAGAACAGGACTTTCGTGAGCTACGACGAACTCTCCCCGAATATCGTGAACGCCGCCGTGTCCACCGAGGACGCCCGCTTCTACAAGCATTCCGGAATAGATTTCAAGGGCCTTGGGCGTGTCCTTGTCAAGACCATACTGATGCGCAATTCCAGCCAGGGCGGAGGTTCCACCATCACCCAGCAGCTTGCAAAGACCTTGTACCCCCGTCCGGAAGTGAACAGCAGTTTCCCCGGAGCGTGGCAGGCAGTGATGGTCTGGACGAAGCTCAAGGAGTGGATCACCGCCGTCAAGATAGAAAGGGACTACACGAAGGAGGAGATTGTGACGATGTACCTCAACAGCATATTCTTCGGAAGTTCCGCCTACGGGATCCGCTCTGCCGCTGAGACCTTTTTCGGGAAGCTCCCCATCGACCTCACGGTCGAAGAGAGCGCCATGCTCGTGGGGATGCTCAACAAGCCCACCCGCTACAACCCGGTGCTCAATCCGGACAAGGCGCTTGCGAGGAGGAACTTCGTGATTGGGCAGATGGCCAAGTCCGAGTTCATCACCCCGGAGCAGAGGGATTCGATACGGGAGATTCCCATCTACCTGAATTATGAGGTGCAGGACCACAATGCCGGCCACGCCCCTTATTTCAGGGACATGCTGCGCCGCCAGATGTCGGCCAAGAAGCCCCGCAGGTCGGATTACACCTACCGCGAGGAATATTCGGCGGATTCCCTGGCCTGGGCCACCGACGAACTTTACGGGTGGCTGGAGAAGCACCAGAAGTCCGATGGCTCGAAGTACGACCTCGACCGTGACGGACTCCGCATCTACACGACCATCGACTCGAAGATGCAGCAATATGCGGAAGAGGCTGTGGTAGAGCGTCTCGCCGCCCTTCAGAAAGATTTCCAGAAGGACCTCAGGAGCAAGCGCAACAAGCCCTTCTCGAACGACATCGACGCCGCGACCCGGGAGAGGGTGATGAAGAATGCGAGGAAGTGGAGCAGCCGTTACCGCGCCCTCAAGGAGGACGGGATGACGGAGGAGGAGATCCTCCAGACCTTCAAGGAACCGGTTCCGATGAGGGTTTTCGCCTACAACTCCAAAGGCTACTGCGACACGACCCTCACCCCTGACGATTCCATCCGTTACTACAAGTCCCTCCTCCGTACGGCGATCGTGGCGATAGAGCCTGTCACCGGACACGTGAAGGCCTATGTGGGCGGACCCAACTACCGTTACTTCAAGTACGACAACGTCCGCCAGGGCAAGAGGCAGGTAGGTTCCACCATCAAGCCCTACCTCTACACCCTGGCCATGCAGGAAGGCATGACTCCCTGCGACAAGGTCATCAACGTCCCGCAGACCATCTCGATACCGGGAGGTACCTGGTCCCCCAGGAGCGGCGACAGCCAGCAGTGGATAGGCAAGTCGGTGTCCCTGAAATGGGGGCTTACGAATTCGTCCAACAACATCTCGGCCTACCTGATGAAGCAGCTTGGACCGACAGCCATGGTGAGGATGATGCGCAAGATGGGGATCCAGACCCATGTCGAAGCTGTCCCCGCCCTCTGCGTCGGAGCGGCCGACCTGAGCCTTTGGGAGATGGTGGCAGCCTATAACACCTTCCCCTCCAGGGGAGTCTACATAACCCCCCTGTGCGTCACAAGGATAGAAGACAACCAGGGCAACGTGATCACCGAGTTCTCCAACCGCAAGCGCGACGCCATCAGCGAGAACACTGCTTACGAGATGATGGACATGATGATGAGCGTGGTGCAGGCCGGAACCGGAAGCCGCCTGCGCTACCGCTACAACCTGATGGGCGAGATAGCCGGAAAGACCGGAACCACGAACGACAACGCCGACGGCTGGTTCATCGGCTACACTCCTACCCTGGTGGCCGGAGTCTGGACGGGCGCCGAGGACCGGCAGGTCCATTTCCAGGCGACGGCCCTGGGCCAGGGCGCCCACATGTCCCTTCCGACATTCGGAATATTCCTCAGGAAGGTGTGGAATGACGGTACTCTCGGAGTCACTCCGGACGACCATTTCATCGTGCCTTCGACGCTTGTGAACGGAGGCTGTACCGGAAACGAGGAGGACCCGGTCTCGGAAGAGGTCGAGAAGAAGGAAGAATATTACTTTGAATAGACATGGGCAAGTACAAGAAGATCGCAGTCATCTATGGAAGCGACTCCTCCGAGTGGGAGGTCTCCTGCCGTAGCGGCGAGTTCACCGCATCCCGCATCGACGGGACACGCTATGACGTTTACGAGATTTTCGCCAGGTTCGGGAAATGGCAGCTGGTGGCCATGAAGAAGCAGGATGCGATGCGCATCCCCTTCCCGGAAGGCTCCAGGCCGGAGATCGACAAGACCGACTTTTCAGTGAAGGTGCTGGGCGAGAAGGTCAAGTTCGACTATGCCTACATAATGCAGCACGGCTATCCCGGAGAGAACGGCCTGCTCCAGGGCTATCTCGAGATGCTCGGCGTCCCTTTCAGCAGCTGCAGCGCCTTCGTCTCAGCGGTAGCATTCGACAAGTTCGCCTGCAAGAGCTACCTGCGCGACGTCGATTTTGTCAAGACGGCTCCCTCTGTGTTCGTACGCAGCGGAATGGACTTGGATGAGACGGTAGAGAAGGTGGTCGGTACGCTCCGTTTCCCGGTGTTCGTCAAGCCTACGGATGGCGGCTCCAGTTTCGGCATCACCAAAGTCCGGAAAGCCGAAGACTTGAAGGAGGCGATCGAGTTCGCCTTCTCCGAGGGGCCCATGGCTATCATCGAACAGGGCATCGTCGGCCGTGAACTCACCTGTGCCGCCTATGCCGATGCCGAAGGTGTCAAAGCTCTGCCCGTCATCGAGATAGTCACCGACAACGACTATTTCGACTATGACGCCAAATACAATGGAAACAGCCGGGAGATCTGTCCTGCGCCTATTCCCGACGAGCTCCGCGACGAGGTGCAGTCCACCAGCAGGAAGATATATTCACATTTGGGCTGTGCAGGCGTGGTCCGCATCGACTACATCGCCTCCGACGAAGGGCTTTATTTCCTGGAAGTGAACACTATTCCCGGAATGACAAGCGCCTCTCTGGTGCCGAAGATGATCCGTACCGCCGGGATGGACATAACGGACTTCCTCACCCAGATCATCGAGAATTCCTGACCCGATGCTGCTGAAGGATTTCCTGAAGGAGGGCATATCACGCCTTGAACACCTCTATCCCACCGCCGAGGCCCGCAGCATAATGCTGATGGTCTGCGAAAGCCGCATCGGAACCAAGAGCTATACCCACATCGTTGAACCGGGCTACACCATCAAGGACAAGTTCGTGGAACCCCTGATGGCGGACCTCGCCCGTCTCGAAGCAGGCGAGCCTGTCCAGTACGTCATCGGAAGCACTGAATTCTGCGGACTTGACTTCAAGGTATGTCCGTCCGTCCTTATTCCGCGTCCGGAGACCGAACTGCTTTGCCGCGAGGCGATCAAGGCCGGGTCCCGGATAGCCAGGCAGAGGAAAGCCTACGGGAAGTCGGCAAGGCCGGTGAGGATCCTTGACCTGTGCACCGGTTCCGGCTGCATTGCCTGGACCGTGGCCCTGAACATCCCGGGAGCTGAAGTAATAGGTGTCGACATCTCCGAAGAGGCGATAAAGGTGGCGATGGCCCAGGATTTCTCGTCCAGGATGAAGGAGACCCATGCCGTGTCGCCCCAGTTCCTGATCTCCGACATCCTTGACACGGAACAGGACTTCGGCCATGGGGAATTCGACCTCATACTCAGCAATCCTCCGTACATAATGGAGTCTGAGAAGAAGGACATGAGGGTCAATGTCCTCAATTACGAGCCGGCCACCGCCCTTTTCGTCCCAGACGGGGATCCCCTGGTGTTCCACCGCGCCGTGGCTGCCTGGTCGGCCAGGTACCTGGCTCCCGAGGGCAAGGGGATGACGGAAATAAACGAGAGGCTTGGGAAGGAGACCGAGGCGGTTTTCAGGGAGGCAGGGTTCACCGTTACCGAGACAGTCAAGGATTTTTACGACAGAAACCGCTTCGTCCATTATTCAAGATAGGCCCTGCAGGCCAGAGGGTGCGAGGTTTTTAAAAATAGCCGTGGAATATTTCATCCTACGGCTATTTTTGTTTCTCTTTGTACCCGGAAACAGTTTTTTTGTGACCGTAAACCTTAACTCGTTCAAAATGAAAAATTTCAAAACAAAGATGAGCTTGCTGCCACCGGTGGTGGCGGCGCTCGCGGCCCTGTGCCAGCCGGTATTCACAGCCTGTGATTCAAAGATCGACGTTCCATCCGCCATGGTCTCTCCGGAAGTTCCGGAAGCCGGCCCTGAGGCCGGCGGGGAAGTGGAAATGACCCCCTATGGCATCGCATCCATGCTTGCTTCCCTGGACTTCGGCATCGAGCAGGTAAAGGAAGTGTGGGATGCCGCCATGGCATCTTCGGCCAACGGCTACGATGAAGAGTACACCTTCAGGGACGTCATGGAATCTCCGGGCGCCGGAGTCGGAGATGCACTGCTGCGGACCAGGGCCGCGGAAGGGAAGTACCTTGAACCGCTGCGGCTCTACATCTCAAGCTTTGCGGAGGACCATGCCCCCACCAGGGCCTCTTCATTCCAGGAAGCCCTCAAGGAGTCGGGGCTCCAGATCTACTGGCCCTGTTGCGAGGACTGGGACGGGGAGACCATTCCGGTGATAACCTTCGATCCAGGGAACGATTCGGGAGTCAGCACCGGTTTCCTGAGGGAGCAGCTGACAAACGGATCGTGGATAATCAGGCAGTTCACCGTCGACGAGGACTATGCGATGACCCATCCGGTCTGGGTCGTCAACCATAACGACGATGCCTCTTACCTTACTCCCCAGATGGTGGAGCGGCTGGGCGGAGGGGCACCTTCCAAGGTTCCGGCGACAAGGTCTGCAACCTCTATCAAGACCCTTAAGATCAAGGAATTCAAGACCCACAAGCAGTATGACCCGTGGTACAGCGGCGGAAGTGAGTTCTTCATAAAGTGCGGCTCGATAGAAAGCTTCACCGCAGCCGTGGCTGCCGACCTCAGGGCGTACAGCCCGGAGATAACGGATTTCATGATAAAAGTGAAAAGGAAGCAGGTGGGTACCTTCCTCCGTTTCAACTCCATCCTGGTTTCGGAATGGACCCCGCAGCTGGACGAATGCGCCTTCCTGATGGTCGAAGACGACGGAGGCCCAAGGACGACCTGGAAGGCTTCGGGCTCAGTGAAGATCAAGTCCAAGGCCTATGGCTTCGACATCGAGTTCCCGCTGCACCGCAACGATGACATCGTGTGGCGCGGCAAGCTGTCGAGGAACTATTTCGAGAAGTACAACGGGGCTCCCAACAGGTTCGGGGACACGTCGGTCACTTTCACCATCGACTAGCCGTGCAATCCGCAGGACCGCCGTGTAACGGAGGTTACTGCGGATCCTTTTCCGCAACGCCGTTGACCTGCTTTATGCAGGCGATCTCCTCTTCGCTGAAGGGCGACCCGTCCTGGCGGATGATGTCGTGGAACCACAGTTCCGGCTCTTTCCCGTCAGGCCGGAGATCGTCCCAGGCAAAGTTGGTGTTGGTCTTCCCGGCCACAAAGCCCCAGTTGATGGCAGAAATGTTCAATTCCTTCATCACGGGAAGGTTGTCCTGGAAGGTGCCTCCGAATTTGCGGGCCATATACTCGGTACAGAAGACAGGCCTGCCAAGAAGGGAAAGGGTGTCATACGCGGCCCTATGCACGAGAGCCGGGCCGTAGCCGTGGTAGGAGGAGACATCCGAGAGATCGAGCTGGGCCCGGTTGAGGTCCTTGAGGTCGGTCGTCCAGATGCCCGAGGTCAGCGGCTGGGTGTTGCCCGCTTCACGCGCCCATTTGAAGGCGTTCCTGAGCAGCGGGAGGGATTCGTTCCCGAATTTTCCGTTTCCGGGTTCGTTGTAGAGGTCCCACATCAGCACCCTGTCATCGTTCCGGAACGATCCGACGATATCCTTTACATATGCTTCAAGCATGGGGAACAAGGAGGTGGTGTCCGCCCTGAGAGACTTGGAAGGGTCCTTGACCCAACCGGAGTTGTGCTTGCCGGGTACGGGGGCGCGCTGCGGACCATAGGAGGATTCCGGATCCCAGCAGTCGTCGAAAAAGACGAAGAAGGGCTTGATCCCGTGGGATTTGCAAATATCCAGGAAATCGTCCATGCGCCTTTTCAGCCCTTCCGCGTCGTGGCTCCAGACCACGCTGCTCAGGAATACTCTCATCGTGTTGAAGCCCAGTTCCCCGGCCCATCCCAGCTCTTTGTCGATCTGGGCGTGGTCGTAGGTGTCGGCGCTCCACATCTCTATCTGGTTGACGGCCGTCGCGGGGACGTAGTTGCAACCTGAACGCCAGCCCTGTTCGGCATACCATGCGGTTGCTTCTTCCGGTGTCCAGCGGGTGGAAGGGGTGACAGGTTTTCCTCCCTGCCTGCAACCGGTAGCCAGTATTGATACGGTTGCCAAGATAACCAGGATCTTCTTCATGACATAGTTATAAAATGGAACGGTTCGATGACGGTTTTGATTTGTCTGTCCAGGCAGGGCTGTCACTGACGCGAGGGCGGCATCATGCCAGACGCTTCGCGCGGGCCGGCTGCGCGGAGGACCATCTCGCAATGCTTGCAGTCGAAGTCCAGGGAGTAACTCCTGCCGTTGTTGACAAGTATCAGGGGCCGCGGTGCGGCGGCTCCCTGCCTGACGGGGCAGAGACCAAGTTCGTACCGGATGCAGTAGCGCGTCCGCATAAGTTCCGCTCCGTGAGGATGGCCCAGTTCGAATGCGGGCTCGACCGACGAGGCCCCGGCTTTCTTGTAGACGGACTCCGTGACGTGGTTGGCGATGTTCTCCTTGTAGGTGGCGGTGCCACTGAATACGGCCTTTCCGTCGTCGATGCGGGCTCCGGCAGCCTTCATCGGGCGCTTGGGGCAAGGCGCCCCGTCAAGCTTCACGGCAAGGTCGCGCCGGATCGAGTTTAGCGCAGATGCAGGGAGCAGGGGCAGGGACCCGTCTTCGGATTCCAGGGATTCAAGCCGGAAGGAGAAGATTCCGGAGGCTTTCGAAACCTGAGAAGCGAAGAGAGCCTTCATCCTTTCCTGGTTCGAGGCGGTCACGTCCCCGGCGTGCAGGACCGTCCCTGCGGTCCTTCCGTCCTGGCTCGCGGCCTCTATCCTAAGGATCCTTTCCCCGCCTTCATCCAGGACCTTGATCCTGACGCCCACCGGAATCCTTCGGGAGGGCAGGTTGCCTTCCAGCTCTTTCTCGAAGGCGGCGTCCATGTTCCTGAACAGCCTGGCTCCGGGGTGGATTCCGGGTACATCCTTGCAGATTATCGACGAACCGGTGCAGACGTCGCCCCTGAATCCGACAATCTCGTTCCTGTCCCCGGAAACGAAGGAGAATCCGTCTCCGTTCCTGAGGGTGGTGGAAGGGTGGTCCAGCCTTACTTCGATCCGGATACTTCCTTGATTGCCCTTGCCGGGGTTTGTCTTGACTCCGGTCACGGTCCCGATGGCTTCCCCCATCGATTTTGTCGCCTCCATGGACGACCATCCGCTCCTCTTCCCGTCCAGGTACAGTTGCGTGTAGCCCCTGTTGAAGGTCTTGTCAGGATCGGGTGTGAATCCTCCTTCAACCATGCCGAACGAGGACCTCCTGAACGATTCCGGATGTTCCCCGACCAGGGTGTCGAGCATGGCGGAACAATACCTGGTGACATTCCTGACATAGGAAATGTTCTTCAGGCGGCCTTCGATCTTGAAGGAGCAGATTCCTGATCCGGCAAGGTCGCCAAGCCTTTCCGAGAGGTTGTAGTCCTTGAGCGACAGGAGGGCCTTGTTCCTCACCAGCACCTTCCCGGTGTCGTCCACGAGGTCGTAGAGCGAGCGGCAAGCCTGGATGCATGCGCCCCTGTTGGCGCTCCTTCCGGCGATATGCTCGGAGAGGTAGCAGTTTCCGCTGTAGCAGACGCACAGTGCCCCGTGTACGAAGAATTCCAGCTCGCAGCTGACGGCCTTGCGTATCGCGACGATCTCTTCCAGTGACATTTCCCTTTCGAGGACGAGCCGCGAGAACCCGAGGTCTTCCAGGAACCTTGCCCTTTCCGGGGTGCGTATCGCACACTGCGTGGATGCGTGGACAGGGAGTCCGGTCATCTTGAGAACGGCCGGGTCCTGGGCTATTATGGCATCCACCCCTGCATCCTCGGCCTCTTCGAGTATCCTCCGGGCCGCAGGGAGCTCTTCGTCGTAAAGTATGGTGTTCAGGGTGAGGAATATCCTTGCTCCGTACCTGCGGGCGTACGCGCACAGCCGCCGGACGTCTTCCATGGAGTTTCCGGCGGCCTGGCGGGCCCCGAAGGCCGGGCCCGCGATATACACAGCATCGGCACCGCAGTCTATTGCCGCGATGCCGATGTCGGCGTTTCTTGCAGGAGCAAGAAGTTCAAGGTCTGTCATTATTTGCTCAGGGCTGTGATCTGCTGCTTTGCAGAGGCTCCGTACTTGGCGTCATTGGCAACCTTCTTGTAGAACTCGATGGCCTTTGCCTTGTTCTTCTGGCCCTGGTAGAGGGCTGCGATGGTGAAGTAGATGCCGTTGGCGTCCTGGGCGGAGGGATTCAGCTCGAGGTACTTCTCATAGCTCTCGATGGCCTGGGAGGTCTTTCCGAGTTTCTGGGAAGCGCTTGCCATGAGCTTGTAGGCGTTGGCGTTCTCGGCGATTTCGTTGACCTTCTTGGCTGCGTTGATGCATTCGGCGAGCTTGTTGCCCTTAAGGGCGGCCTGGGCCTCCTTCAGGAATACATTGGACATGAGCTTCTTGGCCTGTGCCTCCTGGCCGTTCCATGCGGCATGCTGCAGAGCTTCGAGAGCCTTCTCGTTGTTGCCGAGCTGGCTGTAGAGCTGGCCGATGGTTATGGCTGTCTTGGCGTCGGTGGTGTCGATGGCGTAGGCCTTCTCGAACGATTCGACGGCAGCAGCGTAGTCCTTGATGCTGAAGGCGTCGTTCGCTTTCATCTTCCAGATCTGGGGCAGGAACTTGTCTGCAGTGTCATAGACATCGAAGACTTCATATTCTTCGGCGATCTTTTTCACTTCATCGATCTTCGAGGCTGCCTCTTCGTATTTCTTGTCCTTGATGAGATCCTTGGCGATTTCGAGGGCGATGTTGGGGATGATACCCTTGCACTGCTCGACGAGGGCGGCCGCTTCGTCTCCTTCGAGTTGAGTTGCCATGTCGAGGGCCTGCTGGAAGTAGTTCAGAGCTTCAGTGTAGTTCTGTGCACCGAGCGCGTCGTTGCCGTTCTTCGCAAGTTCAGTGGCCTGGGCCATGTCCTGTGCGGAGATCAAACCGGCGGTCAAAACCATTGCCGCGAGGGCGAGAATAAATTTTTTCATCGTTTTATGAAGTTATGTTGTTTGCGTTCAATCGAAGCCGTGACGACAAATTTAATAAATATTTGCGTTATTGTCACATTATTCGCTATTTTTGCATAAAGGGGGTGTGAGTGATGAGTTACTTTTATAAAATCGTCCTGTGCTTCGTCCTGCTTGGATTTTCAATAAGCGTGCCAGCCCAGAACCTGCCTGCTCTGCAGAAAGACGGTGCGGTGTCGACGGGGACGTTGCAGAATGGGATAACATATTATCTTGTAACTAATTCCACAACCAAGGGGGTTGCCGATTTCGCCCTCGTGAGGAAGGGCTGCAGCGATACCCTTGCATCAAGGGAAGAACTGGTAAGCCTTCCCCATTTCAACAAGACCATACCATACCGTTTCCTTTCAAGGAAGGGCATAGGCTGCCGTCCTGAAGGTTACATGACCTATGGCGGAGGCAACACGGTGTACCGGTTCGACGATGTCCCGGTCTTCGACCAGGCCGCCTCCGACACCACCCTTCTCCTGCTTTTCGACCTGATCGCCGCCCAGCCGTGCCAGCATGCGGTGGTAATTGCCGGTGACATCACGCCCGCCGCCCTCCTGGAGAGGATGAAGGTGTTCTCGATGATGGTCCCTTCCAGGAATCCGGGCTACACGAAAGAAGCATATTCATTCAAGCCGTCGGACGGGACTCTCTATTCCTTCACGGAGTCGGCCAGGCCTTCATTGAAGGTGGAATTCCGCTCCCCGAGGACCCCTGATGCGCAGATGAACACCATCCAGCCTTTCATCTCCCGGCTGTATGCCCTTGAACTCAAGGAGATTGTGGACAACCGCCTCGGGGAGGTCTTCTCGGAACGGGGCATCCCCGCCCTCGACCTCGCGACGACCTGCCTCGGCAGCGCAGAGACTTCCGGCGACGAGCGTTTTACGGTGGAGGTCGTCACTTCCCCCGACCAGCTGGTGCAGGCGACCCTGGCCGTGGCCTCCGTCCTTTCCGAAATCGGTTCGCGGGGAGTGGACGGGGACGAGTACAGGACGGCGAAGTCCACGGTGATATCCCGCCTCGGGCATCCGCGGAGCAATGACGACCTGGTGCGCCAGTGCATCTCGTCGTACCTCTACGGCTCCGACCTCGCCTCCACGGACACCAAGGTCAAGTTCCTGATCTCCAGGCCCATGGATGCCGACACGGAAGCCCGGCTGTTCAACAACTACATCTCCGCCATACTTTCGGACACCGACAACATGTCCGTCAGCTGGACCGGGACTCCGGAGGAATATGGGGTCCTCTCCTACGAGTTGCTCTTCAAGGCGATGTGGAACTCGGTGGCCATGCTGGACACCCGCACCTACCAGTGGTCCGTCAACGCCGCCGACACCTCCAGGCTGTGGAACGGCAAGGGGAAGACCAAGTTCAAGAACGCGGAAAGCGAGTTCGTCTCCGGCGGGGAGACCTGGACCTATGCCAACGGGATGAAGGTCATCTACAAGAAGCTGGCAACCCCCGGCAGGTTCGCATATTCCCTGATGATACGCGGCGGCTATACCATGGTCCGCGACCTCGGGAAGGGCGAAGGCGCCTTCTTCTCCGACATGCTCTCCCTTTGCAGCGTCGCCGGGATGTCCGGCAAGGACTTCATAAGGCTGATGAACATCAACGGGATCGAGATGAAGTACCAGGTGAGCGGAGCGGACCTGAGGGTTTACGGCGAGGCCCCTTCCAACCGCCTCGACCTCCTGATGAAGGGCCTCCTGTCTCTCGCCGATGAAAGGAAGCCGGACAACGCCGCCTTCGTCACCTACCGGAGGGCCCAGGCCTCGAGCCTGAAGCCGGCCTTCCTGGACAGCCTGATGCACAAGGATTACATGTATTCTCCGGTGAAGACCCCTTCGGGCCTTACCGACCAGACTTATGCTAAGGCGCTCGGCTATTTCAACAGCGAGTTCATCAGGGTCAACGACGGAGTCCTTGTGCTCGCCGGCGACCTGGGCTACGATGCCACCCAGAAGAAGCTTGCCATGTACCTGGGAGGCTTCAGGACCACGAAGACTGTCGTGGGCCGTACTCCGGTCTCCTATAAGCTGGGCTCGGGATCGACTTCCTACTCCATGCCCGGTACCCCGACCCGCGTCATGATAGGGATGGCTTTCACAAAGCCGTTCACCACGGAGAACTACATGGCGTTCCGCATCGCCAGCCTCGCCCTGAAGAGAGCGGTGACGGGGGCCATGGGGGCCGTCGGCTTCAGCGTCGCGATGGATGAGAATTACGGAATATACCCTCTCGAAGGAGGTGAGCTGGTGTTTACTTGCTCGCCTGTTCCCGACGCCGGCCTGCCGAAGGCGATCGCCGGGGGAGAGGACCATCCGCGCAAGGCTCTCCTCGATGCCCGGAAGGCCATAGACGACATCCTCAAGAACCCTATACCGGCGGCGGAGCTCCAGGCCTGCAAGTCGCTCCTGACCAACAGCTACACATCCGTCCTCGCCGACCCGCAGGGGTATGTCGACGCCATACTGATGCGTTATACCTATGGGAAGGATGTCCTGACCAACTACAACGCCAGGATCGGCAGCGTCACTGCCGCCAACGTCCAGCAGATCTACCAGGCGCTTTCCGAAGGAATAAGAATCGAGTATGTCGTCAAGGAATAGGTTCGGAACGATCCTCCAGATCGGGGACATCCTTGTCAGCGAGGATGTCCTTACCGAGTGGTTCGCCTGCGACTATCAGGCCTGCAAGGGCGCCTGCTGCATCATAGGAGACAGCGGTGCGCCGCTTGAGGAACATGAGCCCGGCCAGCTGGAGGAAGACTATGATTCCTTCTCGCCCCTGATGAGCCCCCGGGGAAGGGCCAAGGCGGAAAAGGAAGGCTTCTTCTCCATCGACAGGGACGGCGACCTCGTCACCCCGGTCGTGGATGGAAGCGAGGAATGCGCCTACACTACCTTCGGCGAAGACGGGAGCTGTTTCTGTGCCATAGAAAGGTGTTTCCTTTCCGGCGGCTGCAAGTTCAACAAACCCATTTCCTGCAGGCTGTATCCTATCCGCGTCAAGAAGCTTTCCAACGGGACCATCGCGCTGAATCTCCACCGGTGGGACATCTGCGCCGCTGCCTTCGAGAAGGGGAAGCGTGACGGGACTAGGGTCTATGAATTCCTCCGCGGACCGCTGACCGATGCTTTCGGGAAAGAGTTCTACGACGCGCTCTGCACCGGGGCGGAAGTCGTCAGGCAGGCTTGATATCCCTAAAGGAGGAAGAACATCGCTACACCAAGCATGGTGACCGCCACGCCCACCATCTCCTTCAGCTTCACCGGGTGCTTGTTGACCAGGGTGTCCGGGATGATTATGAGTACGGGGGTGAGAGCCATCAGGGTGGAGGCTATCCCCGCGTCGGCGTAGCGTACCGCCATCAGCGACAGGGACACTCCCAGGGCAGGTCCGAAGATGGTCAGGAGGGTCGCATATTTCATCCCTTTCCCGTCATGGACGGCTTCCTTCAGGCGCCCCATGCCTTTCTGGAGGCTCAGCAGGATGAGGAATCCTGCACCTCCTACTATAGCCCTTATCATGGTCGATGCAAACGGCAGCATGCCGGTGACGGCATCCCCTGCACCGGCAGGGATCGCCGCCGAGTAGTGTTCCATCCCGACCTTGCTGAGGACCAGGCCTACGCCTTGCCCGATCCCCGCTCCCGCCCCGAGCAGGATTCCCCTGGCGGGCAGGGAAAGGTTGAAGTGGTGCCCTTCTCCTTTGTTGAGGATGGATATGGCGATGCCGCCGAGGGTGACGGCCATTGCGAGCCAGGATTTCCAGGAAAGGGATTCCCCCAGGAGGACCCAACCGGCGATCGCAGCGCTGGGAGGGGCCAGGGTCATCAGCAGCTGTCCGAACCTTGGTCCTATGCAGACATAGCAGTTGAAAAGGCACCAGTCGCCGAAAACGTACCCGACAAAGGCGGAAAGCGCCAGCCACAACCAGGCCTTTCCGTCTGCATGGACAGGATACGGGCGGCCGACGGTCACCCAAAGCAGCAGCCCCAGGAATATGGCAGCCAGGACCAGACGGATGACGTTGGTCTCCATCGACCCTATGCGGCGGCTGGCCTTGTCGGCGTACCATGCCGAGAAGGTCCACGAAACCGCTACCGCGAGAGAGATGATCTCTCCGAGATGATACATTATTCTTCCGGAAGCTCTTCTTCTTCAGGCAGTTCTTCGCCTGGAGAATTGATGAGTTCCATGGCTGCGTCATAGTCGGCGGCATTGACCTTGACATCAATGTTGCCGACCATGTTGGTCAGAGCCGTGGAGTCCGCGCCGAACACTGCGGCCGGGATTCCGTTGTCCATCAGCATCGCCGCGACCATCTGCGCGCTGACGGCGTCATTCAGGGTGATGACAGTCTTGAATTCTTCTTCCATGACCGTAATATTGGGTTATTGTTCCTGTTTCCCGAGATTGTATTCAAGGTTTCCGGCTACCCTCACCACGTCTTTCGTAAGGCCTTCCACGTCGTAGCCTGTCGCCGTACGGGTGAAAGTGATCCTGTCCTCGAGCATCCTGGTAATGGCGTTCAGCTTGTTCCGAAGCCTGAAAGTGATTGTCCCTCCGTCTTCTGTCTCGATGCGGTAGCCTCTCGATTCCATCACTTCGACTATCTTGCCGCGCACGTCTCCTTCCCCTGTCTCCACTTTCCTGGTGGTGAAGCCGAGCCTGGGGTAGAACGCCGCCACGGCCCCGAAGAGGAAGGCGATCTGGCCAACCGACTTCCAGCCGTCCCTCAGGATTCCCCCCTGGTCTTGGCCGGCCAGCCCCAGGAGTACGAGGACAAGGATGATCAGGGCGAAGATCAGGGAAAAGTAGATGAAGTATTTGACAGCCCTTACAAAGTATCTCATGAGGCAAAGATAGCAATAAAAATGTCTTTTTGCAGGAGATTCGTTTTTTGTGTAAGTTTGCAGTAAAGACAGCGGTATGAGAATAGGTAACGGTTATGATGTCCATGCCCTCGCGGAGGGGTTGCCGATGAGGCTGTGCGGAGTCTCCGTGGACAGCCCGGCGGGTTTTGTCGCGCATTCCGACGGTGACGTGGCCATACACGCCCTCTGCGACGCCCTCCTCGGTGCGGCCGCCCTGGGCGACATCGGGCAGCATTTCCCGGACAGCGACCCGCGTTTCAAGGGCATCGACAGCCGCCTGCTCCTCTCGGAGGTCGCAAGGATGCTCTCCGCCGAGGGCTACACGACGGTCAACGTGGACATTACCATCGCCCTCCAGGCCCCGAAGCTTCGTCCCTACATCGATTCCATGCGCGAGAGCCTTGCCGGTATCCTCGGCATCGGGACGGCCCGGGTCTCGGTGAAGGCCACCACCACGGAAAGGCTCGGCTTCGTCGGCCGTGGGGAAGGATGCGAAGTCTGGGCGACGGTCTTGATTGACAGGGACGGTCAGGTTTGATAATATTGGAATGAAATGTCTCCTTGGGTTGTAATATTCACTGCGCTGGCGTATTTCGCCGTCATGTTCGCAGTGTCGTGGATCTCTTCCAGGAACTCCGACAACGCCGGATTCTTCAACGGCGGCCGCAAGGCGCCGTGGTGGGTCGTGGCACTAGCCATGGTCGGGGCCCCCATGTCCGGGGTGACCTACGTCTCCGTGCCGGGGATGGTCGGAGTCGGAGGTACGGCGATGGGTTACATGCAGATGGTGCTGGGCTTCTTCGTCGGTTACCTGGTGATCGCCTTCGTGCTGACCCCGGTGTTCTTCAAGAAGAACATGGTCTCCATCTACCAGTACCTGGACGACCGCTTCGGAGTCTCTTCCCACAAGACCGGGGCCTGGTTCTTCTTCATCTCCAAGATCCTCGGCGCCGCGGTGAGGCTCTTCCTCGTGTGCGTCACCCTTCAACTGATGATTTTCACTCCGCTCCGCCTGCCCTTCGTGCTCAACGTCGCGGTGTCGGTGGGGATAGTGCTCCTTTACACCTACAGGGGCGGCATGAAGTCCGTGATCTGGACCGACACCCTCAAGACCGTGTGCATGATCGCGTCCATAGTGCTTGCCATCGTCTTCATAGCCCGGGACATGGGCCTCGACTTCAAGGGAATATGCAGCACCATCGGCGAGAGCGACTACTCGCGGGTATTCTTCTTCGACGACGTCAATTCGGGCGAATATTTCTGGAAGCAGTTCCTGGCCGGAGTGTTCACCGTCATCGCCATGACGGGCCTGGACCAGGACATGATGCAGAGGACCCTTTCCAGCAAGAATGCCCGTGATTCGAGGAAAAACCTGATAACCAGCGGCCTGATGCAGATTCCGGTGATATTCCTCTTCCTCTGCCTGGGAGTCCTTCTCTACGTGTTCGCGGGGACGAAGGGGATTACCGAGACCGGAGATGCCATATTCCCTGCCGTGGCCACCGGAGGCAGCCTTCCGGCAGTGGTGGGAGTCCTGTTCGTGCTTGGGCTTGTGTCGTGCGCGTTTTCAGCCGGAGGGTCCGCCCTCACCGCCCTGACGACCTCTTTCACGGTGGACATCATCGGGACCGCGGGGAAGAGCGAGGAGAAGGTCGCGTCCACCAGGAAGAAGGTGCACCTCGTGATGGCCGTGCTGATGGGGCTGGTGATAATCGTCTTCTACCTGCTGGACACCAAGTCGGCGATCGACGCCGTGTACAAGCTGGCCTCCTACACCTACGGTCCCATCCTCGGGATGTTCGCTTTCGGAATATTCACCAAGAGGGAGGTCCACGACCGCTGGGTGCCCCTGGTCGCGGTGCTCTCGCCAGTCCTCAGCTTCATCCTCCAGTACAACTCGGAACGCTGGTTCGGCGGTTACAGGTTCTCCTACGAACTGCTTCTTTTCAATGCGTTGTTCACCTTCCTGGGCCTCTGTCTGCTGATAAAGCGAAAAAAATAGAATAAATTTTGCGGAATTGAGGATTAATCTCTATTTTTGCAGTCCCGTTTCAGTGGAAGCGCTGTTTCGGAACCATTGAGATATGGTGTAATGGTAGCACTACAGATTCTGGCTCTGTCAGTGAGGGTTCGAATCCTTCTATCTCAACAAAGCACGGACTCCTGCCGAGAAGCAATCCGTGCTTTTATTTAAAAAGGACGGCGGGGTAGCTCAGCTGGTTAGAGCGTCGGATTCATAATCCGGAGGTCGTGGGATCATGCCCCACCCCCGCTACCAATCAAATTGCACGGCAATGGCTAACGCATTCCATTATTCAATCGGCAGGAAGCTGATCCAGGCTGTCAGCGGTGCTTTCCTTATAGTTTTCCTGCTCCTCCACGTTACCATCAACCTTTTTTCTGTGATCGATTCCTTTACCGGGAAATTCGGAGCAGTAGCCGACGACGACACGCTATTCTCCCATGGTGACGGACTCTTCAAGCTTGGCTGCGACTTCATGTCGACTTCCTTCATCGACATCATGGTCCCCATCCTTGCCCTCGGATTCCTGGTCCACATCGTTTACGGCTGCATCATTTCCTACAAGAACGTCAAGGCTCGCGGCGGACTGAAGCGTTACGAGTCGAAGAGCGTCGCTGCCGCTGATTCCTGGTCTTCCAAGAACATGTTCGTCCTTGGAATCGTGATCCTCGGCCTGCTGTTCTTCCATCTGAGCCATTACTGGGCAAAGATGCAGATGCCCGAGCTTTTCGGAGTCGGAAACTTCGAGAACGATCCCTACAAGCTCCTCACGGTCACTTTCGGATCCTGGTGGATGCTCCTTATCTACCTGGTATGGTTCGTCGCCATCTGGCTCCATCTCTGCCATGGGTTCTGGTCCATGTTCCAGACTGTCGGCTGGAACAACCAGGTCTGGTTCAAGAGGCTGAAGGTCATCGGAGTGGTTGTCGCCACGCTGATCTGCCTTGGCTTCGCCGCAGTGGCAGTGAACGCTTTCGTACAGGCGAACTTCATTTCCTGACGGATTTGCTTGCATTTTAGATTCTAATTGCTCATATTTGTTGGCGATGGTACACACGACGGACAGATTCTTCTGGTGGCGCACTTGCAGTCGAAAGCTGTAAGTCGATCGTCGTAGTTACCCTCCAACAGGCAGATACAGGTGGCACGCTGACTTACAGCGTGCCATTTTTCATTTTACGCCCAATAACAGTCAAACCATAAAACAACAAGACAAATGAGACAGAAAAAGTACTTGCTTCCGGAATCGGAGATTCCCACGCACTATTTCAACATCCAGGCTGTAATGCCCAACAAGCCGTTGCCTTTCCTCAATCCCGCCACCCGCGAGCCGATGAAGCCGGAGGACCTTTACCCCATCTTCTGCAAGGCCTGCGCAGACCAGGAGCTCAACCAGACCGACGAATGGATCCCCATCCCGGAGGCGGTCCGCGAGCAGTATGCGGCCTACCGCTGCACCCCGCTCGTCAGGGCATATGAACTGGAAGAGGCGCTCGGTACCCCAGCCCACATCTTTTTCAAGAACGAGAGCGTGTCTCCGGCAGGAAGCCACAAGCTCAATTCCGCCATTGCCCAGGCCTATTATGCCAAGGAGCAGGGCGTGACCAACCTGACGACCGAGACCGGAGCCGGCCAGTGGGGCGGAGCCCTCAGCTATGCGACCAAGAAGTTCGGCATCGACTGTGCCGTGTACATGGTCAAGGTCAGCTACGAACAGAAGCCTTACCGTCGTTCGATAATGCAGACTTTCGGGGCCGCCATCACACCTTCTCCGTCGATGTCGACGCGTGCCGGCAAGGACATCATCACCCGGAATCCCAACGACCGCGGATCCCTTGGATGCGCAATCTCCGAGGCGATAGAACTGGCGATGACCACGCCCAACTGTAAATATGCACTGGGTTCCGTGCTGAACCACGTCTGCCTGCACCAGACCATAATCGGCCTTGAGGCCGAGAAGCAGATGGCCCTCACAGGCGAGTACCCGGACATCGTCATAGCTTGCTTCGGCGGCGGGTCGAACTTCTCCGGCATCGCATATCCCTTCATGCGCCACAACATCCAGGAAGGCACGAAGACCCGCTTCATCGCGGCGGAGCCTTATTCGTGTCCGAAACTGACCAAGGGCAAGTTTGAATATGATTTCGGGGATGAGGCCGGGATGACTCCGCTGCTTCCCATGTACACCCTCGGACACAGTTTCAAGCCTGCCTCCATCCATGCCGGCGGTCTCCGCTACCATGGCGCCGGAGTCATCATGTCGCAGCTGATGAAGGATGGCTACATGGAAGCAGTCGACATCGAGCAGCTTGAATCGTTCAAGGCCGGCGTCCTGTTCGCCCGTACGGAAGGCATCATCCCTGCTCCCGAGTCCTGCCATGCCATCGCCGCCACCATCAGGGAGGCACTCAAGTGCAAGGAGACAGGCGAGAAGAAGACGATCCTTTTCAACCTTTCAGGCCATGGCTTCGTGGACATGGCAGCCTATGACCAGTATTTCTCCGGCGAGATGCAGAACTACCATGTCTCCGATGCGGACCTGGCGGAGTTCATCAAGTCGGCCGACGCGCTGAAC
>ONRD01000010.1 GCA_900320185.1 uncultured Bacteroidales bacterium
CTGACATTCTGGTGAGCCTTCCTTATGACTCCTACCAGGGAGTGGCTGCATACGCCCAGGCCGGGGAGATTATCGAGAAAGGTCGGGAATTGATGTCCGAGGCGTTGGACCGATATGAGCGCGACGAACGTAACCATCCGGAAATCAAATAACGATAAAAAACCTCCCCCGGGTGGGGGAGGTGGCCTGGGCAGTCGGCACGCGGTAGTGCGGAATGCGGGGTGAAATGTGCGCTTGTGCGGGGTGCTGAGCCATACGATGCATTGTCTGTGGGAACGGCTCCGTTTCCCGGATCACCTAACGTGAGAGTGGACGTTTTTACCTCCCGTCCGGAGGTGTGCCCGCCCTGCCCCGGCTTTTTCTTTCGGGTCCGCCTGCCCGAGGTTACCTGAGGTCCGTCGTCCAGTTCGCCTGCTGGAGCCGGGAGTCCAGCTGACGGAGGTCGCGGGAGAGGTCGTCGACCCGCTTCTGGAGGGCGTTCACGTCGACGGTGCGGACGAACTTGATCTCGTTGCGGGAGTAGCGGTCGCTGCGGACGTTCGCGGCGTCCAGGGCGGAGCGGAGGGTGGCGATGTGCAGGGACAGGGTGTCTTTCTCCGCGATCGTTTCCGTCAATGTCTTCCCTTCCCAGACCGTTTCCTGGTTGGTGCGGTTGATGCTGACTATGAGGTCCTTGAGCTGCTTCAGGGAGTCGTCCAGCTCCTGGAAGAGGTCCTGAGGGTTCTCCGCGGGCTGGTCGCCCTCCTGGACCTTGACGTTGTTGGCGAGTCTTTCGCGCAGTTGGGCGATCCGCTTCTGCAGGTCCGCCCGCTGATTCAATGCTTCTGCCAGTTTCATAGGGTTGTATCGATAAGTCCTCCAAATTTAACAATAATAAATGATAGGACGAACCAGCCGTTATTGCTATCTTTGAGGTTGCAAACATTTGCGGTATGCAAGCGATGAAAATGATGAGAAAGATCTTCGCCGTCGGGCTGGCCGTCCTGGCCGCCGCGGCGTGCCGTCCTTCCGGCGGGAAGGACCTCGTGACCGAGACGTTGAACTACGAGGATTCGACGGCCCACGCGGACCTGTCGATCAAGGTGGAACTGCCGGTGGCCGGGCAGGGCGCCGCGGCGGACCGCATCCGGGCGTCGCTGGTGGAGGTGATGGACGGGCAGCTGAGCCATATCGGCGCGTACGAGGAGGATCGGCTGTTCCCGGCCTTCGAGGGCGACGGGAGCAAGACGGAGTCCCTCGTGACCTATTACCGTGACAAGGCGCTGGAGGCCTTTGGCCGGATGTCGCAGGAGGACTATGACGAGCGCGTCGCGAGCATCGAGGAGAACGACGGCCTCACGGAGGACCAGCGGAAGGAAACCCTTGAAGAAATGCCCGGCTGGGAGTACGAGTTCAGCCTCCTGAAAAGCCGCGAGACCCGCAAGTACGTCGTGTTCCTTTCCCAGGATTATGTCTATCTGGCCGGCGCCCACGGCGGCATCACCGGCCGGGGCGGATTGACCTTCGACAAGAAGGAAGGCGCCCTGGTGGACAAGATGCTGGATCCGGCCTGCCTGGATGCCATCCAGCCGTTGCTCCGCAAGGGGATCGCGCAGTTTTTTTCCGAAGGGGGGATGGAGATCTCCCAGGAAGAGCTGGACAACTACCTCTTACTGGAAACCGGTGTCGTCCCTTTCCCGGGGTGGACCCCGTATCCCGGCGAGGACGGCCTCGTGTTCACCTACCAGCAGTATGAGATCGCGGCCTACGCGGCCGGGATGCCCGAATTCACGGTTCCCTATGCCGACATCCTCCCGTACCTGACCCCGGAGGCGAAGGCGCTGCTGGACCTGGAATAATTCTTTCCTGCCGATGACCCCGATCGATCCCGCATACCTGCGTCCCTGGCCTGCTTCATCGGCTGTAACCTCGTCATTGACAAACTCGGGAACGTCAGTTCCACCAATTACGTATACTTGAATCCCGTCTTCACGCTCCTCTCCGCCACGCTGTTCCTCGGCGAGCGGATGACGCCGCTGTCCGCCGTCGGCTGCGCCGCCATCCTCGCCGGCGTTATCTGGGCAGGCTCCGGCAAGACGGACTAACATCGACACTTATGCTTAATATCGGAGACAAGATGCCGTCCTTCGAGGTCGTGGACCAGGACGGGAACGCCGTGAAGTCGGAGGATTTCATCGGCAAGGGTCGCAAGACCATCATTTATTTCTATCCCAAGGACAATACGTCCGGCTGCAGTTCCGAGGCGTGCTCTTTCCGGGACAATTATGCGGAACTGACGGCCGCGGGGTACAATGTCGTGGGCGTGAGCAAGGACAGCGCGAAGTCGCACGCCGGTTTCCGGGCGAAGTTCGGGCTCCCGTTCCGGCTTCTAGCCGACACGTCCCTGCAGATGCTGCAGGACTTCGGCGCCTGGGGCGAGAAGAAGATGTACGGCAAGACCACGATGGGCACCCTCCGCCGGACCTTCATCTTCGACGAGAACGGCATCCTGGAGCGCATCATCGAGAAGGTGGACACCAAGAACGCCGCGGCGCAGATTCTCGGTTAGGCCCAGGAGGAATAGAGCAAGCCCATGCCATTCCTGTTTGCCCATTCTTCAAATTGCACGGCTCAAATCGCATTGGAATTATTGTTATATTTGTACGACTGTAGACGAACACAAATGAAGAAGACACTCGCCATCGTGACCCTTTGCATGCTCTCCGTGCTGGGAGCCGCAGCCCAGGAAAAGGTAGAGACCATCTCTCCTGTCGACAACGGCAAGGCTCTGGTCAACCCAGGTATGGGCTGGATGCTGTATTATTATTCAAATGTCCTGGACAACTACGGATCAAAGCTTTCCGCCGAGGACACGGTGGAGGATTTCCCAGGGGTCGGCACCGTCTTCCTCAGGTTGCCCTGGGCGTTCCTAGAGCCTGAAAAAGGTAAATTCAATTGGGAGATAATAGACACTCCGGCGCAAAGATGGCTCCAGACGGGCCGGCAGATGGCGTTCTGCATCTCGGCCACCGAGAACTGGACCCGCCAGGGTACTCCGCAATGGGTGTTCGACGAGGGCGCCAAATGCTATGAGGTCAACGGCTACCTCGAGCCGGACTACGACGATCCCGTGTTCCTGGAGGCCGTGGAGCATCTGGTAAGCGAGATGGCCCGCAGGTATGACGGGGACCCTTCCGTCTCTTTCTTCGCCATAGGGCTCTATGGTATGTGGGGGGAAGGACATACCGTCCTCACCACTCCGGTCCATGGCAAGAGCTGGGGCTTCGAGTCCCAGAAAAGGATCATCGACATCTACACCAAGTATTTCAAGAAGACCCAGCTGTGCATCTCCGATGATTTTGCCGGGCACGACGACAGGAGGGCCCGTTTCGAAATCACCGACTATGCAAAGAGCAAGGGAGTGACGATCAAGGATGACAGCATCCTCGTCCAGAACAAGCCCAACTCCTGGTTCCATGCCGGCATGGCCCAGCTTTTCTGGCCCGATGTGCCTGTGATCCTGGAACACGAGCATTACGGCGGAAGCCTCGCCAGGGGCGCCTGGGACAAGGAACTCCTGCTCAAAGCGGTTGAGGACTACCATGCTTCACTCCTCTCGATCCACTGGTGGCCGAGGGAGGAACTGGAGGCCAACCGCGACATAATCGACAGGATCAACCGCCGGATCGGTTACAGGATCAACATGGAGAAGGCCGAGTGGCCCCGCGTCATCCGCAAAGGAGAGCCGTTCCATATCCGCAGTTCATGGAAGAATGTGGGAGTCGCGCCTTGCTATGGCGGAGGCTATCCGTGCTTCACGGTCAAGAATTCCAAGGGCGGGATAGTCGCCGTCCTGGTCGACACGGGGATGAACGTCAAGGACCTGGCGGTGGCTGCCCCCGGGGAGGCGACAGCTGTCTGGAGCGACCATGAGTTCACTGTCGCCCAGGCTTTCACCAACAGTTTCGGGACCTTCTCCAGGGCCTGCCAGGCAGGCGATTATGAGATTTTCTTCTCCGTAGGGACTGCCTACGGGACCCCTGTCCTCGCCCTGCCGTACGGCGGAGATGACGGTCACCGCCGCTACAAGATGGGGAAGATTCGCATAGACAACTGATTTTTATTCACTTTTTATTCGGACGGGTAGTGGATATTTGAAAACTTATGCATATATTTGCAAAGTTTTTGAATATTTATACTCGCCGATGAAAGAAAAACAGTTGAGGCAGCAGGCCATCAAGGATGCTGTCAGGAACAACAAGGTCACCAATCAGGAAGAGCTTTCCTCGCTGCTGGAGCAGCGGGGAATATCCGTTGCGCAGGCCACCCTGTCCCGTGACATCAGGGAGATGAAGATATCCAAGGTCCACGACGGCGACGGCTATTTCTACAGTCTTCCCGGTTTTTCCGCTCCCGGCCTGTCCTCCGGAAGGAACCTCATGGAGTCGGAGAGTATCCAGAGCGTCGAATTCTCAGGCAATATGTGCGTCGTGAAGACCCTTCCCGGGCATGCCAACATGGTCGGGGCGGTAATAGACGGCATGCACCTGAGGGAGGTCGCGGGAACTCTGGCCGGCGATGACACCCTGCTGATGGTGCTTCGCGAAGGGGTCTCCCGCGACGGGTTGTCCACCGCCCTTTCAAAGGTATTCAAGGGCATCATGGACAAGACGGTTGACTGAAACACATTGAACATATGACAAAGGAAGACATCACCGTGGAGGTTGCCTCCGAAGGGCACCTCCGCTATGTCGGGGAGATTCTCGCCACGATAGAGGACGCCGCCAAGGTGCGGGGGACCGGTATCGCAACCAGGAAGCCGGAGTACATATCCAGGAAGATCATGGAGGCCAAGGCTGTGATAGCTCTCTACGGAGAGCGGTTCGCCGGTTTCAGCTACATCGAGACATGGGAGCATAAGAGATATGTCACTACCTCCGGCCTGATAGTCCATCCGGATTTCAGGGGACTCGGCCTTTCGAAGAAGATCAAGGACCTGACTTTCTCCCTGGCGCGTACGAGGTGGCCGCATGCCAAGATATTCAGCCTCACCAGCGGAGCCGCAGTCATGGCGATGAACACCCAGCTCGGCTACAAGCCGGTGACGTTCGCCGACCTGACCTCCGACGAGTCCTTCTGGAAAGGCTGCGAGGGATGCGTGAACGTGGACATACTCAAACGCACCGACCGGAAGTACTGTATCTGTACCGGCATGCTCTTCGATCCGGAGGAGCATCTCCCGGCGAAGATCCCTCAGGGGGTCCTGGACAGGATAGCCCTGCTGGACGGAAACGAAAATGAATGACAATGATCGATATGGAAGAGAAAAAGAAAAAAGTGGTGGTCGCCTACAGCGGAGGTCTTGACACTTCGTTCACGGTGATGTACCTGGCAAAGGAAAAAGGCTGTGAGGTCTATGCGGCATGCGCCGACACCGGCGGGTTCAGTCCCGCGCAGCTCAAGGACAACGAGCAGAGGGCCCTCCAGCTCGGGGCCAAGGAATATGTGACCCTCGACGTCACCAAGGAGTACTATGACAAGAGCCTTCGCTACATGGTCTACGGAAACGTCCTGAGGAACGGGACCTACCCTGTCTCGGTGTCCTCGGAAAGGATATTCCAGGCCATCGCGATAGCCCGCTATGCGAAGCAGATAGGGGCGGATGCCATAGCCCATGGCTCGACCGGAGCCGGCAACGACCAGGTCCGCTTCGACATGACCTTCCTGGTGATGGCCCCCGGCATCGAGATCATCACCCTGACCCGCGACATGGCCCTGACGCGCCAGTTCGAGGTCGACTATCTCAACGCCCACGGCTTCAAGGCTGACTTCGCCAAACTGAAATATTCCTACAATGTGGGACTCTGGGGGACTTCCATCTGCGGAGGCGAGATCCTGGATTCCAGGCAGGGCCTGCCGGAGTCGGCCTACCTTAAGCAGGTGACGGAAAGCGAGCCCCGGACGATCGAGATTGGTTTCGAGAAGGGTGAGATCTGCTCTGTCGACGGCGAGGTCTTCCATGACAAGGTGGCTGCCATCCAGAAAGTGGAGTCCATAGCCGCTCCCTACGGGATCGGGCGTGACATGCACGTCGGCGACACCATCATCGGAATCAAGGGGAGGGTAGGCTTCGAAGCTGCCGCCCCCATGCTCATCATGGCGGCCCACAAGTTCCTCGAGAAGTTCACGCTCAGCAAATGGCAGCAGTACTGGAAGGACCAGGTGGCCAACTGGTACGGCATGTTCCTGCATGAAAGCCAGTATCTCGAGCCTGTGATGAGGGACATCGAGGCCATGCTGGAGAGCAGCCAGAGGAATGTGAACGGGAAAGTCACCATGAAGCTGATGCCGCACTGCTTTGAGACTGTCGGCGTGGATTCTCCGGACGACCTCGTGAAGACCAAGTTCGGGGAATACGGCGAGATGCAGAAAGGGTGGACCAGCGAAGATGCCAAGGGCTTCATAAAAGTGTCCTCGACGGCGATGAGGGTTTACTACGCCGCCCACAAGGAGGAAGGAGAGAAACTCGAGAAGGAACTGTAGGATGGAATTCGACGGAAAGATAAAGGTCGGCATCGTCGGTGCTGCCGGCTACACCGCCGGGGAACTCCTGAGGATCCTTGCCGGCCATCCCCTTGCCAGGGTTCTCTGGGCGCAGAGTTCCAGCCATGCCGATGAGCCGGTGTGGTCGGTCCACCAGGACCTTCTGGGGGAGACGGACCTGTCCTTCGTGGGGGAAACCTTCCCCGGGGAGGCTCCTTCGCCGGACGTCCTGTTCATCTGCTCGGGACATGGCCGGTCGAAGGATTTCGTCCATTCGCTCCCGTCTTCATACAAAGGTGCGGTCATAGACTTGAGCAACGACTTCCGGCTCGCGGCTGATGCCGAAGGCTTTGTCTATGGCCTTCCCGAAGCATTCAGGGACAGGATCGCCGGGTCCGGCCGTGTGGCCAACCCCGGCTGTTTCGCGACCTGCATCCAGCTTGCCCTTCTTCCTGCGGCAAAGGCCGGAGGACTGCCGGAGGTGCATGTGACGGGCATCACCGGCTCGACCGGAGCCGGCCAGAAGCCTTCCGAAACCACTCATTTCAGCTGGCGGGACAGCAACCTTTCCGTCTACAAAGCCTTCACGCACCAGCATCTCGGGGAGATAAGGGAAACCCTCCTCTCCCTCGACCCTCAATGGTCCGGGGAGATCAATTTCGTCCCGGTCCGGGGGGATTTCACTCGTGGCATACTCTCGTCCGTCTATTTCGACTGGGAATATTCCCAGGAAGATGCCGTCCGTACCTACAAGGTCTTCTACCGGAACGCCCCCTTCGTCCATGTGCTGGAAACCAATCCCGACATGAAGATGGTCGTGAACACGAACAAGTGTGTCCTGAGTGTCCGCAAATATGGGCGGAAACTCCATGTTGTCAGCGTGATAGACAATCTTGTAAAAGGTGCTTCCGGGCAGGCCGTCCAGAACATGAACCTCATGTTCGGCATTCCCGAGGACACCGGGCTTCACCTCAAGGGCTCCAGATTCTGAAAACCATGGATCTTTTCGACGTATATTCACTTTTCGACGTGACCCCGGTAAAGGCCAGGGGCACGCGCCTCTGGGATGACAAGGGACAGGAGTACCTCGACCTCTACGGAGGCCATGCCGTGATCTCCGTTGGTCACTGCCACCCCAGGTATGTCGAGGCCGTCTCTGATCAGCTGGGACGCATCGGCTTCTATTCAAACAGCGTCAGGAACCCGCTCCAGGAGGAACTGGCCGCCCGCATCGGGGAACTCTCCGGCCTTGGCGACTACTCGCTCTTCCTGGTCAACTCGGGTGCCGAGGCGAACGAGAACGCGCTGAAACTCGCGTCCTTCCACACCGGCAAGGACAGGATCGTCGCCTTCGAAGGAGCCTTCCATGGCAGGACCTCCGGGGCCGTAGCAGTCACCGACAACCCTCGGATCCGTTCGCCGTTCAATTCCTGCCACAAGGTAAGTTTCGTCCCTTTGGACGACATCGCCGCCGTCGAGGCTGAGATAGCGCGGGGCGATGTGGCGGGAGTGATCATCGAAGGCATACAGGGAGTCGGCGGAATCCGGATCCCGGGCGACGGCTTCCTCCGCGAACTGAGGGACCTTACCCTCCGCACGGGGACGGTGCTGATCCTGGACGAGATCCAGAGCGGCTACGGGAGGACCGGCCGATTCTTCGCCCACCAGTGGGCAGGGATCCGCCCCGACCTGGTCACCATGGCCAAGGGGATGGCGAACGGGTTCCCCATCGGCGGGGTGCTTGTCTCGCCCGCCTTCAAGGCCGTCAAGGGAATGCTGGGCACTACTTTCGGAGGCAATTACCTGGCGATGGCGGCCGCCCTGGCCGTAGCCGGGATCATCACGGATGAAGGCCTTGTCCAAAACGCCGCCGAGGTAGGGGAATACCTCATGTCCAGGATACCTTCTTCTCCCAGGATAAGGGAAGTCCGGGGCAGGGGACTCATGATCGGCCTGGAATTCAACGAGCCGGTAGCGCCGTTGCGCAGCTCCCTGCTGTTCGGGAAACACATATTCACGGGGGTCTCCGGCAAGGACATGATCCGCCTCCTGCCGCCTCTGGTGCTTACAAAGGAAGACGCGGACATATTCATCGATGCATTGGAGGACCTGTTATGAAATCATTTTTCCATGTGGGCGACATAGGCGACCTGGGCAAGGCGCTTGAAGAGGCAAGGCAGGTCAAGGCGACTCCCTACGCCTGGAAGGACCTTGGCCGGAACAAGACAATCATGCTGATATTCTTCAACAGCAGCCTGCGCACTCGCCTCAGCAGCCAGAAAGCCGCCCTCAACCTTGGGATGGACCCGATCGTGCTCAACATCGGCGCCGAAAGCTGGAAACTGGAGACGAGGATGGGAGTGGTCATGGATTCGGACAAGTCGGAGCATCTCCGCGAGGCTATCCCGGTCATCGGCAGCTACTGCGACATCATCGGGGTGCGTTCCTTCGCCGGGCTCACCGACCGTGACTTCGATTATTCCGAGACCATCCTGAACCAGTTCGTCGAATATTCAGGGCGACCGGTGATCTCGCTCGAATCGGCCACGGTGCATCCCTGCCAGGCGTTCGCCGACCTGATTACCATTGAGGAGTACCGCCGCAAGCCCCGTCCCAAGGTGGTCTTGACATGGGCTCCCCATCCCAAGGCCCTGCCGCAGGCGGTGCCCAACTCCTTCGCGGAGTGGATGAATGCCGCCGACGTCGATTTCGTGATAACCCACCCGGAGGGCTATGAACTGGATTCCCGCTTCGTCGGGAATGCCAGGGTCGAGTACGACCAGATGAAGGCGCTCGAAGGTGCCGACTTCGTCTATGCCAAGAACTGGTCTTCATTGAGCGAATATGGGAAGGTGCTGAGCATGGACAGGTCCTGGACGGTCGATGCGGCCCACATGGCCGTCACCGACGACGCCTTCTTCATGCACTGCCTGCCCGTGCGCAGGAACATGATAGTCTCCGACGAGGTGATAGACTCGCCCCGGAGCATAGTCATTCCGGAAGCCGCCAACCGCATGCAGTTTTCTTCCATACGCGGGCTCAAGATCCTCGTCCACGGAGGCGGGAAGACAGCAACGGCCCTGGCCTCGAAGCTGGGTGTGGAAACCCGGATGATAGACGGCCGGAGGATCACCAGCGCAGAGATGCTGAAGGTGGTTACCATGGTCTACGGGGGACTGGTGAACAAGAACCTGGTCGCCCGCCTGCAGGCCCTCGGGGTCAACGCCATCGGCTTGAGCGGAGCGGACATGAACCTGATAATGAGCGTCAAGCGTCCCGTCGAACTGGTCAATTTCGGCTATGTCGGGGATGTCCGTTACGTCAATGTGAAGGCACTGGTGTCGCTCCTGGAGGCGGGAGCCGTGCCTGTCTTCGCCCCGCTGACCCATGACAAGGAAGGCTCCATGCTCAACACGAATGCCGACACCATAGCGTCCGCCCTGGCCCAGGCCCTGTCGCCTTCCTACGATGTGACTCTTACCTATTGCTCGGACATGCCCGGGGTGCTCCGGGATGTCGGGGACCCGTCTTCGGTCATAAAGACAGTGACAAGGGCTGATTTCGACCCTCTGGTTGCCGACGGCACCATCTCCCGGGGAATGATCCCGAAACTCCAGAATGCTTTCGATGCCATTTCGGCGGGAGTGGGGAGGGTCGTGATCACCTCGGCTGCTTCACTGTCAGGAGGGACCACCATAAAGGAGGTGCCCGAGTCCGATGACTGACCCTCGGCGCCGGCATTCTCTCGGTTCCTGTTGCAAAGACGGATAAAAAGAACTAACTTGTGGCAGGCTGCGCCCTGGTGCGCTTCAAAAGACACAACCTTATGAAAAGAGCAATCCCTGTAATCATCTCCTTGCTCCTTCCCCTGGCCATGTCCGCACAGGGGCAGGCAGCCCAGGATGCCGCCAAGGCGGCTGCCTGGAAGTCGCATGCGGCTGCGATAAGCAAGTATCTTTCCACTGACTATCCCGGCAGTATCGTGTCGGTCAAGGTCAGTGGGGACAAAGTCTGTATCCGCGGAAGGAAACCTTCCGGGGATAACATGTTCCTTACCGAAATCACTCCCTGGGAAGAGGTGTACGGACCCGGGATCGAGGACGGGCTGGTGGCCGTGAAAGGACGCCGTTTCAAGGTCAGCCTGCCCAGGATGGTCGAGCGGGACGGGATAGTCTATGACCGTGCGCTTTCGCGCTGGGCCCTTGTGGAGAAGACCCCGGAAGGGGTCGCCCTAGCCTCGCATGCCCGTTATGCAGATGTCATCCCCGCGCTCTTCAAGGCGCCCAGGATGGAACTGAAAGGGAAGAAAGGGCTTGGCGGCTATCGCCTGAACCGTTTCCAGGAGGATCTCGAGTCCCTGGGAATAGGTTCGGTGACCATCAACATCCATCTGAACTCTTTGCTTTACGCTTCTGAAAGACCGGATGCCATCCCTTATGAATATGGCGGGATAACCTACTGGTTCGATTCCGCCAGGGTGGACTACCTTGACAGGGTGCTTTCATATTGTACCGACAGGGGCGTGGTCACCTCGGCGATCACCCTCATCGACCTTCGGAGCGCCGACCCCACCCTTACTCCCGTGTTCAGGCATCCTGACTGCGACGGAGGCTTCTATTCGATGCCGAACATGACCACTCCGGCAGGGTTCAACGCCTATGCCGCGGTGCTGGATTTCCTGGCGGGCAGGTATTCTACCGGAGAGCACGGGCGCATCAACAACTGGATAATCCACAACGAAGTGGACTATGGTTTCGGTTGGACTAACATGGGCCACCAGTCCTACGAGGCCTACATGGATGCCTACGAGAAGTCGATGAGGCTCAATTACAACATAGCCGTCGCTTATGACCAGAACTGCTGGGTGCTGGGATCGTACACCCACAACTGGAACGTTCCCGAGGACGAGAATGGTTTTCCCGTGACGAGGATGCTTGATGACCATCTGCGTTATTCAAGGCTTGAAGGAGACTTCCGCTGGGGAGTGGCTCAGCATCCGTATCCCCAGGACCTCTTCGCGCCCGAGTTCTGGAAGAACGACACGCGTTCCACCTACGACACCGGTACCGACTACCTGACTTTCAAGAACCTGGAGGTCATAGACAAGTGGATCCGGGACAAGGACAGATTCTACCGCGGAAAGACCAAGCGCCTGCTCTTCCTTTCCGAGAACGGGACCAATTCTCCAAGTTATTCCGAAACCGACCTTACCAACCAGGCGGCCGGAGCGTGCTGGGCCTGGAAGAAGATCAGCGCCCTGCCCGGGATCGATGCCGTCCAGTGGCATGCCTGGATTGACGACCGTGGCGAATTCGGTCTCAGGATCGGCCTTCGCCGCTTCCCCGACGACGAGGAAGAACCGGGCGGGGTGAAACCTGTCTGGAAAGTGTGGGAGGCTGCAGGAACGCCTTCTGAAGATGAAGTGTTCGCTCCTTACCTGAAGGTCATCGGCCTTGGGAGCTGGCAGGAGATTTTCCACGAAGTGGGCAAGTGACGGGGACTGTTCGCCATGGACATCATCGGACTGCTTGAAGACTTGATCAGGATTCCTTCCTTCAGCAGGGAGGAGGGACCCGCCTGCGATTTCCTGCAGGCGTGGATGGCGGGACATGGCTTCGGCGCCGTCAGAAGGACCGGCAACAATCTCTGGGTCGAGTCCGAACCTCCTTCCTCAAAGCCGACCGTCATGATGAACGCCCACCTGGACACTGTCCGTCCTGCTTCCGGATATACCCGGGACCCGTTCACGCCTTCTTTGGAAGATGGCCGGATCTACGGGCTGGGGAGCAATGACGACGGTGGTTCACTGGTCGCCATGCTGGATGCATATTCCCGCCTCTCGGCGAAGTCTCAGCCTTACAGGCTCGTCTTTTCCGTCACGGCGGAGGAGGAAGTGAGCGGCACCGGAGGCATGGACCTGCTCCTCAAGGATACCGGGGACGTGGATTTCGGGGTGATAGGGGAGCCGACCGGGATGGCGATGGCGGTCGCTGAAAAGGGATTGATGGTGCTGGACTGCACAGCCCGCGGCAAGAGCGGACACGCTGCGCGTGACGAGGGGGTGAACGCCATCTACAAGGCGCTGGATGACATCCGGTGGTTCCGGACCCACCGCTTTGAAAGGGTCTCCGATTTCCTGGGACCCGTCAAGATGAGCGTCACGATGGTGTCGGCGGGCACCCAGCACAATGTCGTCCCGGACTCTTGCTCGTTCGTCGTCGACGTGCGTCCGAACGGGCTTTACACCAATCCCGAACTGCTGGCAATCATCGAAGGGAGTGTCTCGTGCGAGGTGAAGGCACGTTCCACCAGGCTCGGAAGTTCGAACCTGCCGTTGTCCCACCCGGTTGTCGCCAGGGGACTGTCCCTGGGACTTGAGCCTTTCGGGTCTCCGACCACCAGCAACCAGGCAGTGTGTCCGTTCCCGACATTGAAGATCGGTCCGGGGCAGTCCAGCCGCTCGCATTCCGCCGACGAGTTCATATTGCGGGATGAGGTCCTTGCCGGGGCTGAAACCTATTTTTCCCTGCTCGACTCCCTGGAACTAGGGTAATCCCTTGCCTTTCAAGGGCGAAACTGTAAAATGATTGATCCGACGATATGAAAAAAGTTCTTTACCTGCTGCTCGCGGCAGCCATAGCGGTGCCGCTGCAGTCTTGCAAGAAGGGGCCGTCTCCAAAGGCCTCCCATGTGGTCTTCCTCGCACTTGACGGCTGGGCTACCCAGAGCTTCGAGAACGACCTTGACAACATGCCGACCGTGAAGAAACTGATGGAGGAGGGCTGCTACACTTTCCGCAAGCGCTCCACGATGCCTTCTTCCTCGGCTACGAACTGGGCTACCATATTCATGGGCGTCCCTCCCGAGATGCACGGCTACAACGCCTGGGATTCCAAGGTCCCGGCCATAGAGCCGTATGCCGTCGGGAAGAACGGGATGCCGCCGACCGTGTACACCCTTCTGGCGGAGCAGCGTCCCGAGGCCGTGTCGGCCTGCATCTACAATTGGGATGGCATCGGCTACGTGGTCGACACCGCCGCCGTGGGTTTTCATCTGTACGACCCTGGCTATCACGACCAGTCGGATTCAACCTATGACGTGCTGTCCTACACCAGGAGACAGGCCGTCAGGTACCTCGAGGAGAACAAACCTGCATTCTTCACCTTCTACATCGGCGACGTGGATCTCTGGGGACACGACTGCGGCTGGGAGTCCGAAGAGTACAGGAAGTGCCTGGCGCAGACCGACGAGGCTATCGCCCTTGTCATCCAGACCCTCAAGGACCAGGGCATGTATGACGACACGGTCATAGTCGTCACTTCCGACCATGGTGGCATGGGAAATGGCCACGGAGGGTTCACCCTCAAGGAGATGGAGACTCCTTTCGTGATTGCCGGAAAGAACGTAGCCCGCAAGGGTGAGATCGGCT
The DNA here is from genome assembly GCA_900320185.1 of uncultured Bacteroidales bacterium. Taxonomy (GTDB): domain Bacteria; phylum Bacteroidota; class Bacteroidia; order Bacteroidales; family UBA932; genus Cryptobacteroides. The sequence goes on from ONRD01000010.1 coordinate 13,952, forward strand.
CGTTCATGATGCAGTACGACGTCGCTGCCACCCTCGCCGAAGCCCTTGGCCTCCGGATACCTTCGGACTGGAGGGGCCGGAGTGTACCTGTTTTTGAAAAGTAACGGCCATGGCAAACAAACTTTGGGACAAAGGTTATTCGGAAGACGCAAGGATAGACGCCTTCACCGTCGGAAATGACCGTGAACTCGACCTTGCACTTGCTCCATACGACATCCTGGGCACCATAGCCCACATAACCATGCTCCGGAGCGTGGGGCTCCTTCAGGAGGAAGACCTGCACTTGCTTGTCCCTGAACTAAGGTCCCTCTACCGGGAGGCGATTGACGGCGGTTTCGTCATCGAGCCTGACGTGGAGGACGTGCATTCACAGGTCGAACTGGAACTCACCCGCAGGCTCGGGGACATCGGCAAGAAGGTGCACACGGGACGTTCCCGCAACGACCAGGTCCTGCTCGACCTGAACCTCTATGCCAGGGCCAGGATCGAAAAGACCGTCCTGAAGGCTGCAAGCCTTTTCAGGACCCTCCAGGATGCCAGCGAAAAGTACAAGGATGTCCTGATCCCGGGGTACACGCACCTTCAGGTGGCCATGCCCTCCTCCTTCGGGCTGTGGTTCGGAGCCTATGCGGAAAGCCTTGCTTCCGACCTCGGTGTCATGAAGGCGGCCTGGGACTTCGTCAACCGCAATCCCCTGGGGTCGGCCGCCGGCTACGGCTCTTCCGCCCCCCTTGACCGGGAGATGACGACCCGGCTGCTGGGCTTCGACACCCTTGACTACAACTCAGTCTATGCGCAGATGACCCGCGGCAAGATGGAAAGGATCGTCTCGTTCGCATATTCCTGCATAGCCGAGACAGTGGGCAAGCTTGCGTGCGACGGCTGCCTGTTCTCCAGCCAGAACTTCGGTTTCCTGCATCTCCCCGATGCACTCACTACCGGGTCCAGCATAATGCCCCACAAGAAGAACCCCGACGTGTTCGAGCTTGTCAGGGCTCATTGCAACAGGATACTGGCTGTCCCCGGCTCGGTGCGCCTCGTCACCGGCAACCTTCCGTCAGGCTATTTCCGCGACCTGCAGGTCCTCAAGGAGGTCTTCTTCCCTATCTTCGATGTGATGGACGACTGTCTGGACATCGTCGGATATGCGGTACGGGGCATGGAAGTCAACACCTGCGTGATGGAAGATCCCAGGTACAAGCTCTCTTTCAGCGTCGAGGAAGTGAACCGGCTAGTCGAATCCGGCGTGCCTTTCAGGGATGCCTACCGCCAGGTCGCCGCCTCCATCCAGGACGGCTCCTTCGAGTTCCACGGGAAACTGGAACATACCCACGAAGGCTCGATAGGCAATCTCTGCAACGACCGTGTGGCCGCCAGGCTGGAAAAGGTGCTGGAGGGCTTCGGCTTCGACAAGGTCCGTTCCGCCATAGCCGGCCTCGCGGGTGAATGACCGTGCCCGTGCGGGTGCTTCCCTCGGGCGCTCTGTCCCTGCCGGCCTTGACGTCGCGCAGAAGTGCCGCCATGACCGTGCCCTGGCGGGAGCTTCCCTCAGGCGTCCCGTCCCTGCCGGCCCTGCCGACGCGCAGAGGCATGGTGCTTCCCTCGGGCGTCCCGTCCCTGCCGGCCTTGCCGACGCGCCGGGGCCGGAGCTAAAAATCGGTGCCGGCTGTTTCAGATTCTGTGGGAAATACGTAAATTTGCAGGTTATTTCAGTAGTGTAACCTTATAGAATATGCAGGACATCAGAAACATCGCGCTTATCGCACATGTCGACCACGGGAAGACCACACTGGTTGACCGCATGATCTACCAGGCAAACCTGGTGCGGCAGCCGGAGAATCTCGGCCAGTTGATCCTCGACAACAACGACATCGAGAGGGAAAGGGGCATAACCATCCTTGCAAAGAATGTGTCGGTCACCTACAAAGGGGTCAAGATCAACATCATAGACACTCCCGGGCACAGCGATTTCGGCGGTGAGGTCGAGAGGGTCCTGAACATGGCGGACGGTGTCCTGCTCCTCGTGGACGCTTTCGAAGGTTGCATGCCCCAGACTCGTTTCGTGCTCCAGAAGGCCCTGGAGCTCGGCAAGAAGCCGATAGTCGTGATCAACAAGGTCGACAAGCCGAACTGCCGTCCTGACGAGGTGCAGGAAGAAGTTTTCGACTTGATGTGCGCCCTCGACGCCAATGACGACCAGCTGGACTTCAAGACGATCTTCGGCAGCGCCAAGCAAGGCTGGATGTCCCAGGACTGGAAGACTCCTACCTCCGACATCACACCACTGCTGGATGCCATACTCGAGGTGATTCCGGCCCCGAAGGTCGTGGACGGCACCGTCCAGATGCAGGTCACTTCGCTTGAATATTCACCCTATGTGGGTAGGATCGCGGTCGGCAAGGTCACGCGCGGGGAACTGAAGACCGGCCAGATGGTCAGCCTGTGCAAGCGCTACGACCAGGTGGAGAAGCATAAGGTCAAGCAGCTGATGGTGTTCGACGGTCTCGGAAAGGCCTCTGTCGATACCGTCCGCTGCGGCGACATCTGCGCCGTGGTCGGAATCGACGGTTTCGAGATAGGCGACACTATCGCCGACCTTGAGAATCCGGAGGCTCTTCCTCCCATCTCCATAGACGAGCCGACGATGAGCATGCTCTTCACCATCAACAATTCGCCTTTCTTCGGCCGTGACGGGAAATTCGTGACGTCCAGGCACATAAAGGACCGGCTCGAGAAGGAGCTGGAGAAAAATCTCGCCCTCAGGGTGAAGCCGGGCCAGAACGCCGACTCGTTCATCGTCTATGGCAGGGGAGTCCTCCACCTGTCGGTCCTGATCGAGGAGATGCGCCGGGAAGGATTCGAACTGCAGGTCGGCCAGCCTAAGGTCCTGGACAAGACGATCAACGGCCAGAGGTGCGAACCGATCGAAGACCTTTCCATAGAGGTCCCCGAGCAGTTCGTGGGCGCAGCCATCGACCTGTCGACCCGCAGGAAGGGAGCCCTTATCCACATGGAACCCCGCGGCGACAGGACCCTGCTCCAGTTCGACATACCTACCCGCGGCCTCATGGGCTTGAGGAGCAACCTGCTCACTGCGACCCAGGGCGAGGCTATCATGGCCCACCGCTACAAGGAGTACCAGCCCTACAAGGGCGAGATCGACAACCGTACGAACGGATCCCTGGTTTCCCTGGAGACCGGCGACGCGATCGCATATTCGATGAACAAGCTCCTGGACAGGGGAAAGTTCTTCGTCGATCCGGGTGAGGAGATCTACTGCGGCGAGGTCGTGGGCGAGCACACCCGCGAGCGCGACCTCAACATCAACATCTGCAAGACAAAGAAGCTTACCAACGTGCGGGCGGCCGGCTCGGACGAGAAGATAGTCCTTCCTCCTCCGGTGAAGATGTCCCTCGAAGAGATGCTCGAGTACATCCGGGAGGATGAGCTCGTGGAAGTCACGCCACACCATATGCGTATCAGGAAAATCCTTCTCGATCCGATGGACAGGAAGCGTTCCGGCAACGGTGGGGACGATGAATAGAAAAAAAGTATTGCGGAAAGATTTTGATTAAGGAAAATTTTTTATACCTTTGCAACCCTTAATCTGTTTGGCGAAGCCATGAAAGATGATTTTATAGTTCCTCTGAATGGATTGACGCAGGAGCGGAAGGCATTCCGCAGCAGCGTAGGGAAAGAGTTCTTTGCAAGTTTTGGGAATTCAGAGATCCTAGACGCAGACCTGACGGTCGAGGTCGAGGACTGGAAATCCGCCGGAAGCATCTTCGTCGACTGCAGTATATCCGGAAAAGCCACGGTGACCTGCGACAGGTGCGGCGACCCCCTTGTCCTTCCTGTAGAGACAGGATTCGCACTGGAGGTCAGGTTCGGGGACGAAGGTCCGGAGCGCGGAATCCAGGAGGATAATGGCAGGGAGGTGGTCTTCCTGCCGGAGTCCGAAACCTCTTTCGACCTTTCCCAGGCAGTCTATGACTATGCGTGTCTTTCGCTGCCTGTGCACAAGGTCCACGAAGACGGAGGCTGCAACCCTGAGGCTGTGAAGTATCTGAGTTCCGGAGATGGGGAGAAGGATTCTGACAAGGATCAGGCCCTGAACCCTTTTGCAGGTCTCAAGGAAATGTTGGACGGTAAGAAATAATTAAAAAAGAGAATATAATATGGCACATCCGAAACACAAAGTCTCCAAGCAGAGGAGAGACAAGAGAAGAACGCACGACTTTGCTGCGGTTCCCACTCTTGCGACATGCCCTAACTGCGGCGCGACCGTGATGTATCATCACGTCTGCCCCGAGTGCGGCTACTACAGAGGTCGTCAGATCATTGAGAAGAGCGTTGACTAGTTCTTCGGACAGGAATTGATGGTCCCATAGTTCAACGGATAGAACGGAGGTTTCCTAAACCTTAAATATAGGTTCGATTCCTATTGGGACTACAAGGAGGGTGACTGAGTCGAAAGACTGCCGGTCACCTTCTTTTTATATCTTGAAGCCCAAGGCTTTCTATCCCGGCATCCTCAGTTCCCGGCCGTCTTTCAGGCTTGCTGGCGCGGGAACCTGACCGTGAAGCAGGCTCCCTTCAACGAGAAGGACTTGCTGTAGAAGATCTCTCCGTTGCATTTCTCCACCACGTTGCGGCAGATCGACAGTCCGAGCCCGGTGCCGTTGTTCTTTGTCGTGAAGTTGGGGGTGAACAGCTTGGCGCGGTTCTCGTCGCTCACGCCGGGACCGTTGTCCTCGAAGACAATGTCGTAGAATCCGTCTTTGGTCGAGAGCCTGAGCGAGACCAGGATACGCCCCATCGCAGGTTCCCTCCCTTCTTCGAGCGCGAGCTCCCTTTCCGACTCGATCGCCTGGATCGAGTTGTTGATGAGGTTGGTGAACACGCGTGTAAGCTGGGGCTTAGGGCCGGTTACCTTTGCGTTGTCAAGGCCCATGTAGGAGAATTCGATGTTGTCCCTGCTGTCGAAGAGGCTGATCTCTTCCTTCAGCAGCTTGTCAAGGTCGATTTCCACCGGCTCCTCAGTGTAGAGCTTGGCGAAGGTTGAAAACTCGTTCGCTGTGTCAGCCAGCAGGTCTATCTGTCCGAGCACTTCCCTGGAGACTTCGTCGAACCTGTCCGCCCATGCCGGGTCACCCTTGCTCTTCATGCGGATGAGCCTTTGGATCTGAAGCTTGATCGGAGTCAGCGGATTCTTGATCTCGTGGGCGACCTGCCTTGCCATCGTAGCCCATGCCTTGTCCCTTTCCGCCTGTGTAAGCTGCCTGGTGGAGTCGTACAGGTCGTGGACCATCAGGTTGTAGGCCCTCACTAGGCTGGACACCTCGTCTTCCCGCTCGTAGATTATGTATTCAAGATTGTTGATGTCCGCTTCGTTCATCTTCTGGCCGATTTCCGACAGTGGCTTGAACATCTTGTCTACGGCCCTTTCGGTTACGAATAGAGCCAGGAGAAGGAGGATCATGAACACGGTGATGACCGTGACGGAGTGCAGCACGGCCTCGGCCTTGAAGTCGTAGTTGTCGTCGGTGTAGGGCGAACTCATGATGGCGATCGTCCTGCCCTGGGCGTTGAACAGCGGGGCGTACAGCGAGTAGACCTTCTTCCCGGCGATGCGCTCCCTTCCGATGTAGTACCTCCTGCTGCGGTAGGTGATGTTCTCGAACGCCCTCTGGTTCATCCTGTAGCCCAGCATCATCGATTCGAACACTTCCGGAGACGTGGTCTTGAATTCCTTCCCGCCCGTAGTGTAGAGGGTCAAGTCGGATTTCATCGTGTTGCTGATGTCTTCCAGGATGTTCGTGAATTCCTGGGTGTTGAATTCGGTGTAGTCGTTGAAGAAACGGCACCTGGCCTGTATGAGGGTCTGCAGCGAGTTGATCTTGTCGATCATGGCCGACCTCATGTTCGCATTGTTCCTCTTGTTGACGAACAGCACGCTGACGGTGGCCAGCGAGATCATGGTCATGACAAGGGCGATGAGCATCGCGGCGTTGATCCGGGACTTGTAGTAGTTGCTCTCGCCGGACTTCCTGCGTTTCTTGACGAGTGTCAGGGTGGAGAGGAGGAGGTAGAACGAGAGGGTCAGGAACAGGAAGGCGACGAAATAGTTGAAGCCTTCGTTCCGGGGACGCGACACGAGGATGATTTCGTCGTCCGCGACGTTGTTGACGAAGTGGGTGTAGCCGTTCATCCTGAAAACACCGTCCGGCGCCCCCTGGAGCTCGGCCTTGAGGTCTGGACTGACTATGGTCGGGTAGGCGTAGCTGCCTTTGAATGAGATCAGGTTGTCGGAAAGGTACTTGGCATAGGAATATCTGGACGGAAGGACCACCGAGCCAGGGGAGGAGACGCCCAGGATGCTGGCGTAGCCTTTGTCCTCACGGTTGGATTTCGGGGCTACGGTCATCATCATCAAGGTGACGCCGCTGCCCTGGTTGTAGTAGGAGAAGATTCCCGTGTACATGTTGTGTCCGCTCTGGTCCCTCCGGTAGCTGAATCGCGAACCTTCGGCGACCGGCACCCCGCTGGAGGCGACTCCGGTCAGGTAGGCTACTTCATGTTCATCCATGTTCTCCCTTGAGAACATTTCCACCATTATGTCGTAGTCCTGTGCGAACCCATAGAAATAGGTCTCGGCTATCCTGTTGAGGATAAGGTAATTGCTGTTCTGTATCCTGGAGAAGGAAGCGATGAATCCGTCCGCTGCGATCTTGTCCTCCATCTGGCGCAGGTTAAGTTCCAGCCCGATGTCCCGGTCCATAGAGAGCCTGTTGGCCAGCACATCCATCTTGTCCCTTTCTTTCCTGAAGCCAAGCATCCCGGCCGTCAGGACCAGATAGGCGGCGAACAGTATCGCCGTCGCCGCCCTGCTCTTTGCGGAGAAGACCTCGAACTTGATCCCGAACAGCGACTTCAGCGCCGGCATCAGCATCTGGACCAGCAGCGGGATGGTCATCAGGAGCGCCGTGAGCATCAGGTAGACTATGAGGCTGAACTGGTTGAGGTCGTTGAGCCTGTAGAGTTCCAGGCATATGTCGGAGTTCCGGATTATGCTCTTGAGCACGAGGTGGACATACAGCACTATCCCGGCCATGAGAAGCAAGATGAAGGCTGCATGCCGGGCCAGGCCTGCCTTCGGATCCTTCATGCCGAGTATCCGCTTGTAGAAAGCGTTGCGGGTGAAGAACATGCAGCATATTCCCAGGAATATCAGGAGGGAGGTCACCATCACCGCACCCAGCGAGTTGAAGAACTGCCCGTCGGCATAGGTGGACGGCGAGAACAGGTTGGCCCTGTCGTCCATCCTGTCGCCCCACAGGTACACGGCTGCCAGGACTGCCGTGAGCCCTGCCAGGACGATCCACAGGCTCTTGAGATCCCTGCGGCCTCTCAGGAACAGGAGTGCGGACAGTATGAAGCATGCCAGTGCCAGCCAGATGAAGGTGGCCGAGCCCCTGAAAGAGGACAGGCCCGTGGCCGCGTTGCCAATGACCTTGAACACGGGTTTCCCGTCCAGGAGCACCGGGGAGCCAAGGCTTTCCGACAGGGGCACCACCGTGCAGGAGGAACGGAGCTTGAGATTCTTGTTGACTCCATTCGGACTGTCATCGTCCAGGTCATCCTTGATTTCAAGGCCGGCTATAACCTTCCGTGAACCGAGGGTGGCACTCTTTACGAGGTACCATTTGCTCCCGTAGTTGACGAAATCGGCCTCCTCCTTGACTTCGGCGAGCGGGGAGGAGACTCCGCTTGACGGTCTTGTAAGCCTTTGGAAAAGCACCTTGGTGCCGATGTCGTCGTTGCTCACCGGAAACTGGTTGTACCAGAACTGGAGAGAGTCTTCGATGTAGCGGTACACCACCATGTCGTCCGGGAGCTCGAACTGGGTCATCCAGGTCTTCTTGTCGGCGCTCAGGGCGCTGGACATGTATCTGTCCAGCTCGGACATCCTCCTGCTTACCGTGTTTTCGATGCGGGAGGCTTCCCGCACCTCGTTGCGGGGAGTGTCCCCGGATGACATCGACGCAGCGAACAGGATCACTGCGGCCAGCAGCAATCCTATGCAGAACCAGTCCCGTATGCCAAGTTTCTTTCCTTTCATTCGTGGTGGTATGGTTCTCCCTTCATGATGGTGAATGCCCTGTAGAGCTGTTCGGCGAACACGACCCTGACCATCTGGTGGGGAAAGGTCATTCTCGAGAGGGACAGCTTGCCGTCACATCGGCGGTAAACATCTTCTGAGAATCCGTACGGTCCGCCGGTGACGAAAACAATATCCTTGCCACCTTGCGCCATCATCGACTCCAGTTCCCTCGCAAAGCCTTCGGAAGTGAACTCCTTCCCGTGCTCGTCCAGGAGGATGACCCTGTCGGATGGCTTGATGTTCTTCAGGATCAGGACTCCTTCCTTCTCCTTGACCTGCGCCCTGGTGAGCGAGGAAGCGTTCTTCAATGCAGGTATCTCTGTCAGGGAGAAAGGGACATAACGTCCAAGCCTGGAAATGTAGGTTTCCAGGCCCTCCCGGACCCATCCGGCATCCGTCCTGCCGACGGTCAGAAAGCTGATCTTCATCAATTGCAAAAATAAGAAAGTGGCTCGGTATTTGCAACAAATTGAGGTGCTATGAGCTCCAGGCTTAAGACATTCTTGGCAGGATTCGCGCTCCTCTTCTGTGTCACGGCGTTCTCCGCCCGCGACGGTTATGACGTATTCGTCCCGATAGCCAAATACATCGGACAGGGGGACGCGGACAAACTCTCGGCCTGGTTCGCCGACAATCTGGAAATAACGGTGATGTCAATGACCAGTGATTCCAGCAGGAACCAGGCGAAGCAGATACTCAAGAACTTCTTCGACAATCACACTCCGCGTTCCTTCGAAATCATCCACATGGCATCCAGGTCCAATTCGAAGTATGCCCTGGGGCAGCTGAACGCAGGGGGTGAAGTCTTCATAGTCACCATTTTCGTCAGCAGCAGCAAGGATAGTTTCAAGATTCAGCAGCTGAAGATCGAAAGAATGCGGTGACAATGTTTTTCCAAAAGATCGCCATTGCCGTCGCGTCCTTGTTCGCGGTGGCCGTTACCGGGGCCCTGGCTCAGACGACCAGGGTCAGGGGGCGTGTCACCGATGCGCAGACCGGCGAGGGCGTCTCTTTCGCCGGGGTGTATTTCGAGGGATCCACAGTCGGAGTCTCCGCAGACCTGGACGGATATTTCCAGCTTGAGACGAGGGATCATTCCCTTACCCGCCTTTCGGCCTCGATACTCGGCTACGAAAGCGATTCCAAGGAAATCCAGCCGGGGAAGTTCAATGAAGTCAAGTTCCGGCTCAGGGCAGTGGATTCGCACCTGGATGCGGCCGTCGTAAAGCCTGACGACAGCTATGTGCGGTCCATACTGCGCAAGGTCGTACAGGCAAAGCCGAAGAACGACCCCGAGCGGAAGGGCGGCTACACCTGCGACACCTACAGCAAGAACGAAGTGGACCTGTCCAATCCTGACACCTTCATAGTCAGGGATTTCATTCCCAAGGACTTCATGTTCGTCTACGACTACATGGACACCTCGCTCTTCACGGGATTGCCCTACCTTCCGGTGATGATCTCGGAGGCGACTTCGCGCTACTACCACGGCAGTTCACCCGGGCAGGACAAGGAGGTCATCCTCTCGAGCCGGGTCTCGGGGATACAGGACCAGGAGACCGTCGCCCAGTTTACGGGCAGCATGCATGTGAAGACCAATTTCTACGACAATTTCCTCAACATACTCAACGTGGAGATCCCTTCTCCGATCGCCTCGGACGGGACCGCGTACTACAACTACTACCTCGTGGACAGCCTTTACATGGAGGGCAGGAAGACCTACAGGATCCGTTTCCATCCTTCCAGACGGACTTCCGTCCCTGCCTTCGACGGCGAGATGGGCATCGACGGGGGCGATTATGCCTTGAGGGACATCCACGCGAAGCTCAAGCCGGGTACGAATGTCAACTGGGTGCGGGGGCTTGAACTCGACGTCGAGCACCAGAGGGTCGGGGATTCCACCTGGTTCTACAGCCAGGACAGGATAATGGCCGATTTTTCGGTGACCATGAGGGATTCCTCCAGGATGGTCGCCGTGATCGCCAGCCGCCAGATCAACTACAGCAATCCCAGGTTCGGGAAGCCGGATCCCTCCGAGATGAAGGTCTTTGCAAAGGCGGAGTCCGTCCAGTTGAAGTCCGGAGTCCTGAGGAATGACGAGGAGTATTGGGAGGAGGTCCGTCCGTATCCGCTCTCGGACAGGGAGAAGGGAATCTACGAGATGGTGGATTCGGTGCGCAACGCCCCCTTGTTCGAACGGGCGAACACGCTGGCCAACATGCTGGTCAGCGGTTTCTACAACTTCAACTATCTCGGCATCGGTCCTTACTATTCTTTCTACAGTTTCAACGACATCGAAGGGAGCAGGTTCCAGTTCGGGACGAGGACCACGAAGAATTTCAGCCGGAAGGTCCGGCTGATGGTGTACGGGGCCTATGGGACCCTTGACAGGGAGGTCAAGGGCGGCGGTGTGGCGGAATTCATGTTCAACAACAACCCTACCCGGATGCTTACAGTCCTCTTCCAGCATGACATGATGCAGCTGGGCTCCGGCTCCAGCGCTTTCGGAAGCGGCAACATCATGACTTCCGTCCTTTCCAAGTCCGGCGGACGGAAGATGAGCATGGTCAATGACTATTCCGTTTCGTACCAGCATGAATGGTCGCAGGACGTGAACATGACCCTTGCACTGGAGAGCCGGCGGATATTCTCCAACGGGAACGTTCCGATGGTTCGGACCGACGGTACTTCTTTCAGCTCGGTCGCCTACAACCAGGCAAGGGCCCGGCTGCGTTTCTCCAAGGACGAGATAGTCACCCGCGGGGTTTTCGAAAAAGGATACTTCTACACTCGTTATCCTGTCGTCACGGTGGATCTCAGCGGCTCGGTCAAGGGGCTTGGAAGGAATGATTATTCATTCATCCGCCCCGAAGTCAGCGTGCGCTACAACTGGCTGCTGCCTCCTTTCGGGCAATCCAGGATACGCTTCAACGCAGGCGCCGTCCTGGGACAGGTTCCCTATCCCATGCTCTACCTTTTCGAGGGGAACGGGACATATTCCTACCACAGGAACGCCTTCGCCTGCATGGACCATTATGAATTCGCCGCCGACAGGTGGGCCACTCTCCTATGGGAACACAATTTCAAGGGTTTCTTCCTGGGAAGGATTCCGCTGCTGAGGCAGCTCCAGTGGAGGGAGGTCCTCTCCCTCAAGGCGGGCTACGGGACACTTCGCGACGAGAACAACGGCATCGCCGGAAGTCCTCGCTTCGGGGCCGTGATGCTTTTCCCCGAAGGGATGAAGACCCTCGAGAAGCCGTATGTGGAGATGGGTGTGGGCATCACGAACATATTCAAGGTGCTCAGGATCGATGCCTACTGGAGGATGACCCACCGCGATGATGTGAAAAACGGAGTGAAAGTGCCGCATGATAACAGATTTGTGATTAACTTTGGCTTCGAATTCAAATTATAGCCATGAACAGGAATACTACGATAACCCTTCTATGCCTTCTCTCGGCAGTCCTTCTCAGCCTTCCGTTCCTCGTGCCCGGAACCGGTTTCCTCATGCTTGTAGCCTTCATCCCCTTGCTCTATGCGGAGGAGGTGGCTTCCAGTACCGGGAAGCGCCGTTTCTTCTGGTGGTACTACGGAACCTTCGTGCTGTGGAATGCCCTGACTGTGTCCTGGATCTGCAACGCTACCGTCGGCGGTGGCCTGTTCGCTGTCTTCGCCAATGCATTGTGGATGGCTGGAATATTCGCCCTGTTCAGTTGGAGCCGCAAGCGCATGAAGGGGTCGTTGCCCTACCTCTTCCTCGCCTTCGCGTGGATAGCCTGGGAGTTCTTCTACCTCCACTGGTCCCAGATAGAGTTCCCCTGGCTTGTGCTCGGCAACGCTTTCGCCACGACCACTTCATGGATCCAGTGGTATGAATTCACCGGAACCCTCGGTGGTTCGCTCTGGGTCTGGGCGGCCAACCTCGCCATCTTCGGAATCCTTGTCTCCGTGGGGAAGGGTTCATGGAAGGGGCTCAACGGCAAGGCGCGCGTGGCTGCGGTCGCAGGGACCGTGCTCCTTTTCCTTGCGCCTCCCGCTTGCTCCCTCTTCCTCAGGCCCGCTCCCGACAAGGGGAAGCTTCCCGTAATGATCGCCCAGCCGAACATAGATCCTTACAACAAGTTCGGCGGGATGAGCCAGGACGAGCAGAACATCATGCTCCTGAGCCAGTTTACCGATGCTCCCAAGGACAGCGCCGTCCTCCTGATAGCTCCCGAGACCTTTACCAACGACATATTCACCAACGACTACTCCTACAGTTCCACGATGACCCAGTTCAACCTTTTCCTGGGCCGCCACATGGGAGCCAACTTCCTTTTCGGTGCTTCGACGAAGACATTCATCCAGGGCAAGGACAGGCCGTCCCGGACTGCAAGGCAGGTCTCCGAAGGGGTGTGGACCGAGTCGCACAATTCGGCCGTGATGACCTCCTTCTACGGCAGGAGCAGCCTCTACAACAAGAGCAAGCTGGTCGTCGGGGTGGAGAAGATGCCCTATCCGAGGATATTCGCTCCGATAGACGACAAGCTTGGGAACGTCATGGGGCGCTGCATCGGCCAGAAGGAAGTGTCCAACCTGATGTTCACCCAGTGTGATTCCCTCACCCAGGAGGTTACCCTCCGCTACCCTGTGGGCTGCGCCATCTGCTATGAGTCCATCTTCGGGGAGCACTGCGCTGAATATGTGAAGAAAGGTGCCTATCTCCTTACCGTCATCACCAACGATGCCTGGTGGGGGAACACTCCCGGCTACAGGCAGCATGCTGCATATTCGTCCCTCCGTGCAATCGAGACCCGCCGCTGGGTGGCCCGTTGCGCCAACACCGGCATATCCTGCATCATCGACCCCACGGGGAAGATGGTTTCCAGGACCGGCTGGTGGAAGCAGGAAGTGCTCAGGGGAGAAGTCGGGCTGAATGACAATCTGACATTCTATGTCAGGTACGGAGACTATATCGGCAGGATTTCAATGCTGATGTTCGTCCTTCTGCTGGCCATGGCACTGGTCCGGAAACTCACCGGAAAGACGGTTGAAAACTAATTTATTTCTTTTGCCCAAAAAAGACTAAATTTGCACGGCTTTTGATGAATCCAAAGGCCGTTGAACGGATTATGACAAATTTCTAATCATTATAGAATTATGGTTTCATTCAAAGAACTGGGTCTTGTGAACACCAGGGAAATGTTCGCGAAGGCCGTAAAGGGTGGATATGCCATCCCTGCATTCAATTTCAACAACATGGAGCAGCTGCAGGCCATCATCCAGGCTTGCGCCGAGAAGAGGTCCCCTGTCATCCTCCAGGTTTCGAAGGGTGCCCGCAACTATGCCAACCAGACCCTCCTCCGCTATATGGCACAGGGTGCCGTCGAGTATGCCAAGGAACTCGGATGGGAGAATCCCCAGATCTGTCTCCATCTTGACCATGGCGATTCGTTCGAGCTCTGCAAGAGTTGCGTCGACTTCGGCTTCTCTTCAGTGATGATCGATGCGAGCGCCCTGCCGTTCGAGGAGAATATCGCCCTTACCAAGAAGGTCGTTGAATATGCACATGCCTATGACGTGACCGTCGAGGCTGAGCTTGGTGTCCTTGCAGGTGTCGAGGACGAGGTCTCCGCAGAGGAGTCCCATTACACCAAGCCCGAGGAGGTCATCGAGTTCGCCACCCGTTCGGGCTGCGATTCCCTCGCCATCTCCATCGGTACTTCCCACGGTGCCTACAAGTTCAAGCCGGAGCAGTGCAAGAGGGATCCCCAGACCGGTCGTCTTGTCCCTCCGCCCCTTGCATTCAACGTCCTCCACGAGGTGGAGAAGAAGCTTCCCGGATTCCCGATCGTCCTTCATGGTTCGTCTTCAGTTCCCCAGGAATATGTGGACATCATCAACGAGTACGGCGGCAAGCTTCCTGACGCTGTCGGTATCCCTGAGGACCAGCTCCGCGAGGCTGCAAAGAGCGCTGTCTGCAAGATCAACATCGACTCCGATTCCCGTCTCGCCATGACAGCCGCAGTCCGCAAGGTGCTTGCCACCAAGCCCGGCGAATTCGATCCCAGGAAGTACCTCGGACCTGCCCGCGACGAGATGAAGAAGCTCTATGAGCACAAGATCGTCGATGTCCTCGGTTCCGACGGAAAAGCCTGACACCTGCCCTTCGGCAAATGAAAATGGAAGAGAGGTCGACTTGAAAGGTCGGCCTCTCTTTATATTATCCGAAGCCGGGGACCATCCACCGCCGGAGGGCTGGGGAATATGCGGAGGCGTTAATGCTTTTTTTCATGGTGCACAGTGGCCGGAGAGATCGGCATCATAAGCGTCAATCAAGTCACTTGATAAAAAATAAACAGGGAACTCACATTTGACAGCCTTTCCCCTATGAATGGCAGGAGTCAGCCGTGCAGTACATAAGACTTCACAAGCCTCCATTATCAAAGAGTCGATATCCTGATTGCCGCTACTACGAATGAATCTCCCTACTGAAGCGCTCCCATGCTCATCCACGATCAATGATGCGACAGCCAAAACTCTGTCCATATTCTCCAAAACGTCTCTGTCAATCCTGGCATTTTCCCGGAAATACTGTTTGATCAATTCCCTGTAGCCATTGATCCCGCCAGGGAAGGCAGGCGGACTGTCAACCATTTCCATATTGGTGAATATGTGATTGCCCGCCCATTCCTCATCATGGGATACAACTTCGTGCTCCTTGAATAAAGACAAGAATGGATCGACTGATTTCTGTTGCGTATTCCATGATACTAAGTATGGATTCACTTTCCCATCCAGAAAAAAAGGAATGGTAAGGATTGGATAATCGTCAATGTAATCAAATGGAGAAGATCCTGTCCTGCTAACAACCGAGTACTTTTTCCGTTTTCCCGATTTGTACTTGAAGAAGATATTGTCATTCCCCTGAAACGCAACTCTACAAACTCCGAAACTGAAACGTGTTTTCGGTGCAATTATTTTGGGAATATATGAAATGTACAGTGTCGTCCCATTGTTAGAAGTCACGTAGTCCATCAATACGGTGCCTTTGCATCCTTCGCCAATGCAAGTTTCCTTGCAGAACAGGGCGAGGGTTTCTTCCCCAATGGTCGACAATTGATACTTGACCGGGGAAAACAAAATCGCCAAGGCGATTGACACAGGAATCAGCAGGCTCATGTTCATTAATGTTTACGTCAATTAAAAAAAAATGCAACTCAGGAGAATCTGTTCATATTGAAAGTGGTTTTTGGTTTGGCGCTTTGCAGTATGCAGTACAGGCGCCTCCGGCCTGATCGTTTATCCGGGGAGGCGCGAGGCTTTCGCCTCCCGGGCAAAAAGCATATAAATATACGAAAAAACCGGACCTTCATGCAAGACGGCCCGATTATTATCCGGATGAGGCTCAACTACGCGGTCTAATCGTTATCTTTGCCCTGGACAATATCCGACCGGTCTGCACCAACACAAGCTTCATCATGGGAACCAAATCATTTCTGCTGGCATTGATCTTTGCCGCTTCAGCCTCGCTTCCGGGCAATGTCCGGGCACAGGACACCTACAAGGTGACCACGGATGAATATTCATCCGGCCCGCTGAGCCCGCTGCTTTACGGGAACTTCATCGAACTCGGCTACGGACTTCAGGTCGAGGCCATGTACGGAGAGATGTTCTTCAACAGGAGCTTCGAGCATTTCCTCCCGTACAGGGACATCAACAAGTTGTGGTACGACCTTTTCTACGATGAGAAGGATCTCGGGAAGGGCTACGAGAGGGACTGGAGCAAGTTCGACTGGTATCACAGCGGGTATGAACACAACAGCTGGTATGCCGCTCCCGGGAATCCGGGAAGCGGGAGCTGCATATGGGACGAGAATTCTTTCTTCGTGGAGGAAACCCCGCTGAGGAAGGTTGTTGTCACGCCCCGCGAGGGTGGTTCGGGTCACGGGAAGCAGTGCCTCCTGGTCCGTAACGACGAGTCTTCGAGGTGGGGCGCGCTTGCCCAGGACGGCAAATTCCTGGTGAAGGGCAAGTCCTATGCTTTCAGCGGGATGATCCGGTCCGAGGGGGCGCCGCTTGATGCGGAGGTCCGTTTCTACCCCCAGGGGAACTGGGATGAACCGATCGCGGTATTCCCCTTGAAGGATATTTCAGGTTCTTTCTCCCGCAGGGAGTTCGTGTTCGACAATACGACCTTCGACGGGTATGCCACCTTCAGCCTCTGGATCCCTGCCGGTACCGCTGTCACCGTGGACGATTTCTCGTTGAAACGGACTGACAATTACTATGGCTGGCGTCCTGAAGTAGTGGAAGTCTTCAAGCAGGTCGCGCCACGGGTCGTCCGGTTCCCCGGCGGCTGCTTCGCATCGTTCTATGACTGGCGCGAGGGTGTCGGCCCGCTTTCCGAACGTGTCCCCACGGATTCATATTTCTGGGGAGGACAGAACTACAACGACGTCGGCACCGCGGAGTTCGCGATGCTCTGCAAGGCGGCGGGAGCCGAGATGATGATGTGCGTGAATGTTTACCATCCTTCCAAGCGTCAGTACGACGTGGATTTCCCTGACTGGCAGAATCGTCTGGACTACAGTTTCCCGAAGTTCATGAGCCTGACGGAAGGAGCCCGGTCCGCAGCCGACTGGGTGGCCTACTGCAACCTTCCCGCCGGCACCCATCCTATGTCCGACCTGCGTGCCAGCCACGGGTTCCCCGAACCCTTCGGCGTCAAGTTCTGGGAGCTCGACAACGAGGTCTACCGTTGGTTCGAGGCGGAAGACTATGCCTGGGCCGCGGTAGTGTACTCGAAGGCGATGAAGGCAGTCGACCCGACCATCAGCATAGGGCTTTCATCTTACGGCGGCCGTCCGGGCAGGCCGGGATACCATTCGTCGCTGGAAAAAATGCTGGAGATCGCAGGACCTTACGTCGACTTCATAGCTGACCGGGGCGACGCGGCAGCAGAGACCCGGAACATGATAGCGAAGGTCCGCCGTTACAACGAGGAACATGGGACTTGCATCAAGTATTGCGACACCGAATGGCTTGCCTACAACACCGAGCACAAGCGTGACGCCTACAATATGGCCCAGAGGGGAGAAGTCACCAAGAGCTTCGCCTTCAGCAAGTGGATGTATGCCCTCAATCTCCTCAAGAACTTCATGGGTTTCCAGCGCATGGGCGACGAGATGCTGTTCGTGAATTTCAACAACCTGGCGAACACCCACAGCCAGTGCGTGATGGACACTCCGAAGGAAGGGGCCTACCTGACCGCCTCCGGCAGGGCCATGGAGCTTCTTTCCGCTTCGCCGGCATCGCACATATTGAAGATCGAAGGTTATGACCCGCCCATGGACGAGGATTTCCAGGTCCAGGCCGCATGGGACGAGGGACGGGAAAAACTGGTGCTCTATGTGTGCAACCGGACCGGAACGCCGCGGAAAGCCTCTTTCGACCTGTCGGCGCTTGGGCGCTCTTTCAGTACCTGCGACCGCAGGATGCTGGTTGCCGACGGCCCTGCGGTGATGAATACCCTTGCCGACCCTGATGCCATAAGGAGGGTCTCTTCCCGGTCGAAGGCAAAGGTCCGCAAAGGGATCTACGCAGTCGAAGTCCCCGCATGGTCCTTCACGGAGTTCGTCCTCGGGCAGTAAAGGTCCGGGGCTGTTCCTTGCCCGGGAAGGAGGATGCCCTTCCTGCCGGCAATGGGGCTATCTGAATATGGATTCGGGGACCTCTCCGGTCCATGACAAGGGCTGCTCGACTCCGAACAGCCTCAGTACGGTCGAAGCGGTGTTGACAGTGTTGTTCGGTTCGTCGATGGTGAATCCTTCCTTGATGCCGGGGCCTTCGATGATCCATGGGACTATCATTTCTTCGGGACTTATCCCTCCGTGGCCGTTCCCGATCCCTCCATGGTCGGAAATGAACATCAGGTGCGTCTCGTCATAGAGTCCCTCTTCCTTCAGGAAGTCTGTCAGGCGTCCTACCTGGACGTCGCCTTCTTCAATCGAGCGGATGTATTCAGGCGACATCCACTGGTACTTGTGCCCGGCATGGTCGGTGTGGACCGAGTAGAGGAACATGAACAGGGGCTCGTCGCGGTGTTCCCCGATGTATTCCATGGCCCTGTCGTACAAAGGGACGAAGGCGTTTTTCTCGGCGTACATCGAATCGTCGAACCACCTGGGGTTGTGGGGGTTGACGAGCGGCTTCCAGTTCCAGTAGAAAGCGGTCCTGATGCCTTTTACGTTTTGCTTCAGGACTTTGAACACCGAAGGGAAGTAACCTTCCTCGTCAGTTTCGACCGCGGCCAGCTTGAAGTTGTCTTTCTTCCAGTCATTCGCGGTGACGCCGTGGACTTCCGGACCGGCTCCGTAGAGGTGGCTCGTGTAGTTCGGCAGGGTGACCGAAGGCATGACATCCCTGGTAGACATGGATGCGGACCCGGTCCTGACCAGCATGTCGATGTTCGGTGTCCTGGCCTGCGCCAGGCCGTCCACCCTGATCCCGTCGAAAGTGATGATGATCACCCGTTTGGCAATCCGGCCTTTGCTTCTTTTCCGGGAACGTGCGAAGGCTTCCCCTCCCAAAGGGGAAAGCAGCGCTCCGGCTGCCAGTCCGGCGGCAAGCCCTTTCTTGCAGAAATCTCGTCTTGTAACAGTCATTGTCTTAGTATCTTGTTCATTATGTGTGCTTTCCATACGTGGTCAGACTGCCGCTCCGCCGCTTCCTTGTCCGGCGGTCTCCCCTTGATGGTTTACCGGCGGGATCTTCCATCCGATCAGGGCGACCAGGATGGACATCAGGGGGGATATTATGTTGAAAAGGCAGAATGGTGCGTACGCCAGGGTAGGGACTGAAAGGATCGTGGCCTGGGTCATCCCGCAGCTGGACCAAGGGAAGAGCGGGGAAGTCACCGTGGCGGAATCCTCCACGCTGCGGCTCAGCAGCCTCGGATCGTAGCCTCCCTCCTTGAATGGTTCCCGGAAAATGTTGGAGGTGAGCAGTATGGCAAGGTACTGGTCGGACACCATTCCGTTCATCGCAGTGCCGGTTACGACCGTCGAGGCTACAAGCGAGGTCCTGCTCCTTGTGACAGGGGTGAGCATCCGGGCGATGTCGGCGATCATCCCTCCTGCCCGCATGCATGCCCCGAAGCACATTGCGCAGAGTATCAGGAACACGGTGTTGAGCATGCCGACCATGCCTCTGGTGGCGACCAGAGGGTTGACGAGTTCGTTGCCGGTGTCAATGGAAAGGGTGTTGTAGATGGATTCAACCGTTCCGGTGAACAGGACCTTCGCGGTACTGCCGGAGGTCACGGATTCTCCTATCCCGCTTACGATGCCGCTTTGGAGCAGCAGCGCCGCAACCGCCGCTGCAAGCACCGAGACGGCGAGGACGACTGTGGCGGGAATCCTTTTCCAGATCAGGGCGATGGTTATCGCAGGAACGGCAAGGACCCATGGGGTTATCCGGAACTTCTCCGAAAGGACGCTGGTATAGAGGTCCATGGTGCCGCTCTGGGTTCCCCCGTGGGTGAGCCCGAGGACGAGGAATATCACCAGGGTGACCACGATCGAGGGGAGGGTGGTGTAGAGCATGAAGCGGATGTGGTCGAACAGCCTTACACCGTTGACCGAAGAGGCCATGACGGTGGTGTCGGAGAGGGGGGAGACCTTGTCCCCGAAATATGCCCCGGAGATGATGGCTCCTGCGGTCATCGCGTCGCTGAATCCCTCCGCCCGGCCTATGCCGAGAAGGGCGACCCCCACCGTGGCGATGGTAGTCCAGGACGACCCGGTCATCACCGACACTATCGCGCAGAGCAGGCACGCCGTGAAAAGGAATATCCTTGGACTTATTATCTTGATTCCGTAGCAGATGAATGTCGGAACGATTCCGCTGACCGTCCATGTCCCGGAGATGGCTCCGATCAGAAGGAGTATCAGTGTTGCGCCGGCGATGTCGCCTACATTGCTTTTCAGGGCTTCTTCAAACGCCTTCCAGGGCGTCTTCCTGAGCCACCTTGAAAGCAGGACGCATGTCAGGGCGGCCGCCAGCAGGGCTACTTGCGAGGCTCCTACGATGGAATCGGCTCCGTAGATGGAGATGTTCAGGGACAGGGTCGCTACAAGGACGACGACCGGTGTCAGTGCTGCCAGGATCCTGGGGAAAGATGGTCTGGTGTTCATTCTGGTGGGGAAAGGTTGGCTTGTCGGCTATTGCTCCGAGGGTTGCAGGAACGAAAGATACCGTCGTTTCACGATTCCTTTCGGGGCGACCTCCATGATCATGGGAAGGGTCGAGAGGTCGAAAGTCGACAGGAGTTTTTCCGCTACGCGCGGTTTCTTTTCCGTAAGTTCGTCAAGGTCGACGGAGAGGTACCTGATGCCGAGGGAGTCCATGGCGGCCTCTTCCCGGGCGCAGACCGGGCAGCCTTCGGTATGGAATATGACATGTCCGCCTTTCCTGCGGAGCTTGCTCCAGCCCTTCAGGCCGCAGATCTTCGGAATCCTGGAACCGACAGGGGACAGCGAGAGGATGCCGGCTTCCATCGATGCCATCCCTATGACCTTGAGGCTGTCGTCGGGAGTGTCCCAGATGTCCGGGCGGGACAGGATATATTCATTGACAAAGGGGAGCGTAGCCTCTTTCGAAGCCTCGTCCTTCCTGGGAACCAGGTAGTAGAGCAGGTCGCCGACCGCGTGTTTGTAGAGGAGGGTGTCTTCCTTGGCAAGTGCGCCCTCCGCAAGCATCCGTGCCGTCTGCAGTATGTTCTCCTTGGAAAGGTCGTTGCCGAACGGAGCGAGCAGTGAGTCGAAGAAGGAGTTCATCGCGTCACTGCCGTAGGAGTAGTCCTCCCTTGACAGGAGTATTTCCACAAGCTGCCCGAGGGCCTCCGTGTCCATCCCGCGGCCGACTATGGTCCCTCTTGGGTTCACCAGGAACATCCTGGGAGTCTGCAGGACCCCGTATTTCCTCTGGTAGTCGGAGGAGACCGAGGGATCCCAGAGATTGAAAACCCTGGTGTCAGGGGCGTCGATGTCGAACCTGCCGGCAATCCACCTCTGCCATGCTTCCCTGTCCTGCCCGGTGTTGACGGCGTACAGGTCGACGGGGTAGTCCTTGTCCCTGAGTAGACTCTTCAGGAATATTGTCTCCGCCCTGCACCTTGAGCAGTCGGTGTCGTAGAACAGGAGGATGCGGTAGCGCTCGGAGCGGCCTCCGAAGTGGACGGAGACGCTGTCGGGGTCGAAGAGGTCCAGCCCGGGAGCCTGCATCCCCAGGAGCGACTCGCGGTTGAATTCGGCGTAGACCAGGGCATCGGTAAGGGCTGTCTCGCTTCCCATGGCGACCTTTCCGGGAGCGAACCAGGTGTCTGTCATGTGGATGGCGACGGCCTCGTCCCCCATCACCGGGGAGTTCAGGTAATGCTCGTAGACATGCAAGGCTATGTGCTGCCTCAGAGCCGGATCCTTGGCAGCTTCAATGAGCTTGTCGCATTCTTCGTTCTTTACTTCGACCTTCTCCCTCTCGAGGGTGCGGTAATAATCCTCCAGCTTCGAGTCGAGTTCCTTGAAACGGGACGTGTCCACCTGCGCCGCGCAGTGGAACGCAGCGGAGAGGGTCACCGTAAAGGCGACGAGAGTCAGGACAAGGCGTTTCATTTCACTTCCGGCAGGACGACGCCCTCGGGGATGAACATGGAAGTGTCGCCGCGGTGCCGGACGACGTCCCTGACGGCGGAGGAAGAGATGTGGGAGAATTCCTGGGCGGTCGGGATGATGATAGTGTCGACTTCGGGAGCCAGGTGGCGGTTCGCGTCGCAGATGGCCTGCTCGTTGTCAAAGTCGGTCATGTTCCTGACGCCCCTTACGATATGCCTTATCCCCATCTCCCGGCAGAGGTCGACGGTAAGTCCGTCATAATGGGTTATTTCCACGCCGTCCATGCCTGAGGTGGCCTGCCGGATGATGTCTTCACGCTGCTCCATGGAGAAGAACCCCCTCTTGTCCTGGTTGACGCCTACCGCCACGACCACCTTGTCGAAGATGGTCAGGGCCCTCTTGAGTATGTTCAGGTGCCCTGAAGTGAATGGATCGAAGGATCCCGGGAATAGTGCTGTCTTGCTCATGTTATAGTTGCCAGTCGATAGGAGCCTTGCCCTCCGAGACAAGGATCCCGTTAGTCTTTGAAAAATGCCTGCATCCGAAGAACCCGCCCCTTGCGAGAGGGGAGGGATGGGGTGCCTCGAGGACATGGTGGCGGGAAATGTCTATCAGCTCTTTCTTGCTCCTGGCAAAACTGCCCCACAGAAGGAAGACTATGCCTTCCCGCTTGTCAGAGAGGCACTTTATCACGGCATCCGTGAACCGTTCCCAGCCGATCTTGCTGTGGGAGGCCGCCATGCCTGACTCCACGGTGAGTATGGAGTTGAGGAGGAGGACACCCTGCCTTGCCCAGCTTTCCAGGTTGGGCCGGCCGCTCATCTTTATCCCGAGGTCGTCCTCGATTTCCTTGAATATGTTCTTCAGGGATGGCGGAGCCGGAACGCCGTCGGGTACGGAGAAACTAAGGCCCATCGCCTGTCCGTAGCCATGGTAAGGGTCCTGGCCCAGGATGACGGCCTTCACATTGTCGAAGGGGGTCAGGTCGAAAGCCTTGAAGATGTCCTTGCCGGGCGGGTAAATCGTCTTTCCGGCCGCCTTCTCCTGGTGGAGGAAACGTGCCAGGCTGGCGAAGTAAGGCTTTTCGAATTCGTCCGCAAGTGCCTTTTTCCAACTCTGTTCGATACGTACGTCCATAAAAACATTCAGCCACCCGTGACCGGGCGGCTGATGCAGTCTCACGTGCCGGGCCGGACGGCCAGCACAAAAATACGAAATTATTGGAAAATAAAGGCTATCACTTCGTCGATTGTCTTTACATAGTGGAATTCCAATCCTTCGATGTAGACAGGCTTGATGTCCTCGATGTCCTTGCGGTTGTCCTCCGACAGGATTATCGTCTTGACCCCGGAACGTTTGGCAGCCAGGATCTTCTCCTTTATCCCGCCGACGGGCAGCACCCTTCCGCGGAGGGTCATCTCCCCGGTCATGGCTATCCCCGACTTCACGGGAGTGCCCCTGAAGGCGGAAACCATGGAACTGACCATCGTGATTCCGGCAGACGGTCCGTCCTTGGGAACCGCACCTTCCGGAACGTGGACGTGGATGTCCTTCTTCGCGAAATCCTCCGAGGAGATCTTGGCGAGCCAGGGGTGTGCCTTGATGTACTGATAGGCTATCGTGGCCGATTCCTTCATCACGTCCCCGAGGTTGCCGGTCATGCTCATCACTCCCTTCCCGTCGCTGACCGAACTCTCGACGAAGAGAATCTCCCCGCCCATCTGGGTCCATGCCAGGCCGGTCACCACTCCCGGGGCCTCGTTGCCCTTCTGGATGTCGTGGAAGTTGGTCGGCAGGCCGAGGTATTCCTTGAGGTGCTCTTTCTTGATCACCTTCGGGTATTCTTCCTCCAGGGCGATCTTCTTTGCCGTGACGCGTGCGATCTTCGCGATCTGCTTCTCGAGGCCGCGGACGCCCGATTCATGGGTGTAGCTGTCTATTATCCCTGCCAGGGCGGACTTGTCTATCCTCAGCCCCCTGCGGTCGATGCCGTGTTCCTCCAGCTGCTTGGGCACCAGATAGTGCCGGGCGATCTCCATTTTCTCCTCCGCGAGGTAACCTGACACGTTGATCAGCTCCATCCTGTCGAGCAGGGCGGACTGGATGGTGGAGATGTTGTTGGCCGTGGTGATGAACAGCACGTGCGAGAGGTCGTAGTCGATGTCCAGGTAGTTGTCGTGGAACGCCACGTTCTGCTCAGGGTCAAGCACTTCCAGCAGGGCCGACGACGGGTCGCCCTTGTAGTCGTTGCCGACCTTGTCGATCTCGTCGAGCACCACTACCGGATTGGAAGTCCCGGCCTTGTCGATGCCGTTGAGTATCCGTCCGGGAAGGGCTCCGATGTAGGTCTTCCTGTGTCCGCGAAGCTCTGCCTCGTCGTGCATGCCGCCGAGGGCTATCCTCACATATTTCCTTCCGAGGGCCTTCGCTATCGACTTCCCAAGGCTGGTCTTGCCGACTCCGGGGGGGCCGTACAGGCAGAGGATTGGGGATTTCATGTTGCCTTTCAGCTTCAGGACGGCGAGATATTCGATGATCCTGTCCTTGACGGAGTCAAGTCCGTAGTGGTCGCTGTCCAGGACCTTCCTGGCGTGGGCAAGGTCGAGGTTGTCCTTCGACATCTCGCCCCAGGGAAGGTCGAGCATGAACTCGATGTAGTTGTACTGGATGCTGTAGTCCGGGGAAGAAGGGTTGTACTTCTCCAGTTTCGAGAGTTCCTTCTCGAACTGAGCTGCGACCTCCTTGGGCCATTTCTTGTCCTTGGCCTTCTGGCGGAACATCTCGAATTCCTCCTCCTCGTCCATCCCGAGCTCCTCCTGGATGGTCTTGAGCTGGTTGTTGAGGTAGTATTCCCTCTGCTGCTGGTCGATGTCGCTCTTCACCTTCTGGTTGATCTCCTGCTTGATTTTCAGGAGCTGGACCTGGGTGTCCAGGACGGAAAGGAGCTTCATCGCCCTGACCTTGACGTCCTCGTAGCGGAGCAGGTCAACCTTGTCGGAGAAAGTGTCCACTTCAATGGTGGTGGCAATGAAGTTCACGAGGAACTCGAAGTTGTCGATCGACTTGAGGGCCCCGACCGCCTCTTTGGGGGCGAATGAGGAAGACTTGATGATGGAGGAAGCCTTCTCCTTCAGGGATTCGGCTATCATCTTGGTGCTGTTGTCCTCTTCGGGGACGATGTCTCCGACGTAGTCGACCGTGGCGGTGATGAAGGGGTCGTATGAGATGACGTTCCTTACCTTCATCCTCCTGACTCCCTGCAGGATCGCGGTGATTGTGCCGTCCGGCATCTCGAGGACCTTCATGATCCTGGCGGCCGTCCCGTATTCGAAAAGGTCCTTCTCGAGAGGGTCTTCCACGGTCACGTCGTTCTGGGGTACGGCTCCTATGAAGGAATCGCGCCTTTCCGCCGACCTGATCAGGTTGACTGACTTCTCGCGGCCTATGGTGACAGGGTAGACCATGCCCGGGAAGAGCACGGCATTCCTCAGGGCGAGGATCGGGAGGGATTCGGGCAGCTGGCCGGGATCGACCTTCACCGGTTCGTTTCCCTGCATTACAGGGATGATGTTGACTTCCGCGCCGTTGGGGAAGAAAAAGTCTTTATTGAAGTCTGTATCCATAATGTCTCTGGCTGGTTGGCATGCCACCTCTTCTGACAAATTGGCAGAAAAGGAGGCCTTGCAAGTGTGAATTCCACTATGGTCAATCACCGTGCCATAAAAAACTCAGAATAATTTTATCGTTATGATTTTGAATATTAGAAAAATAAAGCTAATTTTGCATCCCCGAAACAGAACCGGGGACAAAGAAAGCAAGTTTTGATTCTTAATAGTATAGTATTATGACAAAAGCAGAAATCGTTAATGAGGTTGCCAAGTCAACCGGAATCGAGAAGATCGCAGTTCAGAGTGTCATTGAGGCTTTCATGCAGACCGTAAAGGACTCAATCATCAGGAAGGAACCTGTTTATCTCCGTGGATTCGGCAGCTTCATCGTAAAGCACAGGGCTACCAAGGCAGCGCGCAACATCACCAAGAAGGTCACCATGACAATCCCGGCACATGACATTCCCGCTTTCAAGCCGGCAAAGGTATTCGTCAACGCTGTGAAGGAGGCCTAATAACCATCTAAATCAATTCACCCATGCCAAGCGGAAAGAAGAGAAAAAGACATAAGATGTCTACGCACAAGCGTAAAAAACGCTTGCGCAAGAACAGGCACAAGAAGAAGTAAGTCCTCTGTGTCTGTGATTTTAGCAGAATGCTGAAAGAAAGAGGCTGACCGGGGGATCCGGGCAGCCTTTTTTCGATAAAGTCACTGAAATTACGTATGGAGTCTGAAAAATCCGAAAAAGACTTGATTGTCGATGTGAAGTCGACAGAGGTTCAGATCGCCCTGATGGAGAATCACCGGCTGGTCGAACTGAACAAGGAGTCCAGCAAAGGGCACGGTTTTTCGGTAGGCGATGTCTATCTGGGAAAGGTCAAGAAGATCCTTCCCGCGCTCAATGCTGCCTTTGTCGATATCGGGGACAAGAAAGAGGCTTTCGTACATTATCTGGACCTGGGATTGTATTTCAATTCGTTCGACGAGTTCGTCCGTAAGAGCAACCCCAACGCCGACTTGGGAGCTTTGTTCTCCAAGATCAAGGTCGGGCCTGTCCTGGAAAAGGAAGGCCGGATCGAGAATGTGCTCAAGCCGGGCCAGATGCTGATCGTCCAGATCGTCAAGGAGCCGATTTCGACAAAGGGATCCCGACTGACTGCGGAAATTTCATTGGCAGGACGGAACATTGTACTGATGCCCTTCGCGGAGAAGGTAAGTGTTTCACAGAAAATTTCCTCGAAGGAGGAAAAGAAGAGGCTTGAGACCCTTGTCAAGAGCATCCTCCCCAAGAATTACGGGGCCATCATCCGCACTGCTGCGGAGGGCAAGAACGCCGCCGTTCTGGTGGCGGAACTCAAATCCCTGATCCAGAAATGGGAGGCGTCATGGCAGAAGGTCGCCAAGTCGAAAGGAATCCAGCTGCTCTTCACCGAGTACAGCAAGACCACCACAATCCTCAGGGATCTCCTGAACGACTCTTTCTCGAACGTCCATGTAAACGACGAGACTGTCTGCGAGGAGACGAAGAAGTATATTTCCCTGATCTCTCCGGGTCAGGAAAAGATCGTGAAGCTGTACGAAGGAAAGGAAGACATTTTCGACCATTTCGAGGTCACCCGGCAGATCAAGAGCTCCTTCGGCAAGGTGGTGCCGATGAAGCAGGGAGCTTATCTGGTCATCGAATCCACCGAGGCGATGAATGTGATCGATGTCAACAGCGGCATCCGCTCGAAGACGGACGACCAGGAGGAGAACACCTTCGGCGTCAACAAGATCGCAGCTGAAGAGATTGCCCGCCAGCTCAGGCTGAGGGACATGGGAGGCATAGTCATAGTGGATTTCATCGACATGGAATCCGGCGAGCACCGCAATGAGCTCCACAAGTACATGCAGGAACTCATGGCGGACGACCGCGCGAAACACAATGTCCTCCCGCTCACCAAGTTCGGCCTCATGCAGATTACCCGCCAGAGGATACGTCCGGCGACCGAGATAAACACCGAGGAGGTGTGCCCGGTCTGCCACGGGACAGGCAAGATCTCCTCCAGTGTGGTGATCGACGAGCAGATCGAGCGGAACATAGCCTACCAGGTCGAGCATGGCAAGACCATTATGACCCTGAAGGTCAGCCCTATCCTGGGAGCTTACCTCAAGCGTGGCCAGTCTGTCCTTTCAGACAAGTCCTTCCTCGGGAAATGGAGGAAGAAGTACAAATGCAAGCTGGAACTGGTGGAAGTCACCGATTTCAGCGTCCTGCAGAATGAATTGTTCGATGAGAAGGGGGACAGGCTGTGAGCCGTCCCCCTTTTTTCATGCCCGCCCCGCCCCGGCCGGGTTTCGGGTTTGGAAAATAAAGCATATATTTGTAAATCATGACCATCATAAAGATAATAGAAATAATCGCCCTGGTGGCCGGGGTTCCCTACATGGTCCTGGAGGTCCTCCAGAAGAACGGCATGTGGTATTTCGGAATATTCACCAGCACTGCCTGTGCGATACAGTTCGGCCTGGAGCACAACTGGGCGAACATGGGACTCAACATCTACTACGTCGCCATGGCTTTCTGGGGCCTCTACAAATGGGGGCAGGATTCCAGGAAGATGAAGAAAGAAGCGACCGCAGGGGGCAAGGTTATCCACCTCAGGCACCTGGGACTCCGGAAGGGGCTCCTGAGCCTTCTTCTCTTCGCGGTCGGAGGTACCGCCCTGTTCCTTGTCCTCAAGGCCACCGGAGCCCAGAATCCATTCTTCGATGCCTTCTCCACGGCCTTGTGCGTGGTGGCGATGATCTGGCTCGCCGAATCCGTCCCCTACCACTGGGTGCTGTGGATAATCGGGGACATATTCCTTGTCATCATGTGCTATATGGAGCAGAAGTACCTGATGACCGCACTCTACGCAACTTATGTCGCAGCTTCCTCATATGGCCTTTTCCATTGGTTCAGGAGCGGACAGTACATAGATGACTGACAACCCATGAAACATCAAGCATTCTACGCGCTGGCGGTGGCGGTCCTTTTCCCGTTCGCCGCGCTTGCGGACGGCGGTCCGGTTTTCACCGATGCCTCCGCCTTCCCTGTCTTCGGCAAATGCATCGAAGAGACTTCTGCCCGCTACGAGCGGCTTCCGTCAAGCCTGAAGGGAGTCACCCGCGATCCGGTCTGGGACCTTGGACGGAATTCTTCCGGCCTGTACATCCGGTTCAGGACGAACTCCACTGCGATCCATGTGCGCTGGAAGTCCACCGATCCGCTCCATCACATGCCGCACATGACGGACGCCGGGGACAACGGACTGGACCTTTACCTTCTCACCGGCGAGGGCTGGCGTTTCGCCGGTAGCGCGTTCCAGTGGGCCAGGCCAGGGGAGGACGGAGTCCGCGAGAAAAGGCTGATCGCCAACATGGAGCCCGAGATGCGCGAGTGCATGCTCTATCTCTCGCTCTACGACGGCATCGACCGTCTTGAGATAGGGGTGGATGAAGGAGCTGTCCTCGAGGGACCTGCCGTGGACAGTCCCAGGGCCGGCAGGCCGGTGGTGATGTACGGCTCGTCGATTATGCAGGGCTGCAGCGCATCGCGTCCGGGGATGGCGTTCACGGCGATCATAGGCCGCCGCCTGGACTGCGAGGTGGTGAACCTCGGCTTCAGCGGCAACGGCCAGCTCGACCTTGAGATCGCCCGCTACATGGCTTCGGTGAAGGACCCGGCGGTCTTCGTCCTGGACCATGTCCCCAATTCCACTCCTGCCCAGATCGAGGAGAGGGGGGAGAAGTTCTTCAACATCCTTCGGGAGGCTCATCCGGGAGTCCCGGTGATTTTCGTCGAGGACCCTACCTTCCCCCATACCAGGTGGGACCTTAAGGTCCGCTCTGAAGTGGAAGGCAAGAACGCTGCCCAGAGGGCGCTTTTCGAGAAATTGAAGAAGGCTGGCGTCAAAGACATCTACTACGTGCCTACAGACAGGCTGATCGGTACCGATGGCGAGGCCACGGTGGACGGAACCCATTTCACCGACATCGGGATGATCCGCTATTCAGACGTCCTGACCCCGGTGATAAAGAAGGCCGTCAGGAAGTCCAGGTAGGGCATGCCTGCTATTCCTCCGGGGCTCTGCATGGCCGCCGGGGACAGATTCCATAGAGAACCACAGATAAACAGAACAGATGATGAAAGCTCGCTGCAGATTGTACATGGCGCTCCTGGCGTTCTTCCCGGTTGCGCTCGGAGCGCAGCCCCTCCCTTACCAGGACAGGACCCTTCCCGCCGAGGAAAGGGCTGCGGACCTTGTCGGAAGGCTGACCCTTGAAGAGAAGGCCGCCTTGATGCGATACGATTCCCCGGCTGTCGAAAGACTGGGGATCCCGGCCTACAACTGGTGGAACGAGGCTCTTCACGGGGTGGCCAGGAACGGTGCCGCGACGGTTTATCCCATGCCGATAGGGATGGCTGCGTCCTTCGACGTCCGTCTCCTGGAGGAAGTCTTCACGTCGGTGAGCGACGAAGCCAGGGTAAAGTACCGCCTTGCACGTACGGTCGAAAATCCGGAGAACTATTGGTACAAGGGGCTCACTTTCTGGACCCCGAACATCAATATCTTCCGTGATCCCAGGTGGGGCCGCGGGATGGAGACCTACGGTGAGGACCCTTATCTGACCGGCCAGCTGGGCATGGCCGTGGTGAGAGGCCTCCAGGGAGACAGGAGCGACGGCTCCATGAAGGCCCAGGCGTGTGCGAAGCACTTCGCGGTCCATTCCGGCCCCGAACCGGCACGCCACTCTTTCGATGCCGTAGTCTCTGAAAGGGACTTGCGCGAGACCTACCTGCCTGCTTTCAAGGACCTTGTCACAAAGGCCGGGGTGGATGAGGTCATGTTTGCCTACAACCGTTTCGAGGGAGTGCCCTGCGGTGCCAGCGAGCGCCTGCTCCGGGACATCCTGAGGAATGAATACGGGTTCAAGGGAATCATAGTCAGCGACTGCTGGGCCGTCTCCGATTTCGTCTCGGGACACAAGTGGTCGAAGGACGGCACGTCCGCAGTCGCAGCCGCGATCAACGCCGGCATGGACCTGGAATGCGGGCAGCTGACTCCGCTCGCCCCAAAGGCGGTGGAACTCGGCCTCCTGGATGAAAGCACCATCGACGAGAGGGTGACGAGGCTCCTGACGGTAAGGTTCCGGCTCGGCGAGATCGACTTCGATTCTCCCTGGGATGCCGTACCGGAGTCGGACCTGTGTTCCGAGGCCCACGCCGCCCAGGCTCTCCGGATGGCCCGGGAGGGGGTGGTGCTGCTCAAGAACGACGGCATACTGCCATTGAAGAAGGGTGTCAAGGTCGCCCTCGTCGGGCCCAACGCCGCGGACTCCGTCATGATGTGGGGGAACTACAACGGGTTCCCGTCAAGGACGGTGACCCTGCTGGACGCGCTCAGGCAGCACTGTGACGTGAAGTTCGTGGAAGGATGCCCATATGTGGACGGTCTTGACCCGGGGGCGAAGACAGTCTCGTCGCTAGTAAAGGAAATAGGAGATTCGAAGATAGTCATCTTCGCCGGGGGAATATCCCCGAGGCTGGAAGGGGAGGAACTGAAGATGGACCTGGAAGGGTTCTACGGAGGAGACAGGACTTCGATAGAGCTTCCCGCGGTCCAGAGGAACCTGGTGCGTTCCCTCGTCCGGAAAGGCAAGAAAGTGATATTCGTCAATTTTTCCGGCAGCGCGGTCGCGTTGAGCCCGGAGGCGGAAGTGTGTGATGCCATCCTCCAGGCCTGGTATCCGGGACAGGAGGGCGGGACTGCCCTTGCTGAAGTGCTGTTCGGTGACTGCAATCCTTCAGGCAAGCTTCCGGTGACTTTCTATGCCGGCGATTCCCAGCTTCCGCCATTTGAAGACTATTCGATGGAGGGGAGGACGTACCGTTATTTCAAAGGGAAACCCCTCTTCCCCTTCGGCCATGGACTGAGCTACACGGTTTTTGAATATTCGTCACCCGTGGTTTCGCCGGACGGGAAATCCCTTGCTGTGGAAGTCGCCAACACCGGTTCCATGGACGGCGACGAGGTAGTCCAGCTTTATCTCTCCAGGGAGGACGACCCCGAAGGTCCGGTCAAGGCGCTTCGCGGGTTCAGGAGGGTTTCAGTCCCTGCCGGCTCTACGGCCAGGGTGGAATTCCCTCTCGACGCCTCGCTCTTCACATGGTGGAATCCCTCGACAAGCAAAATGGAGTACATGACCGGTGGCTATGTACTCCATGTCGGCGGTTCTTCCGCAGATGCTTCCCTGCGGTCCCTCAGGATCAGGGTCAGGTGATGGCTATTCCAGGAAGAAAAGCTGCTCCAGCGGGATCGAGACGGGCGAGTTGTCGGGGTTGACTTCCATGACGTCGCACATGTAGTCCCACCACTTGCGGACGATCTCCTCGTTCCCGAGGTCCTGGGAACCGCTGTCCCCGGTGACTTCCTGGTAGGCGAACAGGATGTTCGTCTCTTCGTCGAGGAAGATTGAATAGTTGCCTACTCCGCTGTCTTTCAGCATCTTCTTCATCTCGGGCCAGAGGGCTGCATGCCTCTTCCTGTACTCTTCCTTGAATCCTGGATTGAGCTTCATCTTGAAGGCCAATCTCTTAACTTCTTTTTCTGCCATGTTGTCAGGTTTTGTGCCATTAATTCGTTGGTGAAACAAATTTAGCGATTATATTCAAAAGTAGTATCTTTGTGCAACTTAAAAAAGAAGAGAAATGATCGTAATAGTGGAGAGCGGGGCTACCAAGTGCGACTGGTGTGCTGTGTCCCCGGGTGGTGATGCCCTGAACGTAAGGACCGAAGGGATGAACCTCGCCACGATGACAGTCCCTGCAGTGGAAGAAGTGGTCCATGAGGCCGTCACCTCTTTCGAAAGGCTTTCCCGGCGGGAGGGGTTCCGCGGGGAAGTGACGGAGGTCCATTTCTACGCAGCCGGCCTGATCGTTCCGGAAGACGGGGCCGTCACCCCGCTTGCGGCTGGCCTGGACGGTGTCCTCAGGGGAATATTCCCCGGCGCCTCCATTGAATATGCCTCCGACCTGCTGGCGGCGGCACGTTCCGTCTGCGGACATCGCAGCGGGATCGCCGCGATACTCGGGACCGGTTCGAACAGCTGTCTCTTCGACGGGGAGAAGATAGTCAGGAACGTCCGTTCCGCCGGCTTCATCCTCGGCGACGAAGGAGGAGGAGCCACTTTGGGGAAGATGTTCATGGCCGATTTCCTCAAGGGACTCGTCCCCGAGCCCATCGCCTCCGAGTTTGCATCCTCTTTCGAGGTGGACTACATGACCGTGGTGAGGAAGGTATACAGGGAGGAGGCTCCCTCGAAATACCTCGGAAGCTTCGCCCCGTGGATCCTCGCCCGTTATGAACCCGGGTCTTACATAGCCGGTCTCGTCGAGCTCAATTTCAGGAATTTTATCGAAAGGGCGCTTCTCCAGTACGACATCGCGTCGTACAGTGTCGGTGTCGTAGGCGGATTCGGCCATGCCCATCAGGAGATACTCAGGAAGGTCGCCGAGCCCTATGGGATTCGTTTTTCTTCAATAATCGCCGCCCCGATCGAGGGACTCGTGGCGTACCATCTTGGAAACAACTGACAACCACGTATATATGGATAACAGGACCACAGAGCAGTCGTCAAGGTACGACAACCTGGACAAGATGTCCACCTCGGAGATACTCCTCGCGATGAACGCCGAGGACAGGACTGTCCCGGTTGCGGTCTCCGGTGCGATTCCGCAGATACAGAAACTGGTGGACGGGATAGTGAGCCGAATCCCCCTCGGCGGCAGGGTGTTCTACCTTGGTGCCGGGACTTCCGGAAGGCTCGGCATAGTGGATGCTTCCGAGATTCCTCCCACCTATGGGGTGCATGATGTCTTCATCGGCATGATGGCCGGTGGGGACAAGGCGATCCGGGACGCAGTCGAGGGAGCCGAGGATTCCCTGACCGGAGGCTGGGAAGACCTTCAGAGGTTCGCTCCTACGGTCAATGACACCGTGGTGGGTATCGCCGCTTCCGGGACCACCCCTTATGTGATCGGGGCCCTGGAGGAGGCCCGGAGCCATGGGCTCCTTACAGGGTGCATCACGTGCAACCAGGGTTCCCCGGTCGCCAAGGCATGCGAGATCCCCATCGAGGTGGTGGTCGGGCCGGAATTCGTCACCGGGAGTACGCGCATGAAGGCCGGGACGGCCCAGAAACTTGTCCTGAACATGATTTCCACGGCTTCGATGATCAGGCTCGGGCATGTCAAGGGCAGCAAGATGGTCGACATGCAGCTGACCAACCATAAGCTCGTCGACCGGGGAACGAGGATGATAATGGAAGAGACCGGCATAGAGGACTATGGCTACGCGAGGTCGCTTCTCCTTACCTACGGCCAGGTCAGGGCCGCTGTCACTGCGTACCAGGCAAAGACCCACAAGGCATGACGGTACCGGAGAAATACCCTTCCCGGCTTCTTGAGGATGCCGTGGGTTCCATCGGCTCGCTTCCGGGAATAGGCAAGCGCAGCGCCCTGCGTCTTGCCCTGCACCTTCTGAGGCAGCCCCAGGAGAATGTCCGTCATCTTGCCGCGTCCCTTGTAAGGCTCAGGGAGGAGGCCAGGTATTGCAGGGAATGCCTCATGATTTCGGACGAAGAACTCTGCCCCATATGTTCGGACCGGTCCCGTGACCACAGGACCATCTGTGTCGTCGAGAATGTCAGGGACGTGATGAGCATCGAGAACACGGGCCAGTACCATGGGGTGTACCATGTGCTCGGCGGCATCATATCCCCTATAGACGGGGTGGGACCGTCGGACATCGCCATCGAACCCCTGGTCTCGAGGGTCGGCCGTCTGGTCTCCGGTGAAGGCGGCGCTCCCGCCGATGCCGAGGTCATACTTGCCCTGAGCGGCGACGTGGAAGGGGAGACCACCGCATTCTACATCTACAGGAAGATCGCCTCCTTCAACGTGAAGGTCTCCGCCCTTGCGAGGGGGCTTGGTTTCGGCGACGACCTTGAATATGCCGACGAACTGACCCTGGGCCGTTCGATCGTGAACAGGCAGGCTTTCAAGCCGTGACCACCGTCGACATGATGCCATGTGGATCGTCCGTGCCATAATCCTGGCTTTTTCGCTCTGCGCCGACTGCTTTGCCGTCACGGCGTGTTCGGCCGTCACCATGAAGGCGCTGAAGCCCGGGAGGATCCTTTTCCTTGCCTTCGTTTTCGGGTGCGTACAGACACTCCTGATGCTTCTCGGATGGCTGTTCGGGGACATGTTCGTCGGTCACATCCATGGCGTCGCACGCGTCCTTGGTTTCCTGCTCCTGGCCTATGTCGGAGGTTCCATGATCCTGCAGGCGGTCAAGGGTGACGGGGAGTCCGTGGACCTTGAAGGATTCAGGAACGTGTCCATCGCGGCGCTGGCGACTTCCATCGACGCTTTCACCGTAGGGGCCGGCCTTTCGCTCGGCAGCGAGCCTTTCAAACAGGTAGCTGCCGACCTTTCAGCCCTCTTCGTGGTGACCATGCTGTCTGTCGCCGTGGGATTGTGCGGAGGTTCCAGGATCGGTCGCAGATTCGGCGGACCTTCAGAAATCGCAGGTGGCATCGTGCTGATTCTCATAGGACTGAACATGCTGTTGGGTATTGTGTAGTCTATTTTTCTTTCAATTCGTCACACTTTTACGAAATTATTCCTACTTTTGCAGACTGACTTCTCCGTGGTGTCAGCGGCATAAAGTGAAACCCTTCCGACGAACGGGCCGGGAAAAACAGGAAGAGTATGATTGCGATTTTCTACAGGCTGAACGGCAACCTCATAGTATCCCAGTCTGAAACGGAGCTCTCCAGGCTGAAAATGGACGATGTCCTCTGGATTGACATCCTCTCTCCTTCGGGAGATGAAAAACACACTGTAGACGAATTCCTTGGCGTTGAGATCCAGAGCCGTGCGAAGGCCGAGGAGATCGAAAGTTCCTCCCGTTTCTCGGAGACGGACAAGGCCATATTCGCAAACACAAACTTCCTGATGCCCGGACCGGAGGATTATTCCATGGAGGCTGTTTCCTTCACTTTCGTAGGCGGTTGCCTGGCAACCCTAAGGGACGTGCCTCTCCGTTCTTTCACGGAGCTCCAGAGGAGGATAGTCGCAATGCCGCAGCAGTTCCGCAACGGCTATTCGGTCTTCGCCAGCATCATGGACCAGAGGGTCGACCTGGACGCCGACATGATCGAGCTGATGACCAAGGAGATCTCCCAGTACAGCAAGAGGATCAACCAGCAGGAGGACATCAACGAGGACTTCCTTCTCGACATCAACCAGTTGCAGGAAAACACCATGCTGGTCCGCGAGAACATAGTCGACAAGCAGCGCCTCATCTCAAACCTGATGAAGAGCGACAAGTACCCCCAGGAACTGCAGGCCAGGTTCGCCGTCATCCTGCAGGACATCACTTCGCTCATCAACCATGCCAATTTCGGATTTGAAAGGCTGGAGTACCTGCAGGATACCGTAGTCGGTCTTATCAACCTGGACCAGAACAAGATAATGAAGATTTTCACCCTGGTCTCGGTCCTGCTCATGCCACCTACCCTCGTGGCCAGTTTCTACGGGATGAACGTACCGCTTCCGTTCATGGACAAGTGGTGGGCGTGGATGGCCCTTCTCGGCCTGATGCTCCTGACC
Organism: uncultured Bacteroidales bacterium; assembly: GCA_900320185.1. GTDB lineage: Bacteria > Bacteroidota > Bacteroidia > Bacteroidales > UBA932 > Cryptobacteroides. Next base: position 50,079 of record ONRD01000010.1, read on the forward strand.
GTGGCAGCCGTACTGTTCATTTTCAGGAAGAAGAAAATGCTGTGATGCGGCGTCCTTCGGGGCGGGACGGCTTCTTTTTTTTCTGAAAACAAAGCCTTTATCCTTTGTAAATCTGAGTTTTTTGTCTATTTTTGCGAGCCTTTTGACCGGGTTTGCTCCGAAAGGTGTGCCGGTAGGGCGTTAAAATATTGTTAAACAACTAGTTATTTTTTTATCCATTATGGCAGAAGAAATTAATGCAAACGTTGCCCAGGATCCCCAGGAAGTTGTTCCTGCAGAGGAGCCCAAGGCAGAGAAGAAAGAAGTGAAGAAGTCATCTCTCAATGCGTCCGTCGCACCCGATGATTTTGACTGGGACGCCTTCGAAGGCGGATCCGACATCTACGGCAAGGCAGACAGGAAAGAGATTGAGGCAGCTTACGACCAGACCCTCTCGAAGGTTGTCGAGAACGAGGTGGTCGAGGGTACTGTCACAGCCATCTCCAAGAGGGAGGTGATCGTCAACATAGGTTACAAGAGCGAGGGTGTCATCCAGGCTCCTGAGTTCCGCTACAATCCTGACCTGAAGGTCGGTGACAAGGTAGAAGTCTATGTGGAGTCGGCCGAGGACAGGAAGGGTCAGCTGATCCTTTCCCACAAGAAGGCACGCGCCCTCAAGTCCTGGGACCGCGTCAACGAGGCTTTCGAGAAGGACGAGATCGTCAAGGGATTCGTCAAGACCCGTACCAAGGGCGGCATGATCGTCGATGTCTTCGGTATCGAGGCCTTCCTGCCCGGTTCCCAGATCGACATCAAGCCCATCCGCGACTACGATGCCTACGTCAACCAGACCATGGATTTCAAGATCGTCAAGATCAACCAGGAGTTCCGCAACGTCGTCGTATCCCACAAGGCTCTCCTCGAGGCAGAGCAGGAGCAGCGCAGGGCAGAACTCATCAGCAAGCTTGAGAAGGGCCAGATCCTCGAGGGTACCGTCAAGAACATCACCAACTACGGCGTGTTCGTCGACCTCGGCGGTGTCGACGGTCTCATCCACATCACCGACCTTTCCTGGGGAAGGATCGACAATCCCGAAGAGGTTGTCTCCCTCGACCAGAAGATCAAGGTGGTCGTCAAGGAGTTCGACCCTCAGCAGAAGAGGATCGCCCTCGGCTACAAGCAGCTTACTCCCCATCCTTGGGACAACCTCGACGCCAACCTCAAGGTCGGTGACACCGTCAAGGGCAAGGTGGTCCTTATCGCCGACTACGGTGCATTCGTGGAGATCGAGCCCGGTGTCGAAGGCCTCATCCATGTTTCCGAGATGTCCTGGTCTCCCAGGCTCCACAGCGCCCAGGAATTCCTCAAGGTCGGTCAGGAAGTCGAGGCTCAGGTCCTTTCCATCGACCGCGAGAACAGGAAGATGTCACTCGGCCTGAAGCAGCTCACCCCCAACCCTTGGGAGAGCATCCGCGAAAAGTATCCCGTCGGTTCGGTCCACAAGGCGGTCGTCCGCAACATCACCAACTTCGGTGTCTTCGCAGAGCCTGAGGACGGTGTCGAAGGACTCATCCACATCAGCGACCTCTCCTGGAACAAGATCAAGCATCCTTCAGAGCTCGTCGCTCCCGGTGATGTCATCGATGTCGTGATCCTCGACTTCGACGAGGCCAACCACAAGCTCAGCCTCGGACACAAGCAGCTGACCCCCAACCCTTGGGATGCCATCGAGCAGAAGTATCCTGTCGGCTCCATCGTCGAGGGAACCATCGCTTCCCTTACCGACAAGGGCGCCAACATCAAGCTCTCGGGCGAGGATGAAGGATTCGCCTTCAGCCGTGACCTCATCAAGGAAGACGGCAAGCAGGCAGTCGCCGGCGAGACCCTTCCTTTCAAGGTAGTCGAGCTCAGGAGAAGCACCCGCAGGATCCTCCTTTCCCACCTCAGGACCTACGCCGAGGCAAGGGCCGAGAAGGTTGCCGCCGAGGCTGACAGCACCAAGAGGGTAGTCAAGAAGATCAACTCCAACCTTGAGAAGACCACCTTGGGAGACATCAGCGAACTCGCAGCCCTCAAGGACAAGCTCGAGAAGGGTGAATAATCAGATGGATTTCAAATTGACGGTCCTGGGCACGGCTTCAGCCAAGCCCGTGACCGGAAGATTCCAGAGCGCTCAGGTACTTTCGGTACGTGGGCGCTCATTCTTGATTGACTGCGGAGAGGGGGTCCAGACAAGGCTGGAGGACTGCCACATCTCCCATGCTTCGATCGAGTCGATATTCATTTCCCACATCCACGGCGACCATCTTTTCGGGCTTTTCGGGCTGCTTTCCACCATGGGGATGCTCGCCCGTCCCAAGCCATTGTGCATCTACGCCCCCGCCTCCTTCGGCCCTCTGCTAAGGTTCTTCCTTTCCTACTACGGGGAAGGGATTGCCTTTGAGATCCGCCATGTCCCACTGACAATGAAGGCACCGGAGACGGTCTATGAAACAAAGTCCCTTGAGGTCAAGGCCTTTCCCCTGAATCACGGGATCGAGACCTTCGGTTTCCTTTTCCGCGAGAAAGAACCGCAGTTCAACGTGAGGAAGTGGAAGATAGAGGAATACTCCCTGAGCCTTGCTGAGATTGGTGCCGTGAAGAAAGGAGAGGACGTGGTCCGGCAGCTTCCCGACGGGTCCTCGAAAAGGATTCCCTTCGAGGAACTTGGCTACAAGCCTTTCGTTCCCCGTTCCTACGCCTACTGCTCGGACACTGCCCCCTTCCCGGAACTGTCATCGTGGGTGAAAGGAGTCGACCTGCTCTACCATGAGGCGACCTACACTGCTGAATATGAAAGCACTGCACTGGCGCGTCACCATTCCACCACCATCCAGGCGGCAAGCTGCGCCAGGGATGCCGGGGCCGGCAGGCTGGTGATAGGCCACTATTCTTCAAGGTTCAAGGACATCTCCCTCCTCCAGGAAGAATGCAGGTCCGTTTTCCAGGAGACCTATGCTGCGGATGATGGCGATGTTTTCAGCGTGCCTCTGGTAAAACTCGACTGATTTTCGTATATTTCGGCGTGAAACAACTGTTGTCGGTCATTGCAATCATGATGACGGGCGTCTGCTTACATGCCCAGACGCCTGAGGCCTATGTCGCGACCTGGGCCCCCGTCGCCGTGGAGGAAATGTACCGGAGCGGTGTGCCTGCCAGCATCACCCTGGCCCAAGGCATACTCGAGTCCCGGTGCGGCCTGTCTTCTCTCGCTGCCGAAGGCAACAACCATTTCGGGATCAAATGCCACAAGGACTGGAAAGGCAGGAAGCAGTACCACGACGACGATGCCAAGGGTGAGTGTTTCAGGGTGTACGACAGCCCTGAGGAATCGTTCAGCGACCATTCGGACTTCCTCCGCTACTCGGACCGCTACAAGTTCCTGTTCGAGCTTAAGACCACCGATTACAAGGGCTGGGCCTACGGGCTGAAGAAAGCCGGCTATGCGACGGATCCCGGGTACCCTGACAAGCTGATCAGGTACATCGAGGAGAACAAGCTTTATGAATATGACAGGATGACCCCCGGGCAGGCTGAAGAGTCGGTGGCCGGCAAAGCCGTCACCAAGCCTTCCGGGAAGGACTCGGGCAAGGTGAAGTCCGTAAAGAAGAAGTCCGGGAAGGCCTCCAGGAGCGGCAGGAAGTCCCGGAAATCTTCGAAGGCCGCCCCCAAGGCCGAGGCCATTCCGGAGTCCCCGCTGTCGCTGGAGGCTCCAAGGACGGTGGACAGGAGCAGTCTGGAGAAATTCAAATTCTCCCTTTCGCGTCCTGTCTACACCCGCAACGGAGTGCCTTACGTCCTGTCCATTGAAGGGGAGACATATTCAAGCATTGCAAAATCCTACGACCTCTTCCTGAAGGAGATACTCAAGTTCAACGACCTTGTCTCGGAAGAGCCCCTCGCTCCCGGCACCATAGTCTACATCCAGGCGAAGAAGAAACAGTCGGAGAAGGGACTGGACATGCATATCGTCGACGAAGACTCGGGATCGCTCCGTGACATATGCCAGAGATTCGGTGTGAGGATGGAAAGCGTGAGGAAACTCAACGGTCTTTCCCGCGACTATGAACCTCGCGAAGGGGACACGATCCTCCTGAGGGGAAGGAAGAAAAAGGTATAGCTGCAGATGAAGAAATGGAAGATAGTCCTGCTGGCGGCCGCGCTGGCCACGGCAGTGGTGGCGGGAGCAGTCGGAGGCAGGTGGTATGGCGCCAACCGCAAGCCTAATTTCTCCGGCAGCGCCGACTTGTACATCAGGCCCGGCTGCACCGTGGAAGAAGTGCTGGGCATGATTCCTGACAGCATAGTGCTCCGTAAAGGCAACCTTCGCTCCGTGGTCCGCAAGAACCTTGCGGATTCCATGCTGAAGCCGGGGCATTATGTCGTGGAGAAGGGCAAGCCGAGCATCTATGTGGCGCGCATGCTCAAGGGCGGCTGGCAGACGCCGGTAAATCTTGTCCTCTCCGGGACAATGAGGCAGAAGGGACAGATTGCCAGGAAGATCGGCAACCAGTTGATGATCGATTCAGCCCAGGTGCGCGAAGCCTTGGATGACAGCGTCCTGCTCTCCGGCTACGGGTTCACCCCGAAGGATGTTTTCTCCCTGTTCATGCCTGACACTTACCAGATGTACTGGACTGCGGAAATGACAGATGTCCTGGACAGGCAGAAAGCTGCCTGGGATGCTTTCTGGACTCCCGAGAACGAAGCCAAGGCCAAAGCCCAGGGCCTCACTCCCAAGGAGGTGTCCATCCTTGCCTCGATAGTCAAGGCCGAGTCCAACCATGTCCCTGAATATCCGTCCATCGCCGGAGTCTATCTCAACCGCCTCCACAACGGGATGCGTCTCCAGGCCGACCCTACGGTGGCCTTCATCCATGGATATTCAATCAACCGTGTGCTGCTGCGGCATCTCCAGGTCGATTCGCCTTACAATACTTACCTCCATGAGGGACTTCCTCCGGGACCGATCTGCGTTCCAAGCAAGGAGTGTCTCGAAGCAGTGCTCAACCCGGACAGGCATGGTTACCTGTTTTTCTGCGCGAGCCCCGAGATGGACGGGACCCACAGGTTCGCGGTCACCCTGTCCGAGCACAACCGCAACGCACGTGAGTTCCAGCGGGCCCTTGACGCCCGTCAGGCCGGAAAGTCATAGATTTTGCCCTGTCGTGCCATGATAGACGTAAGACAGAGATTCCCTCAGTTCGACGAGGCGGGCCAGGACATGATACGGCGCGCCCTGGACATCGCTGCGTCCGCCCTCGATGGCCAGGTACGCGGGAACGGCCGCCCTTTCCTCGAGCATCCGGTGAACGTTGCCCTCATAGCATCGGACGAAATCGGCCTTCCGGCGGACTGCGTCGCAGCAGTGTTCCTGCATGAGGCCGACCGTATGGGAAACCAGGGCCCGGACGGCCTGGCTTCCATCCAGGAAAGGTTCCCTGGATTCCCCAAGGATGTCTACACCATGGTCGACGGCCTTGGGAAGATATCCACCATAAAACCCAAGGACACCCGTCTCGAGGCCGAGAACTACAAGAAACTCATAGTCCAGTATTCGACGGATCCCCGTGTCGCCGTACTCAAGATCGCCGACCGGCTCGAGGTGATGCGGAACCTGGACCTGTTCCCCCGGACCTCCAGGGAGAACAAGATACTGGAGACCCTGCTGCTGTACATCCCCATAGCTCACCAGCTTGGGCTGTACAATATCAAGCGTGAGATGGAGGACATCTACCTCAAGTTCACCGAACCCGAGCAGTACAGGGCGATCACCAACAAGCTCAAGGCCGGGGAGAGGGACCGTGAGCGGCTGATGATGGAGTTCATCCAGCCTCTCAAGCAGGAGCTTTCGGAAGCCGGGATACGCTACCGGCTCAAGATAAGGACCAAGGCCGCCTACTCGATCTGGTGCAAGATGCAGAAGCAGAAGGTGCCTTTCGAAGGGGTCTACGACGTGTTCGCCATCCGTTTCATCATCGACTGCGAGCCCGATCCGAAAGTCGAGAAAGACCTTTGCTGGAAGGTTTTCTCCTATGTGACCAAAGAATATGAGCAGGACACGCGGCGTCTTCGGGACTGGATCACCAATCCGAAGCCGAACGGCTACGAATCCCTCCATATCACCGTCAAGAACAAGCGCGGAGCCTACATCGAGGTCCAGATCCGTACCGCAAGGATGGACGATGAGGCGGAGAACGGGCAGGCTTCCCATTGGTCCTACAAGGGAATCAAGCACGAAGAACACCTTGACCGGTGGCTGAAGAGCGTGCGGTTCGCCCTTGAGCATCCCCAGGAAGCCGATCCCGAGGATCTTCCCACTCCTCCGTCCAAGGAAATATTCGTCTTTACACCCACCGGCGAACTGAGGACCCTTACCGCGGGCGCAACCGTACTTGACTTTGCTTTCAGCATCCATTCCGGTCTCGGGATCAAGTGCACCGGCGGCAAGGTGAACGGAAAGGCCGTGCCCATCCGGGAGCGGCTGAAGACCGGGGACGTGGTCGAGATCATGTCGGGGAAGAACCAGAAGCCTTCTCCGGACTGGCTTAACTTCGTGGTTTCGTCAAAAGCGCGCAGCAGGATAAAGAGGGAACTGGACGCAGAGGAATTCAAGAAGGCATCGAGGGGAAAGGAGCTTCTCGGAAGGCGCCTGAAGAACTGGAAACTCGAACTCCCCGACGACATGCTCTCCGAGTACCTCAAGAAGCATAAGATAGGGACCATCAACTCTTTCTTCGCAAGGGTCGCGGACGGTGCCATCGACGTAAATGAAATCAAGTCCTACATCCTGGAAGGTAGCAGGGGCCCATCTTCCCCGGCAGAATCCCAAAGGCAACCGGAGCCCGGGAAGGGTGCCGCGTCCTGGGATGAAGGCAAAGTCTCGACCGATGACATACTGGTCATAGGAGCCAAGGACCTCAAGGGACTGGAATACAAGATGGCGAAATGCTGCCATCCGGTCTTCGGGGATGACGTCTTCGGGTTCGTGACCCGCACCGAAGGAATCAAGATCCACAGGATCTCGTGTCCCAATGCTTCCAGGCTCATCGGCGCCTACCCCTACCGGATCCAGAAGGTCAGATGGGCCGACACCCCGTCGGGAGGGACTTTCCAGGGGTCGCTCCGGATCGTTTCCTCCACGGAGTCCAGCATAATAGGCCAGATCACCCAGATCGTCGGTTCCTTCAAGGCATCCCTCCGTTCCTTCAACGTCGTCGAGAACTCCAGGAACGGAACCTATGAGATATCCATGAAGGTTTCGGTACCCTCGAACATGGAACTGGACAAGGTCATCTCCCAGATAAAGCTACTGAAGGGGGTCCAGAAGGTGGTTCGCTCCTGAGGGAGGTGCCTCTCAAACATCAGAGTGAAATGAAGTTCAAGATAGAATCCACATACAGCCCTGCCGGTGACCAGCCGGAAGCAATCGACCAGTTGTGCCAAGCCTTGGAGCAAGGCGTGGACGATGTGACCCTGCTGGGAGTCACGGGCTCCGGGAAGACCTTCACCATGGCCAATGTCATAGAAAGGCTCCAGCGGCCGGCCCTGGTCCTGAGCCACAACAAGACACTGGCCGCCCAGCTCTACGGAGAGTTCAAGGGTTTCTTCCCCAGGAACGCGGTGGAGTATTTCGTTTCCTATTACGACTACTACCAGCCGGAAGCATATCTTCCTACAACGGACACCTACATCGAGAAGGACCTCTCCATCAACGACCAGATCGACAAGCTCAGGCTCAGCGCGGCTTCAGCCTTGATGTCAGGACGCCGGGACGTGATAGTCGTGTCGAGCGTCTCATGCCTTTACGGAATAGGGAACCCGGAGGATTTCCATGCCCAGTCCATCCTTCTGCGGAAGGGGGAGGAACGTTCCCTTACACGTCTCCTGTACCACCTGGTGGACGCAAACTACAGCCGTACCGACGTGGATTTCAAGAGGGGTACATTCAGGGTCCGGGGTGACACGGTCGACGTGTTCCTTGGCGGGTCCGACGAGGCCGTGCGGGTAGAATTCTTCGGAGACGAGATCGAATCCCTTTCCCTTATCGATCCGGTGACCGGTGCCCACATCGAGGACCTGGACGAGGTCCCGGTGTTTCCGGCTACCAACTTCGTGACTACCAGGGAAAGGAGCCTCAAGGCGGTAAGCCTCATCCAACAGGACCTGGAGGCTCAGGTGAAGTATTTCGAGGATATAGGCAAGCCGCTGGAAGCCAAGAGGTTGAAGCAGAGGGTGGAGAATGACATAGAGATGATCCGGGAGATGGGCTACTGCCCCGGGATCGAGAATTATTCGAGATACCTGGACGGCCGGCAGCCCGGCCAGCGGCCGTTCTGCCTGATAGACTATTTCCCGAAGGACTTCATCACATTCATTGACGAGAGCCATGTCACCATACCTCAGATCAGGGCGATGTACGGCGGCGACCATTCCAGGAAATCCGTCCTTGTCGAATATGGGTTCCGGCTTCCGGCGGCCTCTGACAACAGGCCGCTGACGTTCGACGAGTTCAATGCAATCACCGCCCAGAAAGTGTACATCAGCGCCACTCCGGCCGACTATGAGCTCGAGCGGTCGCAGGGTCTTGTCGTCGAGCAGCTGGTGCGGCCTACCGGCCTTCTCGACCCTCCGGTAGAGGTACGTCCCACCAAGAACCAGGTAGACGACCTTGTCGAGGAGATAAGGAAGAGGTCGGAAGTCGACGAAAAAGTCCTTGTGACGACACTTACCAAACGCATGGCGGAGGAACTGTCCGACTACCTGGACAAGATCGGAGTGCGGGTGCGGTACATCCACTCCGACGTGGACACCGCCGAGCGGGTGGAGATCATCGAGGATTTCAAGAACGGCCTGTTCGACGTTCTGGTCGGAGTCAACCTGCTCAGGGAGGGACTGGACATCCCTTCGGTTTCCCTTGTAGCCATACTTGATGCGGACAAGGAAGGTTTCCTGCGTTCCGGCAGGTCCCTTACCCAGACGGCGGGAAGGGCGGCCAGGAACGTGAACGGGCTGGTGATCATGTATGCCGACAAGGTGACTGAATCGATGGAGGAGACGATAAGGGAGACGAACCGCAGGAGGACTCGCCAGATCGAGTACAACAAGGTCCATGGCATTACCCCCAGGCAGATCGAAGTGCGGCCCAACGCCCTCGTGGCCCAGCTGTACGGAGATTCCTCAAAGACGGTCAATCCGAGGGTCATGAACGGGCCGAGCGGCAGGGTCAGTGCGGCGGATTCGGTCTCGGATCCCCGTTACATCCCCAATCCCGGAGAACTGGGACGCGGAACTGTCACAGTCGGACTGGGCCACGATTCCAGGAGGGAGGGCAACACCGCCTACGTGGACGGCTTCGTCAAGGCCGACCTCGCCGCCGTGCTTCAGGATCCGGTCATCAGGGCCATGTCCCGTGAGCAGGTGGAGAAGACGATCGCCGAGGACCGCAGGCGCATGGAGCATTCGGCTGCCGAACTGGACTTCAGCCAGGCCGCCAAATACCGCGACGAGATGTGGGCCCTTCAGGAATACCTGAAGGTCTGGAAGGATAAATGATGGGGAATTTAGCTATATTTGCATCCACTAACGATCGACACAGATGAGACTTCCTGCAGAATGGGAAAAGCAGAGCGGAGTCATGCTTACTTGGCCTGACGAAACCACTCCATGGTACGCACTCGACCAGGTCCAGGAGTGCTATGCCCGGATCATCCGGGCCATCCTCAAGTACGAGAAGGTCATGCTCGTAACCGCCGACGCAAACGCTGCAGGAGCGATCCTCCTGAACCTCGGAGTCGACACCGCCGCCATCCAGTTCATCGAATGCCCGGTCAACGACACATGGGCCCGAGACCATGGGGGAATCGCCGTGCACGGCCCCTCGGGGGAGAAGTATCTCTACGATTTCATATTCAACGGATGGGGGCTGAAGTTCCCTTCGAACCTCGACAACAAGATCACCAAGAACATCTTCTTCGGGCGCGCCTTCTCCGACGACGTGATGTGCGTGGACATGCGTCCGTTCGTCCTGGAAGGGGGCAGCATCGACTGTGACGGCGCCGGTACCCTGATGGCTACTTCGGAATGCCTGTGCAGCGACAACAGGAACGAGTACCTCACCCGTGACGAGATAGAGGGAGAACTCAAGCACGCCTTCGGCCTGAAAAGGGTTCTCTGGCTTGAATACGGCACCGTCGCAGGGGACGACACTGATTCCCATGTCGACATCCTGGCGCGTTTCTGCGGTCCGGATACCATAGCCTACATGCAATGTACCGACCCGGAGGATCCCGATTATGCATCCCTGAAGAGCATGGAAGGCCAGCTTGCGACCTTCCGGACCCTCAAGGGAAAGCCTTACAACCTCGTGCCGCTGCCTAAGCCGGACCAACTCTACCTGGATGGATATCCACTCCCGGCATCATATGTCAACTTCTTGATAATCAACGGGGCTGTCTTGGTGCCCGGGACTCTGTCGGAGAAGGACGACATCGTGAAGGCAAGGTTGAAGAAAGTCTTCCCTGACCGGGATGTGGTCCTGCTCGACTGCAGGCCGCTCCTCTCGGGGCATGGGGGGCTCCACTGTGTCACCATGCAGTTCCCTGAAGGCTGGATGAGGTGACGGTCGAAATGAACAAACAAAAGGAAAGATGGAAAGGATAAAAGTCGGAATGGTGCAGCAGAGCTGCGGGAACGACATTCAAAGGAACATCGCCAGGCTTGCGGAAGGGATTTCCGCATGCGCCTCTTCCGGCGCCCAGCTCGTGGTCCTGCAGGAACTGCACAACTCAGTGTATTTCTGCCAGACCGAGGATGCCTCTCTCTACGGCCTTGCAGAGACGATCCCTGGACCTTCTACCGAGTATTTCGGGGCGCTTGCCAGGAAACTGGGGGTCGTGCTCGTGCTTTCCCTCTTCGAGAAGAGGGCACCGGGTCTGTGCCACAACACTGCAGTCGTCATCGAGAAAGACGGCACGATAGCGGGGAAATACCGCAAGATGCATATTCCCGACGACCCCGGCTACTATGAGAAGTTCTACTTCACCCCGGGGGACTTGGGCTTCCGTCCGATACAGACGTCCCTGGGCCCTTTGGGAGTCCTGGTCTGCTGGGACCAGTGGTATCCGGAGGCCGCGCGGCTCATGGCCATGAACGGAGCACGCATCCTCATCTATCCTACCGCCATCGGCGGGGTCGGCACAGATCCGGCCGAAGAGCAGCTGGTCCAGAGGCAGGCCTGGCAGCTTGTCCAGCGGGGACATGCCGTGGCCAACGGTCTTCCGGTGGTGACCGTCAACAGGACCGGACATGAGGACGATCCTTCCGGGAACACGTCCGGGATTGATTTCTGGGGCACCTCGTTCGCTGCCGGGCCGCAGGGTGAGATCCTTGCGGAGTTCCTTCCGGACGAAGAAGGGACCAAGGTAGTCGAGATAGACCTTGCCAGGACTGAATATGTACGTAGGGGCTGGCCGTTCTTCCGCGACCGCAGGCGTGATGCCTATGGCGACATCCTGAAAGTCTTCGGCGACCAGGAACCAGCCATGTAGCCGTGCCTTGGCGGCGGCATCGAGGTGCTGCGCCCGCTCCTTCACCGCCGCTTCATGCCGTGGACGTCAGCCTTTGGCGAGCAGGCCCAGTTCGTGGTCTGCCTTTATCTTGTCGATGATCGAGCAGACGATCTTGAAAGTCTTGCTGTCACGGGTGTAGACGGCCGGGGTTATGAAACTTGCGCGGCCTTGCCTGCGGAGTTTCCTGGCGAAAGCCTTCTTCCCGGGCTTGCCCGGATCGAAGACCGCCACGGTGTGGCCCCCGAACATGCTCACTATCTTCATGCAAGGGATGTCGGTCTCGCCGTCGCCGAAATAGATCATGTGAGGGTAGGGAATCCTCTTCTTGTCTTCCGCGACGCTTTCGTTGACCTTCTTGTTGTCGTGTGCCGAGAAGATCCCTTTGCTGATCTTGAAGATGAACTGGGTCTTCGCCGTGTAGTCCACCGCGATTCCGGGCCATTCCGCCTCACCCTGTGCGTTGTAGATGTAGGTGCAGGCGAATATGTGCTTGAACTCCCTGGCGATCGGGGAACCTTCGATGATCTCTTTCAGGCCTGAGGAGTTGATGTAATGCTCAACCTTCACCCCATGGGCCTCGCCGTACTCGTTCACCATGCCGAACCACTCCTTCACTCCGTCGAAAAGTTCTATGTGCTTTCCGAACCGCTTGAAATCCGAGCGTCTCAGGGTTATCCCGTTCTTCCTCGCTTCGTCGAACATGAGTTTCATGTAGGACAGGACGTTGCTGGCATCCTGGCCTTCAGCGAGGCCGTCGCTCATGGTCCAGAATTCCTCGGGGGTCTTTCCGACTGCCTGGATGAATCCGAACTCCTGCATGTTGCCGGGGGACAGGGTGCCGTCGAAGTCATAGATGATTGCGACGATAGGTTTCCTTTTCATGGTATGGGACGATTTCACCCCAAATAGGGCGGTTTTACTAAAAAAGCTTCTACGAGCCACAAAGATAGTATTTATTCATTTGATTCTTGGGCGGACTTGATTATTTTTGCAGTAAGGCAAAACTTAGAATCGACTTATGGAACACTATCTTGCATTACTTCAGGAAGCGACCCGCAAGTTCTGGGACAAGTCCGCCCTGAACACCGTCGGCGGGGAATCATTCACATATTCGCAGATGGCTGTCCTCATCGAGAAGTTCCACATCTTCTTCGATGAGGCCGGTCTGGGGAAGGATGCCCACGTCGCCCTCTGGGCCAGGAACAGCGCACGCTGGGGAATGTCTTACCTTTCCATCAACACCTATGAGGCGGTCGTGGTCCCTATCCTTGCGGACTTCACTCCGGAGAACGTCGAGTTCCTGATCGGCCATTCCGACAGCGTCGCCCTCCTGACCAATGCGGACAAGTTCTCCAAGCTGGACATGGCGAAGTGCCCCGGGATCAGGTTCGCCATGGACGTGGACAACCTCGAGGTCCTCTACTCGACGGATCCGAAGATCGAGCAGGCCTGGAAAAGCATCGATTCCCTCTTCGCCGCCCGCCATCCCCAGGGCTTCGGCCCCGGCGACGTCTCTTACCCGACGGACAACATGGATGAACTTGCCGTCATCAACTATACTTCAGGTTCTACCGGGAACCCGAAGGGAGTGATGCTGACTTACAGGAACTTCTCCGCGACCATCGATTTCAGCCAGAGGAACAGGCCGACATCCGCCGGGAACAGGATGATATCCATGCTTCCGATGGCCCACATGTACGGTCTTGTCACGGAGTTCATCTATCCCCTGTGCTTCGGGACTTCGATCTATTGGCTGGGCAAGGCGCCTACCCCCAGTACCTTGATGAAGGCTTTCCAGGAAGTCAGGCCCTACCAGCTGATAACCGTTCCGCTCGTGATGGAGAAGATCTTCAAGTCAAAGGTGAAGCCGATGCTGGACAAGCCCGCACTCAAATTCCTCTGCGCCATTCCGGGAGTCCGCAACCTGGTTTTCAGGAAGGTCCGGCAGGGGCTGATCGATGCTTTCGGAGGAGAAGCCTCCGAGTTCATACTCGGCGGTGCTCCTGTCAGCCCCGAAGTGGAGAAGTGGTTCAAGAAGATAAAGTTCCCTTATACCGTCGGCTACGGGATGACTGAAGCTACGCCTCTCCTTGCCTACGCGAGCTGTGCCACCTATGTAGCGGGCTCCTGCGGGAGACCGGTGGACTGCTGCACCGTGAGGATCGATTCGGAGGATCCCGAGCATATTGCGGGCGAGATCCAGGCGAAGGGTGACAACATCTGCATCGGCTACTACAAGAATCCCGAAGCATCGGCGAACGCCTTCACGGATGACGGTTTCCTCAAGACCGGTGACCTGGGGATAATGGACAAGGACGGGAACGTGTTCATCAAGGGACGCAGCAAGTCCATGATACTCACGGCCAACGGCCAGAATGTCTATCCTGAGGAAGTTGAGGCCATCATCAACGACCAGCCTTTCGTCGCGGAATCGCTGGTGGTCGACAGGGCCTCGCACATCGTGGCCCTTGTCTATTTCGACCAGGATGCGGTAAGGAAGGAGGGACTTGACGCCGAAGCCGTCGCCGACTTGCCTGAGAAAGTGAGGACGAGCGCGAACAGGCGCCTGGCCTCTTACAGCCAGATAGCGAAGGTCGAAGTGCAGGAGGTCCCCTTCGAGAAGACTCCGAAAATGTCCATCAAGCGCTTCCTGTACAAATAGAAGTGACAAAATGTCAGACCGGACCGTCCGGAACGCATTTTGACTTACTGGAAACCGGCCCCGCAAGGGTCGGTTTAAACGTACCGGTCGGGGCGGCCTTAAGATTTGGATAAAACTACACAGATATGGCAGAAAAAGGAAAAATCGGAGTTACCACGGAGAACATATTCCCCGTGATCAAGCAGTTCCTGTACTCGGACCATGAGATCTTCCTGAGGGAACTTGTGGCGAATGCCGTGGATGCCACGCAGAAGATGAAGGCGGTCTCGTCCGCCGGCGAATTCAAGGGTGAACTCGGTGACCTCAAGGTCGAAGTCGTCCTGGATGAGGATGCCAAGACTTTGAAAATCGTGGACCACGGTATCGGCATGACCGCCGACGAAGTCGACCGCTACATTAACCAGATCGCCTTCTCGTCGGCAGGGGAGTTCCTGGAGAAATACAAGGACCAGAGCATCATAGGCCATTTCGGCCTGGGTTTCTACTCGGCCTTCATGGTCGCAAGGAAAGTCACCATCGAGTCGCTTTCCTGGCATGAAGGAGCCGAAGGCGTACTCTGGAGCTGCGAAGGCGACCCCGAGTTCGAAATGGGTCCATGCGACAAGAAGGACAGGGGAACGGTCGTCACCCTCTGGCTTGACGACGAATCGGCTGCGGACTATGGCACCAAAGGCAAGATCGGCCAGCTGCTGGGCAAGTACTGCAAGTTCATGCCCGTCCCGATAGTGTTCGGAAAGGAGCAGGAATGGAAGGACAACAAGTATGTCGACACTGACAGGGACCATGTCGTCAACGGCACGGAACCTCTCTGGACCAAGGCTCCCTCGGAGCTCAAGGAAGAGGACTACATGAAGTTCTACAAGGACCTCTATCCCATGAAGGAAGACCCCTTGTTCTACATCCACCTGAATGTCGACTACCCCTTCAACCTTACCGGCATCCTCTATTTCCCGAAGATAAAGGACAGGATGGCCATTGAGAAGAACAACATCCAGCTCTACTGCAACCAGATGTTCGTCACGGACCACGTCGACAACATCGTCCCTGATTTCCTTACCCTCCTGCATGGAGTCATCGATTCTCCGGACATTCCGCTGAATGTCTCGAGGAGCTATCTCCAGGCTGACGAGAACGTAAAGAAGATCTCCACCTACATCACCAAGAAAGTCGCCGACAGGCTGGAGGAGATATTCAAGAACGAAAGGCCCGCGTGGGAGCAGAAGTGGGACAACCTCAAGCTGTTCATCGAGTACGGTATGCTCTCCGACGAGAAATTCTGCGAGAGGGCCCTCAAGTTCGCCCTGCTCAAGGACACGGACGGAAAGTATTACCCGATAGAGGATTACCGCAAG
>ONRD01000023.1 GCA_900320185.1 uncultured Bacteroidales bacterium
CAGACATACAGGACGGAGAGCCGCTCCGGACCGTGGACCGGAGACATATCCGCATCCCGCTCCATCACCGCCCAGCAGGCCCCGTGCTCCGGACCGCCGCCTCCGAGGAAGGTGTCCCAGTACCCGCCACTCCGGGCGTTTCCCGAGGGCGGACACATCTCAAGGGACCATCCTTCCGGGATGTATTCGGAGGGCGCCAAGAGGTGATACCCAAGCAGATGGTACCCGTGCATCGTACGCGTGTCCGTGAGGAACTCCTCCACAGACATGTCGAAGTCGCAGTACACGAAGCTCGACACCCCGAGACGTCGCCAGGAGGTGTTGCAAAGCCGGATGGGCCGTCCGTCGGTACGGCTGGCCGGGTAGTAGAGAGAATCCTTCAGGAGGTCGTCCATGGGGACGGGACCATCCTGGATCATCGCGGTGGTAAGTTCGTTCAGTCTCATAGCATCCATATATACCTGAACGGGAGGCGACTCTTACGACTCCCGCCGACAAAATGACAGATTATCTGAGATGGAGGTACCCGCCCCTCACCACAGTTCCCACATGCTGGCCTCGGGGAGTTCCTCCTCCCCGGTCGGTCGCCAAGTCAGACGGTCGTAGTTGAACCGCGTCAGGTCGCTGTCGCGGTGCCTCGGGTCCATCAGCTCCGCAGCCGCCTCCCCGAGGGACTTCCCCGCCCGAAGCAACTCGCCGAAACGCCCGGCGAAGTCCCACGCCTTCCCGTCTATCTCTTCCGCATCGGCCTTCACCCCGTTCATCCACGCCTCGGGCTCCTCCGAGATGAACATCCCGCTGAAGAACCCCTTCAGCCCGTGTTTGTAGGCGAAGCTTGACGCATAGCACCATATTCCGACAAGGTTCTGACGGTCTTGGAGCAACTCCGCATCGGAGTCCTTTAGGATCAGGCCGTAGCGCAGGTCGTAGAGGCCGTCCGGGCTTCCGTGCCCGAGAAGGAGGACGGGCTCATCCTTCGGAGCAGCAGCTATGGCCGCGAGGATTTCGTCACGCTGCAGATATGAGTCAAAGAGGGTCACGTCTTCAATCCCCTCGTAGATGAGGGAGAGCATCTTCGTGCTCGGGTCGCTGGGGTGTACTACAATCATCTTTATCCATTTGCTTTGTAACTATCTACTGCACATTCCGGCAATCCTTTCACCCCCAACACAAAAAATCTATTCTTGCAGAAGTATGGACACCAGCCCTTCGGCCATCCTGTCCACGTCAAGAGAGGGAACGATCGGATTGGGCAGGATGAATCGCTGCACTTCGGAAGATATGGAGATATTCTTTGCGAAGACGGTGTTGTTCAGTTCATAGCAGTACCGCAGATACTCGTTCCTGGTCATCTCCATCAGCTTCGGAAGACGCTTGAAGATATGGTGGCGCCGCACGCTCACGTAATTCTCGGAGATATGCAGCGCTTCCGCTGAACGGGCCACGTAACTGGACCTGTCCTCCAGATAGTAGTTCAGGATGACCTGGTCGCTGGGAGACAATTTACCGATTGCAGCCCTCAAACGCGGGATGAGCTTTTCCCGCGCCTCGGGAGAATCATCCTCGACATAAGCGCGGACCGCCGTCTTGAAATCGTCGATATCCTGCTGCACCGCCGCCCTTTTCGTCTCCCTGGTCATCTCGTCCACGATCTCGTTATGGACAAGGGTGGAGAGGTAGGTCGTTATTTTCGCACCCCTGTTCGAGTCATAATGGGCGAAAGCCTTTTCCAGGGAGGAGAGCACGGCCGCATCCTTCACATATTCCAGGTCCACCCGTTTGTCGGGCATACCGTTCTTCTTGACCAGCCGCTGCAGATGGACTTCCGCATAGGTCCTGGCAGAGTCATAGTAGAGTTCGCAGAACCCGTTCCAATTCAAGTCATTCATCATATCGGTCGAGTATCCAGTTTCTTCTGATGGTCCATCCAAGGCCTTCCAGGACCTGAGGACGGATAATCTCCCTGTCACGGGCGGATTCTGCGGACGCATAGCCAGGGCCATCCAGCAGGATTCCGTACAGGTAGCTGCCCGGATGGGAAGGGTCCACGACACCCACGTCCACCCGGAAATCGGAGGAACCGATGCCGGTATGGACAATGTGGCCGTCCGCCCGCAGCTCCGCAGCGATCTTTTCCGCAAAGGGGTCCGCCACTGTACGGGAGGAGGCTGCGCCGTCCAGCGTTTCCCGCCCGTCCCGAGCATACTTCAGGAAAGCTTTCAGGTCACTGACACCGCGCGGAATGAATCCGTCTCCGGATATCTGCTCGGGAGCCAGGGACGAAAAGACCGTCATCTCCCGACGCGCCCGGGAGACGGCGACATTCAGCCTGCGCCATCCGCCGTCCTGGTTCAACGGGCCGAAATTCAGCGAGACACGTCCCTTGCGGTCCACCCCATATCCGATGGAGAAGAGGATGACATCCCGCTCGTCGCCCTGGACGTTCTCCAGGCTCTTCACGAACAAGGGCTCCGCCTGCCGGGCCGCAATCCGCGACAAGGGCTTGTTCTTCAGGAACATCTCCTCCAACTTCTTGTCGATGAGATTCTTCTGGCTGACATTGAATGTCACGATTCCGATGCTTCTGGCGGACTCCTGCGGATCGGAGAGTCGGCGTTTGACATCCTGCACGACGGCATCCGCCTCCGCCTCGTTGGTCCGTGTCCGCCCCCTGTCGTAAGTGCCGTTGACGGCCACGAAACGGACCCGTGTCGTCAAGTCGTCATTGGAGGGGAAAGTCAAAAGGGAGTTATCGTAATAATTCGCATTGCTGAAGGCGATCAGGCTCTCGTGCCGGCTGCGGTAGTGCCATTTCAGATGCACCGAAGGCAGGGATAGGGCGATGCATTCGTCAAGAATACTCTCCAGATCCTCCTTCTCGGCATTCTCCTCGTCAAACACCCCCGTTTCAAAGAACGATGTCGGCGGAAGCTGCTTGGGGTCACCCACGACGATGAGGGACTTTCCCCGGGCGATGGAAGCCACCGCTTCGCTGGTGGGAAGCTGGGAGGCCTCGTCGAAGATGACCAGGTCGAACTGACCGCCGACCGGCCGGAGATATTGCGACACGGAGAGCGGGCTCATCAGCATGCAAGGGCACAGGCGCGGGAGCAGGTTCGGGATCCTGTCGAAAAGGTTCCGGAGGGACACCCCGCGGGAATTGTTCCGGATCGCCTTCTTGAGAACCGTCATCTCCGGTCCCTTGGAAAGGGTGTCCTCCGGTCCGGGCAGGCGGGACGCCACCCTGGCGACAAGTTCCTGGCGAGACGTCTCGCGGAAAGCGGTGTCATCCTCGCGGAACTTCCTGACAAATGACTCGAACAGCTCTCCGCAGAAGATGCCGAGTCCCTTTTCCCGGTCAAGGATATAGGAGGCATATGACCGGTAAAAACTTTTGACGAAGAAGTCCTTGAGACCCTCCGGGCAGATGTGTCCCGATTCGAACTCCTCCACGACCAGGCTCAGCCCCAGGCCGCACATGCGCGCTTTCTGCCGGGCATAGATTGCGTACATCTTCATCACGGAAAGATTCGTCTGCCAACGGGAGACCTTTTCGCGAAGAAGGGTCATGGCCTCTCTGGAAAGCCGGACGCCGACCGGCCGGCCGAGCTCCCGCTCCAGTTTCCGGGCCTCCCACCAGAAAGGGAGGAGTCCGGACTTCCCCAGGACCGTGGAGAACCGTTCCGAAAGCCGCTCGCGGAGTTCCGGACTGTATTCCACGACCGGCAGGTCGAACAACGGACAGTCGGCACGGACTCCGGAGTGCCGGATCGCCGTCACGTAATCCTCCAGGGCAGAACGTATATCCCGGAAACCGCCCGCATCCAGCGAAGCAAGGATGGAGGAAGGGAGGCGTCGCACCGGCATATCCTCCGGCAGATGGAGATAACCGGATACGCAATCATAGAGTGAGAAAACGGCAGGATAGACCCGGTTGACCGCTTCCGCATGGAAATCCAGCCTGCTCTTCTCCGCATCCATCCGCGTCGCATCGGCAGCGAAACAAGGCGGAGCCGACTTCGGGGAGAGATTGATGACATGGTCCAGTTTCGACAGGACAACGGACTTCCGAGCCTTGTTGGAATGCAGTTCCAGACAGAACGGGTCAAGGCCGATATCTTCCAGCCGCTTCTGGACAACCTCCAGGGCAGCTTTTTTCTCCGAGACGAAGAGAACCCGTTTCCCGGCGTACAGGGCGTTGGCGATGATGTTGGTGATCGTCTGGCTCTTTCCGGTTCCGGGAGGGCCGTGCATCACGAAACTGCGCCCGGCCACGGCGTCGCGGATGGCGCGCAACTGGGACGAATCGGCGCTGATCGGCTGGAGAATCTCAGCAGAAGGGCACAGTTCGTCGACACGTCCTTCCGGTGGAACGATATCCTGGACCTTGAGCCGTCCGTCCATCAGGCTGGAAACGGCCGGATGCGCGTCCAGCATGCCGCGGTGGACATGGATATCATTCCAGATGATGAACTTGTTGAACGTGAAGTTTCCCAGGAACACCAGCTGCTCCACATCCCAGCCTTTCTTGTCCATCACCGCGCGCCGGATCGTACCCATCACTTTTGTCACGGCAACGTGCCCGTCTTTCTCGGGGAGCGTGTCCAGTCCGGGAATGGCGAGTCCGTGCTGCTGGCGGAGCATTTCAAGCAGTGTCAGGTTGGCGGTAATGTCCTCTCCCGTCCACTTGATACTCCACGTCGCCTTGGTGATCTCCACGGGAATTAGGAGAATCGGGGCGAAATGCGGCGTTGTACCGTCTTCGTCCATCCATTTCAGTGCACCGACGGACAGATACAGCGTATTGGCGCCGTTCTCTTCCAGGTAATGCCGGGCCTCCTTCCGGATGGCGTCCAGCTTGAACACCGTATTTTCCTCCGGTACAAAGGAGTGAAACCGCCGGTCCTTCATTTCCTTATAGGCAAATACGGACATCGGATCCTCCGGACCCGTTTCCTGGAACAATCCGTTCTGCCGGCATTTTCCGGTCCAGCCCTGCGGGGCACCGAAAATATGGAAACCGATGCCGTCCTCCAGCATCGAAACGGCGTCTTCCATCCCGGAGCCGATCAATTGGAGGACGCCTTTGTTCGCATGAAGGTTGATCAGGTTGTTCCGAAGGGTCAGGTCCAGGAGCTTCCGCTCCCAGATCGTATGCTTGTCCACCTTGGCCGGGCGGTCGATGTCGATCTCCTCCGGTCCGCCGAGCGGCAGCGGCCTGTCATGCTTCCAGACCGTTTCTTCGTCGATGACATAACCGTCCTTGGTCAGGATGCGCTGCGGCAGGGGCAGGATACCCAGGTTCCTGGCCGAACGGATATCGATGAACAGCAGAAAACTGTCCATATCCGACAAGGTCCCGTTTGCGGTCGAGACGGCCGTGTCGAAACTGAATCCGTTCCCTTTCAGGAAACCTGTCGTCTCGACGAGGACCAGTTCGTCGATACCTGCCGCCCCGCTCTTGCGCAACAGGGCCGGGTCGTCATTCACGGGATAAGGGGACGACTTCTCCACCAACCAAGCGCCGGAATAAGCATGTCCGTCATGCAGGACGACAAGCGGCCGAAGCCCCACGGCTTCCAGGCAGCCGGCATACAGAAGGGCGGCGTCCAGGCAGGTCGCCAGCCTTCCGGACAGGATGTCCTCCGGAAGACGGACCCGCTGTCCCCGGTCGGCAAAGGAAGCTGGCGGATTGGCATAGGTCAATCCCTCGCCGGCAATGGCATCGTAGACAGCCGCCATCATCAGCTTGGAGCGGTTGGGGTCGCCGGACTGGTAGCCGTCCAATGCGGGGCTACCTGTCCATGCCCCGAGTATTTCCGAGGCGCGTTGGAGGGTGGGACGGATGGCAGGATGATTCGGAACCACGAATGAGGCCAACAGTTCGGGAGATTCGTTCACCCCTTCCCAGAAATCATAGGGCAGAAGGGTGACCGGATACTCCTCCTTCATAAGGCAGGTCCCGACCGATTCGCAGGAGACGGTCATCTTCCCTTCCATCCTTTCCGTAAGGTTGGCCAGGAAAGAAGCAGAGGGAAGAATCCGGATGTTATCCAGCACCGTCTTCCCCTTGGGAATCTCGCTGAGATGCGATTCGTATCCGGTCGAGAAAGGAGGGTCGAAACGGATGGAAAAAGGGATATCTGTCAGTGGTTCCTTTTCCGTGTTCTTCAGGATGACGGAACGTACCGCCGGTATGCCGTTCTGCATACGGACGTAGCTGAAGGTCCTGGAATAGTCGGTTTGGATGGTCATGGTCTGGAAAATCATTTTGCCGTATTCACCGAATATATACCCCGTTTTCCTGAAATCTTAAACCCGAACGGAAACAAATATAGGCATTTCGGCCGACAAATGACCCTTTTCGGTTCCGATAAGACTACTTGTCAACCCACACTCCCCCTTCCGCGATGAGAAGCGGCCGCTGCAGGAGCAGTTCTATCCCGACGACTCCGTCCACTCCGAGAAGCCCCAGCACCGAACCCATCATCTGAGGGAGGTGTCCAGCGCGCATCGTGAACGATAATCCCGCGAAGGAAGCCGGGAACTCGAAGAGCGGGGTCTCGAAGACATCACCGGGGACGAAGGGGTTGAAGTCCTCCACCGTCCCGACGGAAGGGAGGCCCTCCGTGAGGGATTCGGACACATACGAAGTCGGAGCGCCCGTATCGATGATGACGCTCGCCACCCGTCCACGGATCTCCATCTCCAGCGACATGTATCCCATCCCGAGGCGCGAAGGAACGCGGGTCATCCCGTCCGTCGGGCAGCCGAATACAACCCGGCCGCCGGGGACGTCCACGAGAAGTCCGCCCTCTCCGATGATGTCCATCCCGACGAGCCCGTCAACCGTCTCCCCCACCTTGTCGGTGATATAGGCGGAGTCGACGCCCATTAGGGTTGTTGGCACTTCGAAGGATTCACCTCCAACGGAGATGACCCCGTCGCAGTGGAAACTGAGGGGACTGCCCGTATCGATGAGCAGCGTAGTGTCGCGTTCGTCGCGGATGAGGATGTGACCGCGGACGATTCGGATGGGGTATTTTGTCTTGTTCATGTCCGTATATACCTCAGCTGCGGCAAAATCTTTCCTGGAAATCGACGAGGATGGCCTTGAGGTCCGGCTTCAGCATCCCGAAGACCCTGTCAGCCCACTCTCGCGGAATATCCATCCCCGGGGTCGCGGCGGCGAGGCCGCCCGCGATGGCCGCGATGGTGTCCGCGTCCGTTGCGAGGGACACGGCGTTACGGACCGTCTCCTCGTAGCTGTCCGACTGGAGCCAGCAGCAGAAGGCCTGCGGGATGGACACGTCGCAGTTGTAGCTGTGGTCTGCCGTGAGGCGGATATACTCCACGCTTGGGCTGAAATCATAGCCGAGGTTCTCCTCAACCCAGCGGCCGACCACCTCCTTGGGATGGCCGGTTCGCGCGAGGTAGATCGCGGCGGCGACAGCCTGCGCGCCGCGGATTCCCTCGTCGGAGTCGTGGCTCACCTCGGCGGTCTGCCGGGCGAGATCCAAGGCCTCCTCCAAGGACTGCGCAGCCCACCCACAAGCACCCACACGCATCGCGCTGCCGTTGGTGTTGCCCCCATACGGGCTGTGCTCCCGGGAGCGCAGCCACGCCTTGAAGCGGTGGCTGTACCCCGCACGGGGATAGCTGTTGCACAGCTGGACCATGCTGCGGATGAGCGCCTCCCGCGTGCGGTCCCCGAGGAGCCAGCGGGCGATGGCGAGGGAACCCACGCTGTCGTCGGTCGGCTTGGAACGCGGCGGGAACAGCGGGAAGTTGAAGTCAGTCGTACGGTTGTGCTCGAAGGTCGACCCCACGACGTCCCCGACGACGACGCCCATCAGGCCCCTCACCGGGGCTTCGATGCCGGTGAAGTCACGCGGAGGCTCCGAGGTCGGGTTCTCCCCGAGGAGGTCCGCCAGACCGTCCATCCCGTCCGGGTCCCAGTACACCGTGTCGATGCCGGCCATGAAGGCGGGCCGCCGCTCGGTCGGGCTGTCCACGACGCAGACCATCTCATTAGGCTCGAGGCCCAGTTTCGCCGCTGCCACGAACATCATGTCCGGGGCGGGCTTGCGGTACTTCCCGAAGCGGTTCAGGTCGAAGCCGCCGACCACGACGTCTACGGAGAGGCCCTCGCGGGCAAGGATTTCGTATACATCCGTCCGGCTGTGGTTCGACACGACGGCCGTGCGGATCCGGCGCTCCCGGACCGCCTCCGCCAGACGGCCGCGCAGAGCGCAAACCGTTACGGAGTTGAAGATGATTCCCCTGTATTTCTTACTCATAGTCAATTGTTTGTCAAGTTTATCGATGGTTACGGCTGCGATGGCCCAGCTTCGGGTGGGTCCGCTTCCAGCGGCCCGTGCTGTCGCAGTCAGCGATGGACAGGGCACGGCGCAGGGGGCAGACAAGGAAGTCCAGGGACTTGTCGTGGTGACGGCCGATGGCGGTACGCTCGTCCTCGGTAAGGGCATAGCCGCATTCGTCGAGGATGTCGAGGGAGCGGCGGCCGTGCCCGCGGCCGTCCTGACGGCGAGTCTTGCCGAGGTCGTGGAAGAAGGCCGCCACGGCGATGCTCCCTGCCGGGAGCCCGCCCGCGTGAGCGCACATGTGTTCATATACCTCGATGGAGTGCTGCGCGAGACCGCCGCGCTCCTTGTGGTGGGAGTAGCATCCGCGGGTGTAGTAGTTCGACGAGTCGAGATAGTCGATGACGGCGT
Source organism: uncultured Bacteroidales bacterium (assembly GCA_900320185.1). Classification (GTDB taxonomy): domain Bacteria; phylum Bacteroidota; class Bacteroidia; order Bacteroidales; family UBA932; genus Cryptobacteroides. The sequence continues at coordinate 8,736 of ONRD01000023.1, forward strand.
CCGTTCCCGGACGGCCAAGGTCGCGGAGGATCGCGACGATACGCTCTCTGTGTTCTGTCATGTTCGATCGGTTCATACTATACCATACTCCCCCGTACCGCGATTATTGCAGGTCACATCAAAGATAGTCACAAAAATCCCTTCTTCCAGCGGAACGAAACTATTTTCCATAGGCGGTGAAACTTTTCCAGCCCGCTCCGGTATAATGAAAATGCACCCTAACGAATGATGACTGACAAACGCAAACGTACCGAAAATATTTGTGTCATATTTACACAATCCGGCACGATACTTGATAAAGCTCCGGACCACATGTCCGAAAGATAAACCTCACCACATACCCATCCTCCTGACTACACCGGGTAACACCCGGACGGGATTCCATGCGCCTTCCGACCATGGGCCGGGGACCTACACTGAACAGAAAACCAACACCTTATATATGACAGAAAAAAGTATCTTTCCCCTTCAACCTTCACAGTACAAAGACTACGCATCCAAGGCGGTGCACGGATATGTCCGCAAGCGGTTCCCTCGGTTTTTCACGGAGCAGGACCTGGAAGACATTGTCTCGGACGTAATGCTCCGCATGTGGCGGGGTCACGAGTCGTTCGACCCTGGAAAGGGCGCGCTGTCCACCTGGACAGGGACGATTGCAAGGAACGCCGTGCTATCCGCGGCCGAGTCCAAGTGGCACCGCCTGGACATATCCAGGGAATTCGAAGACGGGGAGATACTCGACGACTGTACCTACAGCACCTATCGGGCGTACGAGTTCCCGGCGGACGGGGAGCTGCTCCGCGACGAGCTGGAGACGGAACTCTTCGCAAGGCTCCGCAGCGAGCGGGACCAGCGGTTCCTTGCTTGGAAGCTTCTGGACCTTGACGCAAGCGAAATGGCCGAGCGGGAGGGTATCTCTGAGGGGAACGTGTCCCTGGTCATTTTCCGTATGAGACAGAAACTGCGCCGCTCGGCGTAATAATCCGGCCGTTCCGCAGTATGGATAAGGGAACAACCAATCAAACAAGAGAAAGCACATGACAAGACAGCAGATCAAGGAAGATATCCTCGGACTCCTTCGCGGCACCGGCCGCGAGGGCATCGAACAGACCATCGGCTACATCCTCGGCAGCACCTACTTCACGGCCCATTGCCACAGACACCACCGGGACGAGGGCGGCCTCGCCCGGCACTCCCTGGAGGCCTGCCGCTGGGCGCTCTCCCGCCGGGGGGGCATCCCCGCCGACAGCGTCGTCATCGCGACGCTCCTCCATGACCTCTGCACGGCCCGCAGCCGCCGTTCGGCGGGTATCGGCGGGCACGGGAGACGCTCCGTGCGGATCCTCGAGGATGTCTGCCACCTCCCCCTTACGGGAGAGGAGCGCGAGGCCATCCTTCTCCACATGCACAAGGAGGCCCTCTTCCTGAAGGGCAACCCCCTCGCACGCCTCGTTTGGCTGGCCGACAAGACCAGTGCGGCCGGACGCGTCCCGCTCCGAGACAGCAGTGCCGCGTAGCACCACTCAAGAAGGAATCCCCGTCCTGGGCCGAAAGGACCGGACCCCAAGGCAGGTATATAGCATCAAACCATCAACCAAAGATACAAGCATGACAAAGAACAAGACCTTCCGGTTCACAACCGAAATCACCCCCGAGACCGAAATCCTCCTCAGCGGCCGCAGCGGGGAGCCCCTTACCATGAGCCTTGCCGACGAGCGCTCCTCGAAGACCGTCCGTCTCGACACCGAGTCCGTCATCCGACTCCAGGCCTTCCTGTCGGACTTCCTCCAGAAGGAGGAGGCTTCCTCCCCCGCTCCCGTCTACGAGCCGACGGGACGCGCCCTCGCCGTCATGGACGGGGATACGCTGGACATCGTCCGCGTCTTCAAGACCTCGGACGTCGTAGGCTTCGCCGGGGCGGAGACGGACTCCTACGGTGCGCTCTGCGACAAGGTCCGCGCCATCGCGGATGTCCGCCTGCCCGAGCGCCCGGTCTTCGTCTTCTTCGACACCTTCGACGGGTCCATCTCCCGCAGCATCATCCGCCGGATTCTCCGCGCATGCATCTCCTACCAGGTGGACTTCGTCCGCAGCGCCGACCCGACCCGGTGCCGCCGCATGGTCCTCGGGGACATCGAGGCCTTCACGAGGATTGACAGCAGCGTCATCTCGCGGGGGACCCGAGATGTCCTCGTCCTCTCCCCCGCCGGGACCTTCACCATGAAGGCGGCCGACGCCGACCTGGAGCGCCCTTCCCTCTTCGACGAGGGCTCCACGACCACCGACGGACGGGAGTGCAGCCGCAAGGCGGTCCTCTCCGCCATCCGCGACATCATCGGCGCGGAGGCACCCGCGGACCCCGTCACCGACGAGGAGATGGCGGGGCTGCTCACCGACATGGGCTACGCCGTGGCACGGAGGACCGTGTCCAAGTACCGCGAGCTGCTGGGCATCCCCAAGCGTGCGGACAGGCGCGTACGGGAGTAGCCAGCTCCCCCTTCCGGATCCGGGCCCGGGAACAGGCCCGGATCTTTTTCGTTTTTTACGTCCGGGAGGCCGTAATGATGGCGCGGTACGGGAGTATATACATCCGTAAGACACAAAAGCCATCGGAACTATGAACTGGAACGACCACCTCTTTGCCTGCCTCAGCAGGGTCAACCGCAGCCTCCATTCCTTCTTTCCCGTCAACGAACGCGCGAAGGCGCTCCTCTACGACATGGAGGGGTGCCTCTGCTCGGGGGACGGGCTCTCCGCACGCTCGGCCTTCAGGGCCGCGGACCCCTTCGTCGCGGACCGCGTCCTCGGGATGCTCGGGGTGAGGGAGTCCGTCAGCGGGCTCCGCAGGGAGGACGGCTGCACGCTCTATACCCTCTCGGAGAATCCGTTCGGCGTAGGCAGCGTCTATTTCACCCTGCGGGGGTAGGAGCGGCTCCCGCGCAGAGAACGGGATCGCCCCCGAAAGAATCATCAGCATTCGGAGTATATATAGGAAAACCATCAAGCATGAGAAGAAGAGAAAACAACCCCGGGAAGAGTTTCTTCGCAGCCAATGCGGAGCTACCCACCCTTGCCGCCTGCCTGAACAGCATCTACAAGAAGGTCAACGCCGAAGGACTCGGCGAGGACACCTCGCACGAGCTCGAGGGGGATATCCAGACCGTCTCCGACCGCTTCGGCATCTCGCCGAAGGCGGCGGTCCTCCTTGCGGCCATCCTGGAGAACGACGCCAAGAACGGCTGCGACGACGACGACCTCTCGGGCTACGTCGGGTGCTCGAACATCGAGTTCATCGGCTTCCGGGGCGCCCTCCGCGAGATGGAGGAGAAGGGCATCGTGAGCCGCCGCAACGGCCGCTGCAACAACCGGTACGTCATGGGCCGGGAGGCCCTGAAGGCCGTCGAGAAGGGAACGGCGTTCACCCCCGTGAGCCGCACCGGGCTCTCGGCGGACGAGCTTTTCACCCGCTTCCGCATCGTCTTCGCCGACTTCCACCGCGACAACATCGACGCGGAGCGACTCCTGGAGGACCTCAAGCAGCTCGTGGTGGACAACCCCCAGCTGGGGTTCTGCCAGAAGGCGGCCGGGGTGCTGTCGGCCCCCGCCTACTGCGACACGGAGAAGCGTTTCTTCCTCGCGCTCTGCCACCGGTACGTCAGCCACGGCGAGCGGTCCGTCACCATCGAGCGCCTGCTCGCCTACACGGAGTTCATGGAGGATGACCAGCGCATCCGCCGCGCCCTCGCGGCCGAGCGCAGCGACCTCCAGCGGTCCGGACTCGTCACCTTCGGCGGCGACGAGGGGTTCCAGGACACTGAGAGCCTCGCCCTCTCCGACGAGGTGAGGAGGACCTTCTTCACGGAGGTCACCCCCGTCAGGGAGCCAGCGGTGAACCGCCGGGACCTCATCCCCGCCTCGGCCATCAAGCCCCGGGAGCTCTTCTACGACGGGAAGGTCGCCTCTCAGATGGAGCGCCTTGCCTCCCTGCTGGAGCCCGCTAACTTCGCGGGCGTCCAGGAGCGGCTCTCCGAGATGGGCATGCGCAAGGGCTTCGCCGTTCTCTTCTCCGGCGGTGCCGGCTGCGGCAAGACCGCCGGGGCCTACGAGCTCGCACGGCGCACCGGACGCGATGTCTTCGCAGTGGACATGTCCGAACTCAAGAGCAAGTGGGTCGGTGACTCCGAGAAGATTGTCAAGGGGGTCTTCACGGCCTACCGGCAGATGTGCCGCAGCCGAGAGCTCGCGCCCATCCTCCTCTTCAACGAGGCTGACGCCATCTTCGCCAAGCGCCTCGAGAACCCGCAGGACAGCGTGGACCAGATGATGAACGCCATCCAGAACATCTGCCTGGAGGCCATCGAGAACCTCGACGGCATCCTCATCGCCACCACCAACCTTGCCGCGAACTTCTGCGACGACGCTTTCGCCCGCCGGTTCCTCTTCAAGGTGGAGTTCGAAAAGCCCGGGCCGGAGACCCGTTCGAAAATCTGGCGGTCGATGGTGGACGGCCTCTCCGAGGAGGACGCCCTCACCCTCGCCACCCGCTATGACTTCTCCGGCGGCAACATTGAGAACATCGCCCGCAAGGCGGCCGTCGGTTACGTCCTCTCCGGACGGAAAGCGGGCATCGGGGAGCTCGCCGGGTACTGCGACGAGGAGACCCTCTCCTCCTCCAGGGGCGCGCGGAGAATCGGATTCCAGTCCTAGGCCATGGACAGCTGCACGGTCCATACGACCCGGGTCATCTCCGTCTTCGACGTCTGGGCGGTCTATGACCGGAACTGGCGCAAGCCCCACTACCCCTCCTATATGGTGCGGCAGGAGAAAGTCGGCAGCGCCCTAGACCTCGAGGGTGCGGAGCGGATCGTCCGGGAAACCGTCCGGTTCCAGGCCGAAGCCGCATTCGGGGGTGATAGGCTGCATAGCCTCCGGATCGTGGAGATCCCCCTTGGCGGCTACGCCCCGGAGTGGCAGACCCTCTCGGAGTACGTCTACGACCACGAAGGGGACCGGCTGGACTGCCGGACCATCCCCTGCGAGGACGGCGTCTTCTCCGGGCGCACTCCCGGGGAGATCCGTTTCCGGGAAGGGGACCTCTGCGAGGTCCTCAAGGAGGGAAGGGTCGTCCTGGGCTGCATCACTGGGCTTCCCCCGTCCGTCGAACGGTGTGCCAAGGTCAACGGGACCGGCGCCGCCATGGACTCTTCCGACGACTGCTACTACGTGCTCACGTCGCAGGATGCCTACACGGAGCCCACCGACGCCCTCCGCGTTTTCAAACCCCGCTACAAGATCGCTCTGCGGACGGAAAGGAGGATTCTCCAGGCATACAACGACTACAGGACCTTCCCAATACGTATGTCAATCGCTGACACGGCCGCCTGGGCCAGGCTCAAGGGTGCGGCGGAGGAGCTCGGCTGGGTTGTCCGCCGGATCGAGACGCCCCGGTGGAAGGATGACACGTTCAAGCTGATGCTGGACGGCGTCCCCGGATTCCCGGATGGACTGGATCTTCAGGTCATGCAGAAGACGGTCTGGCAGCACATGGACCGCATACTCGTTTCCTTCCGGCGCCTGGCAGGACTTCCAGCCGAGGGACGAGGGTACCGGCTCAAGAGGATCGTCCCTCCGCCGCCGCTCGTGAAGGGCATTCCCGTTCCGGAAGATCCTATGTACCGACTATGACGATTCTACAAAAGACCACATTTCTGCAGGAGTATATCATCCTAAACAAGCAAATGATGCACAGACTGATCATCCCATTCTTTCTGACCCTCGCATGCACCGCAGCATGCGTCCACCCGGCAGGCTCAGACGATCCCGCCCCGGAGGAGATCCTTGCCCGGATGAGGGCGGACTCCTCCTGGATACGGGAGCTGGATTCCCTCGCCGCCGAGGCCATCGGGCCGGGGGCGCGCTGCATCGACCCCGTGTGGCACCTTTTCGGGCAGGACGGCCGGAAGTGGCTGTTCAACCAGGACTGGGGCGGGGTCCTCGAGATCCCTTCGGGCTACATCCCGGAGGACGACCTCTGGCAGGCCGAGCTGTCCTTCCACGGGACGCGGGCCTTCTCCCCCGACTCGATGGTCGTCATCTCCTTCTACGCTGGGTTCCAAGCCATCGGGAACGAAGAGCTCGCGGATGCTGTTAGGAAAGACCTTGACGGGGATGGATTCGCCATCGAGCATATGGACGTGGATGACCGGGAGTTCCGGATCACCGCCCGGAGTGCCGGAGGCATCCACTACTATGCACGCTATCTCTTCGCGGACGGGGATGGCGTCGAATATGCTGCCGGGGTGCAGTTCCCGGCCGGCAGGGAGAATGAGGCGGAAGAGATCATCCGGATGATCCAGCGCTTCCCTCTCGGCCCGGGAGGACGCCCTTTCCGGGGACTTGCGCTCCAATGAAGGCGGCCGTGTCCGATAACATCTCAGCCTAAAGAATACACTTTATTTAGCGGCAGCATGAAAGGATTGCGGTTTTCCGGAGTATTACTTAGGGCAGCATACATAAAGGCATATGAATAATACCTCCAAACCCTTCGTCCGCGGCGCATACTCCCATATCCGCTCCCTCTCACGCTCCTTTGACCTCCGCCACCTCCCCGTTATCCGGTACAGCCTTGACGGCAGGTGGTAGGAAAGACGGGATTTTCCGTAATCTTTGACTCCTTTTCCGGTATAGATATATGTAACCAAGACGAACTGAACATGAGAAGCTACGACAAGCCCTACTTAAGCGAGAAGAAGTACATCAAGAACCAGGTCGAGACCCTCTCAGGCGAGAGGCTCGCCTTCCTCGGCGGCGACCGCCTCGGCGACCTCGACATTCTCGGCGAGGACCCGCAGGTCTGCCGCAAGGTCCGGCGCATCCTGGAGAAGCGGGTCTGCCAGCGTTTCTGGAAGAACGCCTCCCCTGGGAAGCGGGCCGATAACCGCGCCCGTTTCGAGACCCGGCACCAGCTCTCGAACCACTACCGTAACATCTACGGCCTCGTCCCCGAGGAGTACCGCCTCTCCGCATAAAACCCAGTGACACATGTCCAACATCAGCATCAACACCACCGAGCTCCAGCAGCTCCTCGACATCACCCCCGCCCACCAGAACATCATGCTGGTGGGCGCCCACGGCATCGGCAAGTCCGAGATACTCACCGAGTACTTCTCCGGGAAGGGGATGCGCGTCGTCCCCCTCTTCCTCGGGCAGATGTCCGACCCTGGGGACCTCATCGGCATCCCCAACCGCAACCAGTCCACCGGCAAGACGGAGTTCATGCCGCCGTGGTGGTTCCCCCTCGACGGGAAGCCCGTCGTCCTTTTCCTCGACGAGCTCAACCGCGCCCGTCCGGAGGTCCTGCAGACCATCATGGACCTCGCGCTCAACCGCACCCTCGCCGGGAGGTCCCTCCCGGAGGGCAGCCGGATCATCTCGGCCGTCAACGCCGGGGACCAGTACCAGCTCACCGACCTCGACCCCGCCCTCGTATCCCGCTTCAACGTCGTGACCTTCCGCCCGACCGTCCAGGAGTGGCTCCTCTGGGCGGAACGGGAGGGGGTTGACCCCCGCGTGAGGGACTTCGTCCGCGAGAACCCCATCTGGCTGGACAGGGACCCCGACGCCCGGGAAGGGGCGGACACGGGCCTGGACAAGACCCCGGACCGCAGGGCCTGGAAGCGGGTCTCGGACATCCTCATCCGGACGGGAGAGGTGACGCCCATCGTGACGAAGGCCGTCTCCGCCATAGTCGGGCCGAAGGCCGCCGCGGCCCTCGTCGGGAGCATCTCCGCCCGCAAGATCCTCTCGGGACGGGAGGTCCTCCAGCAGCTGGAGCGGCACCTCAAGACCCTCCGCGGGTATGAGCTCCACCAGCTGTCGACCGTCAACGACGGCATCTTCCGCCACCTCGAGGTCGAGGTCCTCTCCGGCAAGGAGAAGGAGAACGCGAAGAAGAACGTCGAGGCGTACTTCGACTTCCTCTCCAGGGAGAAGAAGGAGGCCGCCGCGCACTTCGCCTCCCTCTACGTCCAGGACACCTATCCGAAGGCCGTCTCGTTCATGGCCCGCGAGTGCCCCATACTCACCATGTCCATGGTTCTCTATGTCAAGAACATCGCCGTCCGCTGACATGAGGGAACGTATCTCCGACATCCTCGAGGAGTGGTTCCTCCGCGAGCCGGTCCTCTTCCAGGTCCTCTGCGCACACTGCATCGAGGAGAACGCCTCCATACCCTGCCCGGTGCGGAGCGGCCTCCGCCGGGTCGAGTACAACCCCGGCCTCGTCCGGGAGATGTCCGACCGCGCCCTGGAGCAGGCGCTCCGGACGGAGGCCATCCGAATCCTCCTCAAGCACCCCTACCAGCGGCGGCCCGACGCCTGCTCCCAGCAGGCCGTCGCCGTCGGAAGCAACCTCACGATCGGGGACAACTACACGATGGAAAACATTCCCATCGAGCGGCCGAAGGACTACGGCCTTCCCTCCGGACAGCCCTACGAGTGGTACTCGCGCCGCATCCAGGCGCTACTCCCTCAGGAGGGCGGAGAGGGAGACCGGCAGGAAGGTGGGGGCCCCTCCCCATCGGGTGTGCAAGGGAACGTCGGTGACGACGAACGCCGGCAGGCGCTCCGCTCCTCCGCCGAGAAAGACACCGCCCTCTCCGAGCTATGGTCCGAGGACGAGCTGATGCTCACGCTCATCGACGGGATCATCGAGTCGGCGAAGGACTGGGGAACCCTTGCCGGGAGCTTCGCGGAGATGCTCAAGGCCTCGACGCGCTCGAGGATCGACTGGCGGAACGTCCTCTCGGGGTTCCGCGCCAGCATCCTGAGCACGAAACGGAAACTCACCCGCATGCGTCCCAACCGGCGCACGGGGTTCGACAACATGGGGTCCATCCGCCGCTTCGACACGCGGCTCCTTGTCGCCGTGGATGTCAGCGGATCCATCTCCTCGCAGGATCTCTCGTACTTCTACGGAGTAATCAACGGCGCCTTCCGCTACGGGTTCACCGTCGTGGACGTGCTGCAGTTCGACGTGGGGGTACGGGTGGTGCATACCCTCAGGAAGGTCATGCGGGACGTGGCCGTCGTCGGGCGGGGCGGGACCTCGTTCCAGGAGCCCATAGACTACGCCCACCAGAACGGATATGACGGGCTGGTGATCCTCACCGACGGATGCGCTCCGGAACCCGTCATCCCGGACGGGATGCGCTGCCGCATCGCCTGGGTGTGCGACAGGGAGGCCAGTTATGAACGGGCGCACCACTGGATGGAGAAGTCCGGGCGGGTCTGCACCATGGAACTCAGATAAAAGATAAACATCGGATCATGAAACCATTCAACGAACTGACGGAGAAGGAAATCCTCCAGGAAGGGATGAAGGCCGTCCGGGATTACCTGGCCGACATCCGGCAGACGCGGGTGTTCTCGCTTGAAGACTGCCTTGACAGGTGCCTCAAGCAGATACGGGAGCTCTACCAGCGTTCCGTGGAGCCGGGGCAGTCGGCACGTATCGGAGGGGCGTGGTTCTTCAAGCCGCTGACGCAGGACAGGACGGCCGAACTGGAGCAGGTCCTTGCGCGTTTCCGTGGGCCGCTCCGGGAGAGAATCGTTGCCGTCGAGCAGCGTTACCTCCGCGTGCAGACGGTCTCCCGCATCAACGCGGCCGCCGCCACGGTGATTATCCGCTCGACCTTCCAGGCGGCGGGGCTGGCCCCCTGCGTGACGGGGCAGAAATACCGCGCAAGGGTGGAAGTGACGCTTCCGGAAGGGAACCATGTCCGCTTCTACGTACGGTACAAGGATCTCACCAGGGAGGGATTCGCGGATGAGATCCTCAAGGCCGTCCTGGATCTCGGGGACGCGCTGTCACGCCTCGGGTATGGGGCGGCCATCAGCTGACAATAAGGAACACATATGACGAACCTCTGCACACTGTTTTTCGATTCAGCCATCACCATCTGCGGACAGCCCACCCTGGAGGACCAGATAGCCTCCCTGGCGGAGCAATATGCCGGGGGCTTCCTGGAATCCTACCGGACAGGGCACCGTTCCTTTTCCCACAACTCCGAATCCCCTTGGACCGGGCTGTGGGACTACCTCATGGAGCCACTCCTGGAGCATAGGAGAATGGTCCCCCGCGAGGCTCCTTCCGGAGCTCTTGCCGAGGAGGTGGCCGCCGAACTGATCCGGTCCGGGGTCGACAAGGAGGACATCCGGGCGAACCATCAGCATATCACGATCGATCTCCCGAACGGGAGGTACCGCCTTTACCGGGGGCTCCAGCCAGGGACGCCCGCAGGATCCCTCCGCATCCTCCTTCCTGGGCAGAGTCGCATCTTCGAAACGGGACTGGCCCCCGGTGAGCTGTCCCGTCTCATCCTTTTCATCGACTCGGTCATCCCGCCCCTCAAAAGGGTCATGGACCGGCTCGAGGAAGATATCCGGATAGCGGAGAAAGAGTACATCGCCGGACAGAAAGCGGCAGAGATTGCAAGGAAGGCCGTTTCCAAGCTTCTCGAGGAGGTGCTGCCCGCCCTTGACATCGAGTTTTCCTTCGGGTTAGTCGGTGAAAGTGTCCGCCTGAACCTCAGGAAGGAGCTTCATGGCAGCGTCGACATTCCTTTGGACGAAATCCCATCGTTCCTCTCCGACTCCGACAGGATCCTTTCCACCCTCTCCCCGGTCAAGCCACAGCCGACCGAATGGATTCCTGCAACATCATCCTTCGGGAACCTGCGCGGCTGGCCGATAAAGCGTACAAAATGATTCCACCCTGCCTTCATGGCCGGAGCCACCCGCAGGTGAGCCGCTACAGCGACCCTGTCCGCTGGAGCCCCGACGTCGAGCCCCAGGCCAGGATGTTCCATTCCCCGGACATCTACGGTTACCTGGCAGTGGACGGCACTCTGTCCCACCATTTCAATGCCGACATCAACACATCGCTGAACGCCTAGATCATGTCCGAGCCGCCGCACCGGGGTCTACCTGTTCTCCGCAGTACGTGTTTTAGACACGATATTTGTAATATAATAAGATATGGTTATTGAGATTTATAAAGATGATTATTGCAAAAATTATGTCGGCAAAGTCATTAATGGCGATGTTGATGACATGATTGATTTCCTTCGCAAGAAGATTAAGCGAAACAAATGCGATGTTTTTACCTATTGTTGGGATGAAGACGGGGCGTGTGCTATGTCCGACGATGAGGAATGTGCAGTCGAGAGGGATTCTGAGACCATGCTCTCATTAATTTCGAATAGGGTTTCTAAGTTTGGCTATTGCCGATTTGGATGCAAACTTGGGGAGGTTGTAGTAAGAGACCCATTAAATGTGGACTACATAAAAAGGGTAATAGGCGAAAAACAGAAAATATTATCACTTCTTCAAGAAAAACAATAATAAATTATGAATGGAAATTGTAATGCGGGATCTCGCCTGGGAGACAAGGTTCGGCGAGGACATGGTGAACGCCCCCCAGGCCTATGACGAGGACCTGCATGTCGGTATCCTTGGCGGGGAAGTCTCTATCATCCGGCTCTCCCCGGATCTCTCCCCGGAGAATTCACATGCCCTTACGGCTTCGGTCGACTGGTGGACCAACATCGGGAGGTGGCAGTTCAACGCCCTTACCGGACTACTCGCGTGAAGACCGGAGGTTTTCCATCCTCGCAAAGGACATCGACCCGGATGCGGCGAGGCTCCGACAGGCTGTCGGCGGCACGGGGGAAGTCACTGGCCAGGAACTGGTATTCGATGCCGCCGGTCACAGGCCGGGACGAGACAGAGTCCGCCTTTGCATTCAGCATGGGATAGTCGCCGACAGCGGCATCGAAAATCCCGGATTCCTCGCCGGAGACGGCATGCACGGGGCCAAAGTCGTCATACTCTTCCACCGCCTCATTGATGAAACCGTTGACGGCGAGGAAGCGCCTCAGCTCTTTTTCAGCGGCATCCAGCCGCGCAGCGCGGATGCCGAAACCCGGAAGCACCTCACAACCGGGCTGTGCCGCCTTGAGGTCCCTGACGCTGGATTCAAGGCCTCCGCTGCCGAAAGTGCAGACCGGCACGACCTTCTTCCCGCTCAGGTTGACGGACTCGAGGAAACTCGCCACGGGCAGGGCGTATGTCCCGAACCAGACCGGGTAACACAGGAAGATCACATCGTAGTCGTCCAAGTTGCTTTCGACTGGGTATATCTCCGGCAAGCGGCCGGAAGTCCTCTCTTCCAATGCACGCTCGACGACTGCCTCGTAAGTATCACCGTAAGGTTCCGTCGGGGTGATCATATCCATGGAATAGCTGTCGCCCAGCAAGCTTGCAAGGGTAGAAGCAACCTTATCGGTGTTGCCTGACTCCGAATAATAAAGCACGAGGTACCGTGGCGACTTTGGACGGTCCGACAGCGCATAGACGATGGCGACGATGGCGACGACGGCTGCAACGATCGCATAGTAAGGCCAATATTTTTTCATTTGAAGGAAGATTATGTTCAGCGACGTAAATATAACATTATTCCGCATAAATACAGTCAGTCACCATGAAGCCTACATCTACGGCCCGAACCTGCCAAGGTCGGTGTATGCCAGCGTGAAGCTGAGTTTCTGACGAATTATCGCTATATTAGCTGCATGGAAAAGAAATCATTCACCTGCGACTACAATGAAGGAGCCCACCCGCTTATCCTGCAGCGGCTCCTCGAGACGAACATGATCCAGGAACCCGGCTACGGCGAAGATTCCTTCACTGCGTCAGCGAAGGAGAAGATACGCCAGGCGGCCGGCTGCCCGGAGGCGGAGGTGTTCTTCCTCGTCGGCGGGACACAGACCAACGCCACGGTCATCGACGCGATGCTCCGCAGCAACGAAGGAGTGATCGCCGCCTCGACAGGGCATATCGCCGTACACGAGGCGGGCGCAGTCGAATTCTGCGGGCACAAGGTCATCACCATCCCCCAGCAGGAAGGTAAGATATCTCCCGAGGGGCTGGCTTCCTACCTCAAGGCTTTCTACGCCGACCCCACATGGCCCCACATGGTCGCTCCGGGGATGGTCTACACCTCCTGGCCCACCGAGTACGGCACCCTTTATTCACGCGACGAACTGCTCCGGATAAGGGGAATATGCAAGGACTACGGGATCAAGCTCTTCATCGACGGGGCCCGTCTGGGCTACGGCCTCATGAGCGACGCGGCCGACCTCGACCTTCCGGCCATGGCAAGGCTGTGCGACGCATTCTACATCGGGGGCACCAAAGTCGGGGCTCTCTGCGGAGAAGCCGTCATATTCCCTGACGGGAATGCCCCCAGGAACTTCTTCTCCACGATAAAGCAGCACGGGGCGCTTCTCGCCAAGGGACGCCTCACCGGAATCCAGTTCGACACCCTCTTCACGGACGGCCTCTATTTCAAGATAGCGCGCAACGCCATCGAAAGGGCGATGGAGATGAAAGCGCTCTTTGAGCGCAAGGGCATTCCGCTGTTCAAGGACTCCCCTACCAACCAGCAGTTTCCGATCCTTACCGACGAACAGATGGCAGCCATCGAAGGGAAGGTTCTCTATGAAACCTGGGAGAAGCTTACGGACGGACGCACCGTGACCCGCTTCGCGACAAGCTGGGCAACCACCCGCGAAGACATAGCCCTCCTGGAGACAATCCTCTGAAGCCCACATTGCGATGACTCAGCATAACCTACAAGACGACCACAGCTCCACCCCCGGAGACGGCGGCTTCGGCCAGGATGGCGGCTGCCTGAACATCAGCGCGGTGGAAGCGCTGCTCACGGACGAGCCTGCAGCGGAACTCTTTGCCCGTGCAGACCGGGTCAGGCACGAGGCAGTCGGAGACGAAGTGCAGATCCGCGGCATAATAGAGTTTTCCAACATCTGCCGTAACGACTGCTTCTACTGCGGCATCCGTCGCGGCAATGCCTCCACCAGGCGCTACCGCATGAGCGAAGACGAAGCCGTGGCTGCGGCGACCCGTGCCGCAGCGCTCGGCTACAAGACCGTTGTGCTCCAGTCGGGCGAAGACATGTACTTCGACTCCGGCAGGATGAGCCGCATCATAGAAAGGATCAAAAGACTGGATATCGCAGTGACGCTCGGACTGGGAGAGCGTGAATATTCAGACTACAAGGCTTTCAAGGATGCCGGTGCAGACAGGTACCTGCTGAGGATCGAGACTACCGACCAGGACCTCTACCGCTCCCTGCACCCGGGAATGGACTGGCAACACCGCCACGAATGCCTGATGATGATCAAGGAACTCGGCTACGAACTTGGGTCCGGTTTCATGGTAGGACTCCCTGGGCAGAGCACGGCATCGATAGCCGGAGACCTCCTCTACCTCAAGGATATAGGAGTCGACATGGCCGGTATCGGACCGTTCATCCCCCACCCGGGGACACCCCTGCGCGATGCAGCCGGAGGCACGCTGGAAATGTCCATGCGGGCGATGGCGGCGATGAGGCTTTTGCTGCCGGACATCAACATCCCGGCGACGACTGCGATGGAGACGCTCCATCCGGAAGGACGCATGAAGGCGCTGCAGGCAGGAGCCAATGTGATCATGCTCAACGTGACCGGAACCGTCTATGGAGGCTTGTACGACCTGTACCCGGGAAAGGAAAAGCCAGGGAGCAAGCCAGAGGACTCCAGGAAGCGCATTGAAGCGGCAATATGCTCCATAGGCCGCGCGGTCGGCCAAGGTCCCGGTGGGCACAAGCGCAAGTAGGTGCTGCAACGGGCCGGCGGCAAGGCAGAGGAAACAAAACAGTTGATGCCATCCCGAATGGCAGCACAGCAGCAGATGGTGCAAAGGCGGCAGCAATGACCGGCCATCCCCCACTGAGGAAGTGAAACAACAAAAAAGAGATGAACACGAACGAAGGAATATTCCAAAGGGAGGAACTTCTCCTTGGCGCCGGTGCGATGGAGCGCCTGGCCGCTACCCGCGTTATCATATTCGGAGTAGGAGGAGTCGGGTCCTGGTGCGCAGAAAGCCTGGTCAGGAGCGGCATCGGGCACCTCACTATCGTCGACAGCGACCTTGTGTGCCCCTCCAACATCAACCGCCAGCTGATGGCCACCACTGCCACAGTAGGCCGCGCCAAGGTCGAAGTGCTCCGTGAGCGCCTTCTCGAGATCAATCCCGCCGCCGAAGTGGAGGCAATATGCAGGAGATTCTCAGAAGAGACCGCCGCAAGTTTCAGCCTTGAAAAGTTCGACTATATCATCGACGCGATCGACTCGCTGAAGGACAAGGCGCAGCTCATCCTTGAAGCATGCGGCACGCATGCGGTCTTCTTCTCATCGATGGGAGCCGCCCTGAAGATGGACCCTTCGAGGATACGGGTGGTAGAATTCTATGACGTCAAAGGGGATCCCCTGGCCCGAGCCCTTCGGAAGAAACTCAAGAAGATGGGCCAGGCACCGGCCAAACGGTTCCTCTGCGTCTGTTCCGACGAACTCCTCGAGAACAAAGGAGAACTCCCCTGCCCTGCTTCGGACGACGACCGGACAGGCGCCGGCGGTTCCACCTCTGCCGGAGAAGGCGGTGGTCCCAACAGTGCCGGGGCGACAGACATCTCAGCCACTGACGAGGCCGCCGGTCCCAATAGTGCCGGGGCCGGAGTTGACGCTTCCGTTTCCGCCGCTGCCCCACTCGAGACGGAGACAAAAAGACAGGTAAACGGTACGATTGCGCATATTACCGCAATATTCGGCTTCACACTGGCAGGACTGGTGGTGCAGGACATCATTGCACGTTAGCCCCCAGCAAATTTAGTGAGCATTCCACGGACAAACACCAAGTGATTCAGCACTGGATTACCTTCGGAGGGACTGGTAGTCAGCGGTCAAGTATCTGCCGGTATGGGAGCATCCGCTATCGGTCGGTATGAGGCAATCGACTACCGCGGGGGATGGGACTATCTGCTACCGCGTGGTCTGCGACTATCTGCTACCGCGCGGGATGGGCATTTTCAAATAGCTCACACGCCCTAAAAAGATAAATAGTTCATTATTAACATATTACAAAACGGTAGCGTGTGAAGGGGCCCCAAAATGAAGCCCACCTATCACGCTTGTAAAAATTAATATGTTGATTTATAACATGTTGCAAAAACCAAGCGTGTGAGCTATTTGAAAACTGGTGCGTATAGTCCCGTCCTGATATAAGCTTGCCGGATTCGTGAGTTGGAGGATTAGGACTAGAAGGTCATGATAATGGTTTAGCAAAGGGAAGAAATGGGCGGCCACTGGCTAACATGTTAGGCCACTGCCTAGCGAGCAGCGGGACCAACTGGGAGGCCACTAGCGAGCGAGCAGCGGGACCAACTGGTAGGCCACTGGCGAGCTAGCAGCAGGACCAACTGGGAGGTTACTGTCATGGGTGCGCAGCGGGACTAACTGGGAGACCACTGCCTAGCTCGCAGCGGGACCAACTGGGCGGCCACTGCCTAGCTAGCAGCGGGACCAACTGGTAGGTTACTGCCTAGCTCGCAGCGGGACTAACTGGGAGGCCACTGCCTAGCGAGCAGCGGGACTAACAGGGCGGCCACTGGCTAACATGCCTAGCGAGCAGCGGGACCAACTGGGAGGCCACTGGCGAGCTAGCAGCAGGACCAACTGGTAGGTTACTGGCATGGGTGCACAGCGAGAGCAAGGACACTGGTGAGAGCGAAGGCGCGAAGCCACTGACGAGGGTGGGTTCGGTGAGGGCCGGGCGGGTCAATCCACAGAGAAAAGCCGATGAAGATAATCCTTGGGGAGTAAAGCTATCCGGCTGAGGACGGAAAGTGAATATGTCCGTCCGGAAGCCCAGAGCCTGGCCGCCAGTTCTGTCCGTTGTTCCAGACTTGCCAAAGACACCCTGTCCAGATGGTAAGTCTCCCTGCACATATTCAAGATTTCCAATCGAAGATCCTTTTCGCTGGCCTTGTTTATCGCTCCGGCTGCACATTCCAAGTCGAACTTCGTTTCCAGGTCCTTCTTCTGGGCAAGGAAGGCGACGAAGGCCCTCAAAGTCTTGAACAAGCCTTCCACCCTGCTCCAGTCCATATAGCTGTGCGGCAGCAAACGCCGCTCCACTTCATCATAACGCCAGGACGAGGGCAACTTCGCCATGGTGTGGAAATATTCCCTAACCTTGCGCGCTGGAAGGTCGGACAAAGGAATCCCTTTCAAACCCTCGTGCGCATGGTCGATAAAGTAAATGTCGCCTGGGCCTCCTTCATATTGCCACGGGACAAGCGGGATACCTGCACACAAGGAGTTCCGGTAGACGTACATGATCTTGGACTTCAGCTCATCAGTTTCCCTGATAGGATCATTTATAAGCGCCAAGCCTCCGGAAATACATCCATCAAGGCCGTTCCTTGCAACCCAGGCCGCCAGTTTTCGCCATACGGAAACCTTGAACTGCTCACGGCACGTTTCAGTCCCGGAGACGATCGCATGGAAATGAGTGGTCATCACCTCTGAGACGAGGATCCTCACCCCCGTCTCAAAGGCAGCTACAGCCAGGAGATCAAGAATGCGGTATTTATCCTGCCTGTCCGGGAATATCGCCGTGACATTGCTCCCGTCAGAATAGACGTGGGAACAATCCCTGATGGAGGAATATCCACGGGAATCAAACTGCCGGAGCCGGGTGCCGTCCGGGAACTGAGGCATACCTGTCATCATGATCACGCAATAATCAATCCAATCGTACGAGCCTGCCCCGACCTGGCCGCTGAAATGCCTGGATCGGTTTCCAGTGTCGCACCAACAAAAATCGGGAAGATTATTCGTAGAATGAAACTTTCCACGGTTAATTGCAGAAATATGCCTTGCAATGCATCGAGAAGGCGATTTCCACAGAGGACCAGGCATAAGAATGCCAGCAAATAGCAGCGAATATGTCATCACCCACCAGGCCTGCAGAGCTGTGTCAGACAGGGGGGGGTCTGGCGGCGGTCTACCCGGCCTGCTGCGATGTGTCCGACGTGAGGGGGGCCTGGCGGCGGTCTACCCGGCCTGCAGCGCTGTTCCCGGCGGCGGGGGGTCCTGGCGGCGGTCTACCCGGCCTGCAGCACTGTGCCCGTCGGGGGGGCCTGGCGGCGGTCTACCCGGCCTGTAGCGCTGTTCCCGGCGGCGGGGGGTCCTGGCGGCGGTCTACCCGGCCCGCAGCGCTGTGCCCGGCGGGGGTGCCTGGCGGCGCTGCAGCGCTGTGTCCGACGTGAGGGGCCTGGCGGCGCTGACAAATAAAAACGAAGCTAATCGGTTGCAAATATTGGCGATGTGGCGCTGCGGCCCGCTGCCGGAAACGAAAAGAGACCGGACCTTTGACTTGGCCCCGTCATTCAGCAAGGGGAAGGTCTCACGGAAGTAAAGCCGGCAATGAAAAGAGACCGAACCTTTGACTTGGCCGGCACTGCTGTCGGAGCAGTTAATTGCGGCACCGCCGCCGCTCGGCAGCATGAGCGGCGGCTACAACACGGCCGGCTGCGGGGGGCTCCGGGCAAGGGCCCTCCTCCCCGGCCGGTTGTTGCCGTTAATCGGCTATCGCAAGGAATGGAGGCAATCGACTACCGCGCGGAATGCGACTATCTGCTACCGCGTGGGATGCGACTATCTCCTACTGCGCGGAATGCGACTATCTGCTATCGCGCGGGATGGGCATTTTCAAATAGCTCACACGCCCTAAAAAGATAAATAGTTCATTATTAACATATTACAAAACGGTAGCGTGTGAAGGGGCACCAAAATGAAGCCCACCTATCACGCTTGCAAAAAATAATATGTTGATTTATAACATGTTGCAAAAACCAAGCGTGTGAGCTATTTGAAAACTGGTGCGTATAGTCCCGTCCTGATATATAGGCTTGCCGGATTCGTGAGTTGGAAAGTTAGGGACAGAACATCATGATATTGTTAATACATTATCCAGTCGGCCTTGATATCACTCACGGCCCAGTGATATCAGTTTGGAGAAGCCTTATCAGCTTTGCCCAGCAACAGGTATGAAAGGCGAATGAGAATCCCAGGAGAACCTGCATGACATAAAGGAAAGCACGGGAAACGGTGATGAAATGCCACGGAAACAGGGCCAGTGTAAATATCGGCTCGCAATATGGAGCAAGGTTAATTGGGATATAGCCGCACCGGCCCGCTGCCGGGAACGAAAAGAGACCGGACCTTTGACTTGGCCCCGTCATTCAGCAAGGGGAAGGTCTCACGGAAGTAAAGCCGACAACGAAAAGAGACCGGCCCGCTGCCGGAAACGAAAAGAGACCGGCCCTCGGCGGGTCGGTCTCCGTACCATTATGCTGATAGTTGCAGTTTGCCTGCAGCCTACTTCAGGCACTTGTAGAGGGCAGCGGCCTGGGCGGCGGTCATAGGCTCGCTGTAGACGCGTGCGATACCGATGTCGCCCTTGAAGGCAGCAGTACAAGTGGTGCCGTTGTTGGCTCCGGGGTCGCCTCCGACGATGAAGTAACCGGCCTTTGCGGCAGGCTGGTTGTAGGTACCGGGAGCATCAGCCGAACCCGCAAGCTCGCCATTGATGTACATGGAGACAGTTTCGGCAGCCGGATCATAGACATAGATAGCGTGATACCACTCTCCCTTCTTGGGGACGAAGCCGCAGTTTACATATTTCCAACCCGAAGTGCCATCGACGTTGGTATTCACGATGACGGCGAAGTTGCCGGATCCCTTGGAAGTGCTCTTGGAGAAAAGGAAGCCCCAGCCGCCGGACTGCATGCAGGAGAAGGGCTTTACCTCACCGTTGCCGTCCCAGTCGAAATCAGGACGGAAATAGAACTCCGCCGAGAAGCCGTCGGCCATGGTGGTTGCGACAGAAGTATCCTCGAACTTGGCGTGATAGTAACCATTGTAGGAAGTGGTTCCGACTGCGATGTCGCCGCCGTTCTTGTCAGTGGGGCTGAAATATGCGGAGTAGCGGCCGGTCCTGGAGTTGCGGGACGCCTTGAGGTACTTGCCGGGGATGGTCTCGGTGATGAGGCCCGAGGGCGAAACATCATAACCATAGGCGGTACCGTCGACGAGCCAGTCGAAGATCACCTTGTCGTAGATGTCCACATCGGGCTTGGTGAGTTCGCCGCCCTTCTGGGTGATCTCGAAAGACTGGAAGCCGATGTCGCCAGGACGGAGGTCGCTCTCGTCGATGACGCCGTCCCAGTTGTAGTCCATGCAGTCGGAGATCGTGATGACGGCAGTCCTGTCATTGAGTGAAGGATTGTCTCCGATCTTGATCGCCACGGTGCCGTTAGCACGGCTCTTGGTCTTCGAAGGGACAGCCCAGGAAGCCGAAGAGGTCACGTGCCACTCCGTGTTGGACTTGATGTTGAAGACGACCTCTCCTCCCACGTCGGAGACATCGGTAGGAGAATCACACTTAACCTCAAGGATGTGTGCGACCGCCTCTTTTTCCTCAGGCTGGTCCTCTTTGTCGGTACATGCCACGAAAGCGCCAATGGCAAGCAGCATTGCACCTGCAGCAAAAAGATGATTCAGTTTCATGATCTGGATGTTGTGTTATTAATGTGTTACAGCAATATTTCCTCACTTCGCAACATTCGCCGGATGTCTCGCACCATGGATGGAAACTATCCGGCAAATCGTTGTAAATTTAGTTACTTATTTGAATACTTCCAAATCCAGCCGCCTGTCCCCCGCCGCCGTGGGAGAGCCCTTGCTGGCAGGTGAGCTGCCGCTGCGGGAGCGGCCAGGGAGAGAGGGCTGGCCAGTGCTTACAAGGCAGCGCAACCCGCCGCCGCAGGAGAGACCATGCGGACCGGCAACCTGCCGCCGCAGGAGCGGCCAGGGAGAGGGCGGGCAGTCCCCTAGCGGAGATCTCCTTGAGGAGAAGGCGGCCGATGGCCACGCAGCATTGACGCAGCAGGCGGCAACTGCCTCCCCTAGCGGATCTCCTTGAGGAGAAGGCGTCCGATGGCCACGCCCGTGTGCTTGGCGCCATCTTTCATCAAGTTGAGCTTGGTGCCGAACACGCCGCCGGGAGCGTAGAGGCCGACGATGCGGCCGGACTCCTCTCCCCCTTCGGAGAGGATCAAGTCGCAGTCATAATCCCCCTTGGAGGTCACGGAGCGGACCAACAGCGTCAAGGTGCAGTCGGTGTCGAAGTTGTAGCTCCCGACCGTCAAGGCGCCCTTCAGGGCCCTGTTGGCGTAGCTGTAGAAAAGAGAGAGCAGGCCGGGTTTGTCCTTCTCCCAATCGGTCTCATATTCAGAGAATTGCTCCTCGGTCATCCCCATGATGTCGGCCTCGGCGAACTCGACGACCATCTTCACACGCCCGGCATCCCTCAGGGCCTCGAACGACCCGGTGACTTTCTGTGCCATAGCGGCGAATCCGCTGCAGAACAGCGCAACGGCAATAACGACTAATGTTTTTTTCATATCCATAAATCCAGTTAAGACAATCCAGGGGTTCCACCCCTGCAAACCACATCCTTTGCAGCAACAAACGTACCGAACGCGCCGCCGCTCCGCAAGTGCGGGAATGCCGGGCATTTTCATTATATTCGCAAAAACGATCTCAAGCGAATATGGAACTCGACGAACTCAGAACCGACTGTGCGCGGCGCCAGAAAAAGGGCGTCCATTTCATCCTGGCATCGATCCTGGTCTGGGGACTTGTCCTTGCCATAGACCTGACGGGGCTGTCGACGGAGCTGAAGAACCTGCTCACGTTCTGCTGCTCGGCGGTCCTTTTCCCCGCCGCGTGGGGAGTTGCGAACCGCCTGGGCATCGACTTCGCGGGGAAAGGCAACCCCCTCAGCAAGCTCGGCCTCCTGTTCAGTCTCAACCAGCTCCTGTACATCCTCATCGTCATGTGGGTATATTCAGCCGTGCCGGAGAAGATGGTGATGGTCTATGCCATGGTATTCGGCGCCCACCTGATGCCGTTCTCCTGGCTGTACCGGTCCCGCAGCTACCTTGTCCTCTCGATCGCCGTCCCCATCGCTTCGCTCGTCGTGGGAATACTCCTTCCACCCTATGCCCTCTGCATCATGATGGTGGTGACGGAAGCCGCGTTCTCGCTCTGCCTTCTCAAGGAATGCAAGACCCTGCCCAAGGAATGAAACTGGAAGAAGCCATACTGTACATTCTCGCTTCTTCCAACCGCGGCATGAGGACCGAACAGATTGCCCGGCTGGTCAACGAGAAAGGTCTGTACCGGCGCCGCGACGGGCAGCCCGTCACGGGGAAACAAGTCTATGCAGTCGCCATGGCGCATCCAGACACCTTCGTCAAATCCGAAGGCCTCATCCGATTGATGATATAGCCCCGGCCGGCCCGGTGGCGGCCACAGATCGGACGCTGCGGGGGACTCCGAAAAAGGGCCCTCCTCGCGCCCGGCAGTTGCCCGGCGCACGCACAATGGCTTGCCGGTTAACCAAAAAGTAAGCATCCGGCATTGATACCAGATCCTGGCTGGAGGACATCCTTGTCCGGCTTCCTGGCCACAGCTACAATCTCTCTGACCTCCTCCCGGCAAACTGGAAACCACTACCCGGTAGTACTCGGTAATAACTTGCTACTACCAAATAATAACCGCTACTACCTCGGTACTACCGGATAGTAGCGGTTACACTTTCAATGCCGTACCGCATGCTTACCCAACTTCCGGTTCGAATACAAATCAGGGGCCCCGGAAAGGAGCCCCTGAAGAGTCATGTATTCAGTTCATGCAGAGGAACCTCGAAAGGTGAACTAACGCTCCCCGGAGGTTACGCCTCCGGATTCCCCTCACTCGTATTCTACGACAATTGCGTCACTCGCTGCAAGGTTATTAGTTCCAGATGCAGCCTTACCATTCTGATAGAAAGCAAAATAGGTAAAGTTCTCTGAAGCGCTTGGAGTCCACGTCAAGGTCTTTGCCGTCGCATCCCAGGTACCGGCTGTGCCGCCTGTTGTAGCAGTGACCTCGGATGTACCTCCCAAGAACATAAGTTTAGAAGCGTCAGACACTGTAAGTGCGCTAAACGTGATAACTACTTTCTTAATCCTACCAGAGAATGCGCTTGTATTGTAGAATCTGAATTCTGAAGCAGCAGAACTCTGATTAGTCTTTATTTGTAACGAACTCGGATTCCACTGATTCATTTTCCAAGAAACACCATCATGAGTAAACTCCGTCAAAGTGGTGATGTATGACGCTGCTGTACTTCCAGTAGTCGTTCCATTTGGAGTCATGGAATAGGTTCCGCCATGGCTTTCTTCAAACGTCGCAGTGATGCTCACAGCACTTGCAGGCATGGTGAAGGACTTTGCACTCTTGATGTCATGGTCAGAGCCGTCATTGTACACGAGGGTGGAAAGAACATATCCACTGGAAGGAGTAGTCGTTATGGTTATCGTTTCACCTGCGGCAATTTCGTCTCCGGAAGCAAGCGTAG
Source organism: uncultured Bacteroidales bacterium (assembly GCA_900320185.1). Taxonomy (GTDB): domain Bacteria; phylum Bacteroidota; class Bacteroidia; order Bacteroidales; family UBA932; genus Cryptobacteroides. The sequence goes on from ONRD01000023.1 coordinate 32,166, forward strand.
TTTCACCGTGCTTCACAGTAATGGTTCCGTTAGAAGGCGTCCCAAATGTCACAGCATATGCCTGAACCTTGTTAAAGGCCGCGGAAGTAATTCCAGTCACCAAACCGTCTTTTGATGCAATTGCCTTTACTGTAGTTGTGGCAGAAATGGTTAGCGCTGCATTATAAACGGAAGAATTGGTATCCGGATCGGTACCGTCGGTCGTGTAATAAATCGTGGCGCCATTGGCAGCAGAGATAGTAACAGAAGTAGAACCCGTAAAATTCTCTGTGCCGGAAATTACAGGTTTAGCAAGAAGAGTCTGAATAGCATTATCGGCCTGGAATTCCGGAGTTTCAGAATTATAGAGAACAATCTTGCCCTTTACAATCACAGCATCTCCAGCAGCAACAGTACTCGAGTAGCCCGACTTCTCTCTGTACGCAACAAACTGACCACTAGTCGTCAAACCATCATCGGAAAGGTTGAATGTAACGTTCTTAAAAGATGAAGAGTATGCAGTGGTCACCTCGCTAACAATACCTTTTACATAAACATCGTTCACAGAAGCATTTCCTTCAAGAGCAATGGCCGCGGCACGAGCCTCGGAAGGAGTGTACGGATTGTCCTTGCTTCCTTTTTCCGCCGGCGCACCGGTCACGGTAATCTGATAATAAGCGCTACCAGCTTTGTAGGCTTCGGTTTTTGCTGAAGAAGCCGTGATTGTTGTCGTGCCGTTGCCAACAAATGTGATATCGCCGGTGTTTTCATCAACAGAGGCAACATCCGGATTGGAAGAAGTGTAAGTTATGGTCAGAGAGTGAGGGTTAGTAAGAGTAGGCTTTACGAAGCTATCCTTATTGTCCCAAACGATTTCAATGGGAGACTCTACACTATAAGCCAGTCCGGCCTCTTCGAGTTCAACACAGGTGGTCAGGTCAATGTACAATGCAAGTAAATGATAATTTCCTGAAGTGTCCTTAGACTTATCGGCATAGCAGTTGAAAAGATTTCCATTGGAGCCAGATGTCCCATTGTAATACATGTAACCTCTATCTGTATTTGTTGCACTTACAATAGAAGCAACACCATTGGATATGGAGATTGAAAAAACTTCACTAGTGGTGGACTCGGTTAGGCGATTGTTACTAGAATCGCTATTAAGATATTTGCCATTCTCTGCGTTTTGAATTGTATATCCACCCGTAACAGAGTTAATGATAAACACCTCTGCATCAATTGTATTATCAATTGTCACAGTCTTATTGGTGGTATTCTTCTCTATGGTAACAGCTTTATGGTTGTTACCGCTCACGTAGGACTGAATTGCCCTATCTACATCGGCTGCCGCAATAATGTATTGTGCACCAGAATACAGATTATCGGCGCTTTCAACCAATGTGTATTCCACGCCGCCGGAAATCTCCTCACCATAACCGCTCATCGCCATGGTGAAACGCTTCATGGTTCCAATTGAAAAAGTGATAGTCTTGCCATCAAACGGGTTAGGATTGAGTGAACTGGACTTGGTATAGACGTTCTTGTCAGTCGTTACCACAACACTCACGATACCGGCAGCATCTACAGGTGCAGAAACGAAATATACAGGGAACTGGCCGTTTGCAGGAACGACGCCGTTGGTAGCGGTATATTTCAAAGTGAGTTTCGTGCCACCATTGCTGTAGCTATAAGAGTTGTTTTCAGCAGAATAGCTCACATAGCCCGCCATGTGCTTGTCAAGCGTGAATTCAACTGAACTAATAACTTCACCCGCCTCGAGGCCTGTCAGGGTCATCTTGTTGACAGTGACGACTCGGCCCATCGTGAAAGTGAACTCAGTTGCACGTTCCTCAAGGTTTGTAACGTCATCGGTCGCCTTTGACACGAGAACGTCGGCAGCAGGATCAAAGGAAGATGTTCCCGGATTCTGCTCGTTCAGAATTAGAGGATTCTTTGAACCCGAAAGAGTGTTTGCATATTTCGCCGTATATGAATACGGTGCCTCAGGCGTACCAGTGAAGGATACTGTCAGAGTTGCAATCGTCTTATCAGCATTCAAGCTGAAATTCGTAATAGTACCTTCTGTGCCGTTCTCATAGACATGCAGGTACTGGGCGTCCTTATCCAACCATTTGTAAGAGGCAGAGGTTTCTCCTTCGATAACCTCGGTCTTAGTTGAAACGTCTGCTTTGCCAAGGGAGATTGTAGCGACATGAGTTACTTCTTCCTTAGGCTGATTGATTTCAGCTTCTTTGCTACATGCAACGAATGCCAACGCAGCTGCTGCGAGCATTCCAATATGATAAAGGGTTTTTTTCATGGCTTACATCAATTAAAAACCTTCACCATCATCATAAGAGTCGTCTCCGCCGGCACCGCCAGGAGTGGTGGAATAATTGGCTCCACCCGAAACAAATAGGATTCCCTCCTCGAATCTAACCACCAGGAGGTCGCAGCTTGGCGCTTCATACTCAAGTTTGATTTTGTTCATAATTATGTTTTTTAAAAGTTAAAAATTCTATACGGAACACGAACTGTCCGGGAAGAAAAAACTTCTGCCCGGATGGCCGTCTATCCTTGCATATCAAGCCTGCAAATTTAATCATTCTAAAATTTTAATGCAAGTGAGAAGTGAAAAGATATCATCACAATTATCAACATTCACAATCACCGAACTCCGGTCAAATGTAACACTTAGCTGACTGATTTGAATCATTTGCATGGTCGAAAGAGATATTGTCCTGAGGACCCTGGCCACCCGCGGCCGTAAGCGGGAGGCACCGCGCCGTCAGGCGTGGGGGGATGGAGCGAAGCGGAAGGTCCGAAGGACAATATCTCTTACGACCACCAATGCCACCAATGCCACCAATGCCAACCATAAACAAAGCAAGGCACAAGCACAGCTACGAGAAAGCGATGAAGCGATAACCAAAGAGGATGACCTCCAGGCCAACGGACCTGTCAGTCATCCCTTGAATCGCAGAAGACGCCGCTGCCTACCAAACCATGTTCCAGGCGGCATTCTGGGCACGCTGGCTGTGTGCCGAATTCATTTTCCCGAAATTCCACTTCACCCCGAAGAGGATATAGCGCCCCATGATGAGATTGTAGGTGTCCTCCTCATAGTTCTCGGTCACGATGTGGGTAAGGTTGCGCGTCTGGTCCAGGATGTCATGCACCTTCAGGCTGAGAGTGAAGGCACCGACATTCTTGACGACCGCGCCGTTCCACTGCCACTCCGGCTGGCCGTAACCGGCCGAGTATCCCCTGTAAAGGACATAGGCCAGGTCAGTGTTGAACTCGAACTCATGCTTTGTAGTGTAGGAAGCCTGACCCCTGAAAGTGTACCTGCGGGTGTTCATGTTGATGCTCGGGTCGAGCGAGTAGCGCGAGATGTTGCCGTTTGCACTTGTACTGGCGACAAAGGAGTAACGGTCCTGGTTGTATTTCAGGCTGAAGGAAGCATAAGGATTGAAGACCAGGGTCTTGCTCTCCTCGAAACCGCTTTTTCCGCCATAGAACCTGTCACCGGAAGAATCCCCCCAGAAGCTCTCCATGAATGACGAATAGTCGAAAGTCTCCTTGTCCAGGCCCGGAAGCGTACCGCGGGTCTGGTAGCTGGTGGTCGAGGTCCCGCCGAGATTGCCGTTGAACGTCAGCGACCAGGCCTTCTTCGCATCAAGCGGAGTGGTGTAATTCAGGGACGCCTGGGCGTTCATGCTCGGCTTCCTTGAATTAACGGGGATCGAGTACATGATGCCGTCCTGGTCGTACCATCGCGCACTGGTGACCGGCAAATAGTTGAAACTCCCCCAGAGGTAGAACATCGTGGTAGAGAATTTCTGGCGGTTGTTGCGGGTCCAGCTGCCGGAGAAGTAAGTCTGGGTCGAAGGCTTAAGGTAGATGTTTCCCATGCTCAGGCGCGATGGATCAGTCACGTTGAGCACAGGCAGCATGCGCGAGTAGCCAGGGCTCTGCGTGAAGCCGGAAGCGTTGAGGTTGAAACGGTCATTGTCCTTGGCGTGCTGGAAACGCATGGTAGGGGTAAGGTACCAGTTCCATTCGTCCTTGCCAGTGTAGCCCTCCACGCCGAAACTCTTGGAATAAGTCTCATTGAGCACTCCGTTCATCTGCCCGCCAAGAGTCAGCCAGGTCTTTTCAGTGAATTTGTACTGCAAGGCCAAGCCATACTGCTGGTTGACGTAGTCGGTGCGGTTGACTGAAGAATAGTAGTCGTTCAGTCCGGCGGCGTCGTAGGCGTCACGTATGTTCTCGCTCCTTGAGAAAGAGAATCCTCCCGTCACTGATAAAGACAACTTTTCGCTAAGCGGCTCCGCGTACCTGAGCCCCCCGGTGAGGCTGTTGCCGGAACCATCGGACTGGTAACGCATGGTCCTTGATTCATCGCTTCCGGAAAGGCGCAGGACAGAGTTTTCCCGGCTTTCCCCGGAAGACGAGTTATGGCTGCCCGAGGCCGCGATCTGAAAACTCCTTCCGGTTTTTCCGAAAAGGTCCCTGAAAGTAACGTCCCCGCTGACGTTGGAATTGTTGGTCAGGGAATTGCTGCGGACGGTCCTGTCAGAAGAGTTGACCAGTTCCCCGTCACGAAGGGTCTCGCCGCTCCCGGCGCTGAAGGAATCACTCTTCCCGTACCGGAATTCAGGACGGAAGTGGAACCACACCTTGCCGTTCTCCTTCTTCATCTCACCGTTTGCAGTGACGGAAGTGGAATACTGGCTGCCGGAATTGTCCTGGGTGGAGACCAGGTCGCCGGTTTCCTGGTAAGTAGTCCTGCGCGACCTGCTCCCTGATTCGGTGTCCGAGTACTTGTAATTGGCTCCGACGGTGGTTTCAACATCCTTAATCCTAGTCGTGTTGGCATTGGCCCCGAGCTGTACCGCGTTAGACAAGCCAGGGTTTAAGGCTGCACCCTCCTCACCGATGATGACCACGACTCCGCCTGAATCATCGACGATGTTCTGGGCGTTCGCGATCACGGTCAGCTGGTCTTTCTCCGAATATGCGGACACAAGCGCGTTGCCGTTGTACAGGAGCCCGCGGTTGTCCCTGAGGGTCGCGTCGCCATCTTTCTTCCCGAGGGTCGTTCCCCCCTGGATGCCGGCGTTGCCGAACCATCCTTTTTCATATTCCTTCTTCAAGGTGACGTCAAGCACTTTTTCGCGGCTCCCGTCCTGGATCCCGGACGCCCGGGTCGCCTCGGACTCGCGGTCAATGACCCTCACCTTGTCGACGATGGATGCCGGCAGGTTGTTCAGCGCCGTGCTCTGGTCCTTGAAAAAGAAGGTCTTGCCGCCAAGGGTCAGGTGGTCAATCTCCTCCCCGTTGAACTTCACCTTCCCGTCCTCGGTTATCTCCATCCCGGGCATCCGCTTGATGAGGTCCTTCAGCATGGCGTTGGCACCTACCCTGAAAGCGGAGGCGTTGAACTCCACCGTGTCCTGCTTCACGACTATCGGGTTGCCCACGTCGCTGACCATGGCGGCCTGGAGGTAGTGTTCGTCGATCTGGAGCTTGACTGTCCCGATGTCGACGCGGCGGTCCCTGAAATACCTCTCCTTTACGTAAGGCTTGTAGCCCATCATCTCCACATGGAGGACATAGCTGCCGAACGGGACCTCCTCCAGCTTGGCCTTCCCTTCCGCATCGGTAAGGGTGAAATTGGTGATGGTGGTGTCCTTGGAAGGAATCACATAGACCGAAGCGAAGGAGATGGGTTCTCCGCTGAGGGAGTCCTGGACGGCAACCTGGATCTCAGACATGCGGGCGCCGGTCAGGTTGTCATTCATGATGATTACCTGGGCCCGGGCTCCGAACGCGAGGCACAGGGCGAAAAGAAAAACAGCTAGCGACTTCTTCATGCTTATTGACATTTGAACCTTTCGCGATACCGGCCAGGCAATTCAGGCCGGCACCTCGGCAGACGGATTCCGTGCAACAATTATCAAGCCAGAAACGGCTCCCGAGGCCCCCTGGAAGCGACTTTCAGTTACTTTCCGGCAGGGATGGCCTCGATCAGCAGGCCCTGGCAGGGGCATTCCGTCACTTTCCGGCAGGAACGGCCTCGATCAGCAGGCCCTGGCAGGAAGAGACGGTACACTTGAAGGAATCCTCCCCGGTCCTTTCGAGTGGGATGTACCCGTCGGGGCCAAGTACCGACACCTCGCTGCCGGAAGCACTGAAACGGAGGGTATATTCCTTGTGGGCCTTGTCGAACGGGTCGTCCGCGACACAGACGAAAAGGGCCTTGCCGCCTTTTCCGTCCCTTGAGACCATCTCCCCGACAAGCAGCGGGCAGCCTGCAGACAGGCCGCTGAAGACGTCGTCCGAATACTCCCGGAGGCTCTTCTCCCCGGTGCCTTCTATCATCTTGGCCGCCTTGCCGTCGAAGCCGACGAAGGAAGTGCTGCGTCGGGTGTACAGCATGTACCTGGGGCCGAAGCGGTGGATCTCTGAGTTGACCTTCTTCAGCTTGTCGTACTGCTGGGTCTTGTTGCCCTGCTTGTCCACCACCTGGTTGTCCCACCAGCCTGCCGTGTAGCAAGCCCAGGTAAGGCTCTCGGCGCCGAAGGCCATGGCCGAGTAGGCCTGGAAACGGAGTTCGTCCGTGGTGATCCAGACCTTCGGGTCGTAGCTGTTGACCTGGGTCGTGACCCACATGGCACGACCGGTCTTCAGGCAGGCGTCGGAGACTATGCGGAGGTTCTCGTAGTCCTTAGCCACTCCCACGTTCTTGTAGTAGAAATCATAGGAGATGTAGTCCGAGGGCACATTCTTGCAGTATTCGGCGATATGCTCGGCGTAGGTCGCCGTGCCCAGCTGGCTCTTGGTCTGGTCGGCGGTGTTCTGCGACACGGAGGCGTAGTTCGGATAAAGGTTCAGGAAGGCGAACTGGTTGGGGAAGAGTTCCTCGACCCTGGTCATAACTTCTCCGTAATAGGGAAAGTCGAGGGCGGAGGGCTCGTCGCCGATGTCGATGCCCCATATCGCCGGATGGTCCTTAAAGCCCGCCGCGGCAGCCTCGTACTTGGAGATCGGGTTGGTCTCCGAGAGTTTCCCGGCATTGTCGCCGTCTCCGCCCCACCAGCCGGGCACTATGCCGCTGACTATTGCGCCGACTCCGTACTTGCTGAACAGGTCCAGTGCAGGACGGTCGTAGTCCATGCAGATGACGAAGTCGACTCCGCAGTCGGCCAGGTCCTTGATGTGGGCCTCAGTACGAGCATAGGGCCGCAGGTGGTACACTCCGATGTTGAGCCGGCTGCGGTCCATGCGGCCGGCCTTGGTGACGTAGCCCTGCCCCTTATCCTGGGCGTGGAGGGTTCCTGCCGCGGCCGCTCCTGCCGCCAGCAGTACCAAAGTGATGAGAATATGCTTTTTCATGATACTTGGTATTTCTTCTGTTGCTTGCTGCCATGTTCCTGCTGCATGGTGCCTACTATCAGGCGCCTGCTGCCTAGTGCTCGCTGCCTGGTGCCTGCTGCCTGGTGCTCGCTGCCTGGCGCGTCCGGCCAGGCTACAGAGCTTCGATCAGGACTCCCTGGCAGGAGGACACGGTGCACTTGATCCATCCCTCGCCGTCGCGTTCCAGCGGCAGGTAGTCGTCGCCGCCGAGCACGGAGACTTCGCGTCCCGGAGCCTTGAACTTCAGGGTCCGTGTCTTGGGAGCCTTGTCCGTCGGATCGTCCGCGATGCACACGAACAGGGCGTCGCCGCCCTTGCCGGCCTTGCAGGGTTCCATCCTTCCGACCACTATGGGGCAGCCGGCAGTCAGGCCGCTGAAGACGCCGTCCTCATAGACCTTGACGCCCTTCTCGAGGCTGCCTTCGAGCATGGCGTCGCTGAAACCGACGCAGGTGGTCTCCACGCGCCTGTAGTCCATGTAGCGCCTGGAGATGCGGTGGATCTCGGCATTGACCTTCTTGAGTTTCTCATATTGCTGGGTCTTGTTGCCCTCCTTGTCCACCACCTGATTGTCCCACCATCCGGCAGTGTAGCAGGCCCAGGTTATGCTCCTGGCGCCGTAGGCCATGGCTGAATATGCCTGCCAGCGCAGCTGGTTCTCGGTCACCCACGCCTTGGGGTCGAGGCTGTTCACCTGGAGGGTGATCCACATGTCGCGTCCTGTCCTGAGGCAGGCGTCGGAGATTATGCGGAGGTTGGCGTAGGCCTTCTGCGGGCCGGCCGCCTCCTGGAGGTAGTAGAAGTCGTATGAGATGTAGTCTGCGGGAATATTCCTGCAGTAGCGGTCCACGTAGTCCTGGTAGGACGCCGTGCCGAGGGGACCCTTCACCGGATATTCGCCCTCGCGGGGACCCGGTGCATAGTAAGGATGCAGGTTGATGAAGGCGAACTGCTTCGGGAAAAGTTTCTCCACCTGGGCAAGGACCTCGCCGTAGTAAGGGAAATCCCAGCATGAGGGTTCGTCCCCGATGTCAATTCCCCAGACGGCCGGATGGTCCTCGAACTTCGCAGCCCGCTCCTCGTAGACTGACGGCGGATTCACGCTGCGAAGGGTTCCGGCGTTGTCGCCCATTCCTCCCCACCAGCCGGGGACGACACCGCTCAGGATGGCGCCAACACCGTATTTCTGGAAGAGGTCGAGCGCCGGACGGTCATTGTCCATGCAGATCACGAAATCGATGCCGCAGTCGGCCAGGTCCTTGATGTGAGCCTCCGTGCGGGCATAGGGCCTCAGGTGGTACACTCCGATGTTCATCTTGCTGCGGTCCATCCTCCCGGCCTTGGTCACGTACCCCTTCTCACCGAGGTTTCCGTTCTCGTCGAACTGTGCCGATGCAGTGGTGGGCTGCAGCATTCCCAGCACCGAGAGAACGATTGCAATGGTTGATAGTCTTTTCATCTTGTCTATGATTTTATGTGATTCGAATTTCCGTCTCCAGCAAAGTTTCCGGTCTTGTCTTCTGGTCATGTAACCGGCCACTTCTCAGCTAACATTTCCGGTCACGTCTCCGGTCATGTAACCGGCCACTTCTCAGCTAACATTTCCGGTCACGTCTCCCGACAACATGCTTTACAAATTTAAGAAAGAGTTTCCAACGACACAACACCATCCGCGGAATCACCGGCACAACACCAACACCGCGACACCGCCGGCGTAAAACCACCTACGCAACACCCAGCGGCACAACACCAACGCCGCGGAAAGGCGCACCCACCTCCGCGACACCGCCGAGAGGGGCAGTCCCAAACAGTAAACCAGCGCCGCAGGGACAGTCCACAACACGGAATGCTCCCCCCGACGCGATGGACGCCGCTGGGGCAAAACAGCATCACCCGCCCGCACGGGAAGGCGCGGTGCTGCAGATGTTTGCGTCAAGGGCTGATATTGGGAAATGATCCTACTTGCCGGTGGCGGAGTGGATGGCGTCGATCTGGTCGTTGATGCGGTTGCGGAACACGACAGGGTCTGCGATCTTCGTGAAGCGGTTCGTTGCGCCCCCGGTAGTCGCGGCGAGGGTCCCGTAGCCGAGGATCCGGCCGAGGATGCCCTGGTCCACGGATATTCCTTCACACTTGATCAGCATGAGCTCAACCGTCCGGCGCGAAATGATCCCGTGCTTCATGATGAGACGCTTGTTGGTCAGGGTATATTCAGAACTGACCTTGCGTACGATCGCCCGAAGCAGGGACCCAAGGAATATAACGCCGAAAATGGCAATAGCATAGATGATATCCTCATCATAGAAATTGTCACTTGCACCGATGCCAAACACGATAAGGAATATGAGTCCCCAGAAAATAGGAGCTAGGAATATTGCCCAATGGAGTTGCGCACGATAGACGATGGACTCGCCGCGAAGAAGGTTGTTTTCAGCGTAATTCATTTCAAGGTCTCGAATATTAGGTATATACAGCAATTACAACCACAAAAATACTATTTTTCCTGACAACGGCAATAGTTTGGCCCGACAGAAAGTAACGACAGCCCACTTCCAACTGCCCGGTTACGAAGGCAGCGTCATCGAATACAAGTTCTCGTTCGCTTCCCCCCACCAGGTCGCCCATCTCTGCCTACCCTGCGCTGCCTCCCCTGCCTCCACTTCCCCCCTGTCATTGCTTCGCTCAGAATCTCTCTGAGCGAAGCGAAGAATCTGAAACGAAGGGCAGCGCAACGGACTGATCCTGCCCCCCCCTGTCATCCTGAACTAAGCGAAGAATCTGAAACGAAGCGAAGAATCTCCGCCCTGTCGGCAACAACCGGCCGGGGAGGAGGGCCCTTGCCCGGAGCCCCCCGCAGCCGGCCGTGTTGTAGCCGCCGCTCCTGCTGCCGAGCGGCGGCGGTGCCGCAATATACATTCCAATAAAATGTTGCATCTCCACACCATCAACGCCCACTGAATACAGGACGACCTCGCTCGGTCCTCAACTCGGGACCATCCACAAAAACAGGCCCTTACCATTTATTGTTCAGCGCCGGTTAACCTATATCAGGACGTTCTTGTCCATATCCTCGAACTCAAAAACCGGCAAGCCTATTTCAGGACGCGACGATGCCCTTAAGTTTTCAAATAGCTCACACGCTATGATTTCGCAATAGACTATAAATCAACACATTAATTTTTGCAAGCGTGATAAGTGGGCTTGATTTCAGGCTACCTTCACACGCTATCATTTTGTAATATATTAATAATGAAGCGCTTATCTTTTTAAGGCGTGTGAGCTATTTGAAAAAACCATTCCAGTCGACGGTCAATGGACCCATTCTGTGCAGTAGCCGATAGCCCCATACCCAACAGTAGTTAACGGGTCCATTCCAGTCGACGGTCAATGGCCCATTCCGGGCAGTAGCCGATAGCCCCATACCCAACAGTAGTTAACGGGTCCATTCCGGCCGACGGTCAATGGCCCATTCCGTGCAGTAGCCAATAGCCCCATACCCTGCAGCAGTCAATGGACCCACCCCAAGCGATAGTCAATGGACTTATCCCGTGCGGTAGTCATTGATCGGCAACAACCGGTCAAGGCTGGTCACCCGCGGCTGTCAGCGGGTCACTCCCCTATAGGTCCTGCAGACGGATTTGTAACTATCCAAGTCACCGATATCGTAGCGGCTGCCGGGCATCAGCATCGCGTGGACCGGCGAACGTGAACAGAGCCAGGCGATGAAGCTTCCGGGAGCATCGGCCCCGCAACCCTCGGCAAGGGCGAGGGACACCTTGGCAGCATCGGCTTTGGAATATACATAGAAAGGAGGGCAGCACCAGTTTGACCTGGGCACGGCAGGTTTTTCTTCCATCCCGATGACCAAGTCACCTTCGCCGATCTCGAGGATTCCGCTCTTGCGGAGACGTGCCGGATCCGGTTCAGGGTAACGCATTATGCATGTCGTCCCCTTGTCCAGTGAATATTCAATGAACGACGAGAGGCTGAAATCCAGGACAGGCTGAAATCCAGGACATTGTCACCAGCCACTACCAGGATGTCATCGTCCCACCCAAGGGTGTCGATGGCCAGGGCGATGTCCCTGACGGCCCCTAGCCGCGTCTCGTTGGTGGAAGTCCCGTCATCGATGACGGCAATGCCCGAAGAAAGCGCTGTCAACCCTTTGGCGGGATTATGTAAACCAGGGTGCCCATGCTCCCCGGCAGTCCCTTCGGTCTGAGCAAGGGCATCAGGCGACACAGGGTGCGGCCCATGCTCCCCGGCAGTCCCTTTGGCCTGAGCAAGGGCATCAGGCGACACAGGGTGCTCGTGCTCCCCTTCATCCCCTTCGTCGGCGGCCAGGGCATCGAGCCGTTCGAGGCTGTCCATGAGCCGGCGGGAAGCCCACTCATGGAAAAAAGGCGCAAACCGCGAATTGGTGACTACGGCGAACCCGTCGACAGCTCCGGTGGAAGCTATGTCGTCCACCAGCCAGTCGGTAATGGTCTTCCCGGCCACTTCAAGGAGAGGCTTCGGGAAATTCTCGGTAAGCGGATACAGCAGGCACTTCATCTCGTTCATTTTCTACGCCGCCGGCACGACGGCCAACGCCTGCACCGACGGCAGTATGTTCAGATTTTCACTCCGTCGGCGCTGTGGCACACATAAGCGCCGTAATGCCCGCGAAGGGCGGGGAAAGCGGAAAGGTACTCCTCCTCGACATTCCTGAATACCGCCTCTTCCATGGAAGGGTCCACCAGGGCCATGCAGCAGCCCTTGAAACCGGCGCCGCTGAAACGGCCTCCATAGATGCCGTCCGTATGCCGCATGATGGTGTACAGGGTCTTCAATTCCTCGGAACCGGTCTCCCAGTTCTCGATGGAGGACAGCCCGGACTCGAAGCACAGGCGGCCGTATTCCTCCAGGTCTCCCCTCCTCCATGCCTCGGCGCCCCGGCAGACACGGTCATATTCACCGTACCAGTGCTCGGCACGCCGGCGCCAGTTGTCCGGCAGCCTGTCCCTGAAGCGCTCGAACACCTCGAAAGGGACCTCGCGCAGGTTAGTGTCGCCGAACTTCCCGTAGTCCATCCCGGCATAGGCCTTGAGGGCATATGCAGCACTGCGGAGTTCATCCACCCGCATGTTGAACCGGCTGCCCGCAAGGGTCCTTTCCACACCGCTGAAGAAGATCGCGATGAAGTACGGCTTCATCGACGGGGCGGTCGGTATCAGCTCATAGGTGTCGTCCCTGGTGTCGAGGTAGAGAAGGTGGTCTTTCCTGGAGAAGACCTCGCAGCTCTGGTCCAGCTTGCCGCAGGAGACGCCTACGTAGTTGTTCTCGGCAGCCTTCGCCGTCTCGATCAGCTCAGTGTCCCCGAGGTGGATTCCGTTCACGGTGCAAATGGCCTTGAGGAAGGCTATGATGACGGCGGCGGAAGAGGACAGTCCGCCAATAGGAAGGCTGCCCTCAATGACTCCGCTGAGGCCCACGTTGAGAGTATGGCGGCGGCCAAGTTCGCGGGTAGCCCCCCGGAGGTAGTCCGCCCAGTCATCCTGGCGGGTCTCCGGAACGGCCCTGACGTGCCACTGCGCCCTCTTCTCGAACTGGAGGGAGGAAAGTTCCACCACTCCGTTCTGCTTGGGGGAATATGCGATGTGGATGCCCTTGTCGATGGCCAGGCCCGTTATCTTCCCGAGGTTGTGGTCGGAATGGGCTCCGATCGGGCAGACCCGGTAGGGACAGAAGGAAAGCCCCTCAGGCTCCCTCCTGTAGGTCTGACGGAATTTCTGCTCGCAATCCATCTGGGAGAGTATCTGTCCTTGCTCCATCAGCTAAAGCCTTGCCTTGATGGCCTTGGTCTGCTCTTCGTAGCCGGGCTTCTCCAAGAGGGCGAACATGTTCTTCTTGTAGGCTTCCACTCCGGGCTGGTTGAAAGGATTGACTCCAAGGACATAGGCGGAGATGCCGCATGCGAACTCGAAGAAATAGAAGAGGGCGCCGAGGGTGGATTCATCGATCTTCTCCACGGAAACCTCGAGCTGGGGCACGCCGCCGTCTATGTGGGCGAGCTTCGTGCCGAGCATGGCCATCGCGTTGCAGTGCTCGACGTGCTTTCCTGCGAGGTAGTTGAGCTGGTCAAGGTTCTGGGGGTCGCTGCCGATCACTACCGACCGGTTGCTCCTGCGGATGTTGATCACGGTCTCGAACACGTCCCTGTCGCCTTCTTGGATGAACTGTCCCATGGAATGGAGGTCGGTCGTAAAATTGACGGAAGCCGGGAATATTCCCTTGAGGTCCTTGCCCTCGGACTCTCCGTAAAGTTGCTTCCACCATTCGCCGAAGAACTGGAACTTGGGGTTGAAGGAGACCAGGATCTCGATCTTCTTGCCCTGCTCCTTGTAAAGGAGGTTCCTCATGGCCGCATACTTGACGGCGGGATTGTCCTCGCCCTTGACCTTGAGTTCCTTCTCCATCACGGCCGCCCCGGAGAGAATGGCACGGATGTCGAACCCGGCCACGGCTATCGGCAGCAGGCCAACGGGTGTCAGGACCGAATAGCGGCCGCCCACGTTGTCGGGAACCACGAAGGTCCTGTAGCCTTCCTGGGTGGCAAGTGTCTTGAGGGCACCCCTCCTGGCGTCGGTGATGGCGACTATCCTCTCGGATGCATCAGCGTAGTTCTTCTCGATGAACTCCTTGACGATCCTGAAGGCAACTGCAGGCTCGGTGGTCGTGCCTGACTTGGAGATGACGATCGCAGCCACATTCCTTTCGCCGGCGAGGTCCATCAGCTCGGCAAGATACTCCTCGGAAAGGTTGTTCCCTGCGAACACCACTTCCGGAGCGTCCCCCTTGCGGGCAAGCTGCTTCGCGAAATTGTGGGAAAGGGCTTCGATGGCGCAGCGGGCTCCCAGGTAGGAGCCGCCTATGCCGATCACTATCACGAGG
>ONRD01000035.1 GCA_900320185.1 uncultured Bacteroidales bacterium
GGGAGTTCCTCTCCGAGTACGGGTATTGCGCCTGAAGAACCCTACACCTGGCAGCTGGTCCGGAGACGGACCGGCTGCCTTTGTCTTTGCTCCATCCCCCTACCCGCCATCGGACAGTTTCCCGATGATCACCGTGAGCGGCAGCGTTCCCTGCCGGGATACCGGGTAGGTCCTGAGGGCGGAGCGGATGGCGACGGCCCTGGCATGGAACGAGCCGTCCTTCCTGGTCGACACCCGTCCCGTCCGAAGGTCCGCCACCCGGTTTGTCGTAGTCCCGGTCATGGGGTTCCCCGCGAAGTAACAGACCACTCCGTCAGGCCCGTACCGGAAGAGGTCCCCGCTATCCTCGATGGCCCTCAGTATGGCTCCCAGGCTGACGTGCATCTTCCCCAGGATACGGAATCCCACCACCTCGGAGCCGGCCATCCGGGGATCCGACCAGATCCGTTCGCGGTTTCGGAAAAGCAAGGGGAAACTGTTCTTGTAGATCTCCAGCAGGGCAAGCTCGTCGTCCAGTATCATCGAGTACATCTCCCCGATGGCTTCCTTCAGTTTCGTAGCCTTTTTCAAGTCCAGCTCGCCGTTTCCATCCAGGTAGGTCCCCTTGTTGACCTCGATCATGACGGAGGGGTAATGGAACGGCATATGCGGAGCGAAGGAGTTAGCGTAGGGCGTGTTGACCCCCACTTTGTACCCCCTCCTTTCGAAGGGGTCCGACACCCGGGACACGAGTTCCTTCCCCGGTGCGCTCCAGTCGCCGTTCACGCCGATGCAGACATCCACATCGGAGAGCTCCGGCGGAAAGGAGTGGGAGTCGACAAGGAGTGAGGAGGGAGTCAGTTCCCTCCGAATATCCGCGACGGAAGCGTCATTCTCGTGGAATACCGGACGTATCCGTGGGTCGCCAAGGGAAGCCGTCGCGAAGAGCCAGTCGGTCGCGGTGCCCGTCAGGCGGTCGTCGAGGATATTGAGGACAATCCTGTCAATCATGGTATCAGATGGTTTTGAATTATATACCAAGGGAAACCAGATCGATTTCACTATCTTTGCGGAAGGGACGAAAGAATGCGGTAATTCTCCAGTAAATAAAAATGTAACAAAAGCATAATCACATATGGCAACATGGGACCCGGCCGCATGGCTGGAATACAAGAAAGGCTGCGTCGGCCATGACGGCGCGCACCGGTCCAGGATACTCATCTGGGAGAACAACCTCGCCATCTACCGCGAGGGCGGTTACACCACGCAGTCCGGAAAGGAGGTACGCCTCGACAACGCGGCGATGCTCCGGGGAACGAAGGTTTACGACTCCCCCTTCTCCCTTCCGGTCTCACCGGGGCCCTCTGACAACACACTGACCGGCACCGGGAATGTCGACTGCATCGAGCTCGGACGCGAGGCCGTCTCGAAGGGTTTCAACCCGGTCATCCTGAATTTCTCCGGCATCAACCGTCCCAACGGGATGGTCGCGAAGGGGTACAAGGCCCAGGAGGAGTCCATCTGCCGTCGATCGAACCTCGCGCAGGGGCTGTCGCAGTACTTCACCCCCGGGTGGGCGGAGTCAGTCTGCGTCCCCCACCGGGAGGACCGCTACCCGCTCGATCCGCTTTACGGCTGCGTCTACACCCCGGACGTGACGGTTTTCCGGACCGGCGAGTCCCAAGGCTGCGCCCTGCTGGACGAACCGTTCCGCCTTGCATTCATCTCCACCGGGGCGATCAAGAAGCGCGACGTGTCTGAATTCGGGGAAAAGGACATAGAAATCACCCGGGAGCGGATCCGCACGGTCTTCCGCGCCGGGATCGACCGCGGCCATGACTGCCTCATCCTAGGCGCATGGGGATGCGGGGCGTTCAAGAACCCCGTGGACGTGATGGCAGGTCTCTTCCGGGAGGTCTGCGACGAACCGGAGTTCCGGGGCCGATACCGCGCCGTCTGGTTCGCATGCCTGGAGAAGGCGACGAAAAAGGACCCCGCCAAGGGAAAGTTCGCCCCGTTCTATGAACTGTTCGGCAAACTGGAGGACATCCTATGAAAAAAACCGTCATCGGTTCCGGCATCTACATGCTGGACTCCATCGTGGTGAGGGACTACCCAGCGTGGCCGAGCCTGCGCCCGTTCACCGAACGGGCCGTCATCGAGGAAGTGGGCGGCACCTGCGGGAACGTCATGTGCATCCTCGCCTGGCTGGGCTGGAAGGCCATGCCGGAGGTCAGCCTGGATGATTCCCCGGTGGGCCGTAAGATCGCATCCGACCTTGCCCGTTACGGCTGCGACCTCCGCCATGTGACGAACACCCCCGGGGGCGGGGCCACGATCCTTCGCTGCACGCACAAGAGGGACGCCGAGGGGAACCACACGATCGCCTTCCGCGCCACGGGGTCCGGCGGCAGCCGCTTCCCAAAACGGCATTTCCTCCGGGCCCGGGACGAGGCACCGGCCTTCCTGGAGAGCCTGAACCAGGCCCCTGGCGTATATTTCTTCGACGACCCGGCCGCAGGACACCGGCTCATCGCCCGGACGCTCCGGGAAAGGGGGACGCTCGTCTGTTTCGAACCGTCGGCGATCGAATCGAAGGCCGACCTGGATGCCGTCGCAGCAAGCGACATAGTCAAGTTCTCCGGGGACAACGTTCCGGACATCTCCTTCACGGACCGGTTCCCGGACAAGCTCTTCATCCAGACGCTCGGAGCAGACGGGCTGCAGTTCCGTCTCCGTGGCGGTCCCTGGATCCATCTGGATCAGGTGCCTGTTCGCGACGTCGTGGACTGGGAGGGGGCCGGGGACTGGACAAGCGCTTCTTTCCTCACGCAGCTCGCCGCCGCGGACGTACCGTTTGAAGAGCTTACGGAATTGACAGTGCACGAGTGTCTCACCGCTGCGCAGACCATCGCAGCGCAGAGCGTATGCTTCCTCTCCAGCAAGGGGCTGATCCATGATGCGGACAAGGCAAGCCCCGGGGAGGCCCTCGGTATGCTCGGCACCAAGGATATCCGGTCCAACTTCTCCGGTGAGACAGTCAGTTTCGTCTCTCCACTTCCCGAGGATGCCAAGACCGGCGTATACTCCGACGGGGTGAATCTCCTGGACCTTGTGGCCGGGTTTGAAGACGACATCTCCCAGATGCACGGAATCCTTCGGAGTGGCGAACCCGTCAACATGCAGGACTTCTACTCCTGGTTCGGAGCGTGGGAGGAGGGAAATCGGTTTGAGAAGATGCTATCCGTTCTGCTAAAAAATCGCGACACGGCCGAAAGAAATTTTATCAATTGTTACTAAGTAGCCTTGATTAAGTAAACGTATTATTCATCCATCAATTAAGCATACTTAAATCTACTAGTGTATGAAAGAATCGGAAATAAATGGAATAAGGCAAGAGTATCTCCTCAGTGATGGGAGCATAGTGACAGTTTTCCCGAAAGAGTGGAAGGAGGCAAAGAACGGCTACTATGCCTATACATTTACAGTTAGGAAGGATAAACTATCTTTTCAGGCGAAGATTTTGAGGTCTCCCGGGAAGAAATCACCGCAAATTGAACCGACATTAGAGCTGATTAACTCTTTTATGCGGATGCTCAAAGACTTGTATTGTGGTTTCGCTGACAGTTACGATGCGTACGATTACGGCGAGAAAGAGGGTTACGACATCACTGATAGTGAAGAAATGAAACTTGTTAGGAAGTACTATCGCGAATGCGAAGGGATCTACAACAAGTTCAATAAAATCATGGACCGAAAGGCTATCGATGATCTATTCCGTCAGATTGCTTAACGATGTGAGCTTCCGCTTTATCATCCAATATTTAACATCACAATGGATGACTCAAGGATACGGAACTATCTTGGAGGATTGGAGGCTGTTTACGCGACCGTTTGTCGCTTCTGATATGATGTCTGACGCCGCTTAGGATTACTAAGTCTACTAGAACTATTAATGATGGCAATCTGCTCATTATTATCGTCTAAAGATGATCTGGGACTTTCTTAACGGGCGGGATTCCAGCGTGGAGAGCAGTTCCGGGAGTTCGGCATCCAGGGCGGCGTCCGCCTCGTACCGGTATTCGATCCGGAGCTGGACCACCTCCGCCAAGGCCCCGGGGGCGAGCGCCACCTCCCCCCGTCCGCGTCACGGACGGTCCGGACAAGGTCAGTGTGTTCCTCTCCATCGACAGCGGAGACCTGCCGGAAGTCGGAGATGCGGACCTGCTGGGCTGCCGCCTGGATACTCGCCGGGAGAAGCAGCGCTATGAGAAGATGTCTTTGGTTCATGGTAACAGTATCTACCTGCCCTGGGCCGTTTCATTACACCCTCCCCCTCAGCGGAGGGAGAGGGGGCCCTGACGCTTGAGCTCCGCCATGAACGGGACCCACATGGGCTTGCGTTTGTCGATGCGTCCTGGGTTCTTCGGGGACTCCCAGTCAGCCCCGGCCGCCTCGCAGAGGTCGAATAAAAGCTGAGAGCTCCGGATGAGAATGTCGAGGGACGTCTCCGGGGCATCCGCCCCGGTCTCGATGATGACGAGCCGGGTGGACGGAGGAAGGAATGCCCGGGTGCGCTCCGCGATGTCGCGCTCCCTCGGGGAGACGAGAAGGACAACGGCCGAGTCCTCCAGGTGCTGCGAGGTGAAGATGAACCGACCGTGGCAGTAGTTGCGGTAGTCGTAGACCGAGGCCGGGGCCAGGCCGCTCTCGACGAGCTTCCCCTCGAGGTTTGCCGCCACGGGACGCCCCCAGGAGCCCTGGAGGATGGTGTAGCTGCGCACATCCAGGAAGTCCTCCGGGGTGAGAGGGGTGCCGTCGTTCCGCTCGAGACGGTAGGGCTTTTCGGGAAGGGCTGCATACCGGGAAAGGTCGCAAGAGGGGTCGAACGCCCGGCAGAGGAGGGCGAAGTACATCACCGGGGTCCCGGTGGAGACGAACCCGTCGTGGACCTTCAGCCCGGGGATGTCGAAGGAGAGGGCCGACCCGGCCTTGGAGAAGAGCTTCCGGACCTCGTTGCGGTCCCCCTGGTAGAGGGTGAAGCTCGCCGTCCTCTCCGGGTTGACCGAGAGACCGCGCCTGGCCGCGAAGACGATGTCGTTGTTGTGGCCGCCCTTGCTGACGAGGAGAACCTTCGAGGTTCGGAGGGCCCCGTCCGAGTAGGAGTTCAGGGTATAGGGGGATACGGCCGTCGCAACTCCCCCGCGGGCCCCGTAGAGGAGGGCCGCGAAGTCGGCGACGGTCTCTGCTCCGCCCGAACCGGTCGCGAGAAGGGGCCGGGAGGGATCGGAGAGGAGGAACTGACGGAGAGGGGTGACGTCGGCCTTGCCGGCCTGGGACAGGATGTCCCGGAGGTTGATCGGGGAGTCTTTCATGTTCGATTGCCTTTTAAACACTTATACTCCCCGGGCACCGTTCTATTTCAAGTCGGGGAACAATTTTACGTCGTCGGGGAGGTGGTACACAAGCTTACCCTTATCTCGTAACTCCATCAGCAGGCGCCCCATGAGGTTCGGACCGGACCAGGCCCCGCCGTCCGGGGTGAGTTTGGCGCTGTAGGTGTCGGCCGGTCTCCGGGAATTGTTCTGGACCTCCACGATGAACCGGTCGCCCGTTCGGGCCAGCTCAGATCGGAATGCCTCGCACTGTTCCAACTTCGTCATGAGGCAGAACTTCAAGGCATCTACGAGGATCTCCCCCCAGTCGGGACGCACCCCGACCTCCTTCTCCCAATGCTTAGCCCGCATCTTGAGTTTCTGGCCTTCGTAAGAATAGATATCCCTGCGCGCCACCGGGTCGGTGAACTTCATCACCTGAAAAAGGCTCTCGGCCGCATAGAACCTGACACCGTCCACCACGAGGGGCGTCCGGCCGAAGTTACCAAGAATCCCCCATTCGTCACGGGTGCTGCAGAAAGCGACCGTCCTCTCTGCCGGATACTCGAACCACCCGTAGTACTCCGGATAGTTCTTCTCGATGAGTTCGCGTACGTGCATGGTTAGAATTCCTTGATTAATCGCTCCGATCCGGGAACCAGATGATGGTCCTTCCCGGCCAGATCGACCTTGTCGATCCTGATGATACGGATATGCGAGTCATCCAGGACCGCCATGTTCCTTTTCTTGGGATTCTTCCAGCTGCCTTGCGGCCACTCGATGAGTTCAACGCCGATGGAGCGCAGGAACGTCGCCGCCGCATTCTCCCCCTCCACGGTAGCCTTGCCGGTCATCTGTTTCAGGGTACCTGTCGCTCCGGTCAGCCGGTTCGCGAGATACTTCCGGAAGGGGATGCCCTCGGCTCCCGCTTCGGCCGGAACCGTCTCACCAAGCTTTGCTTCCGTCCGTGACACGATGGAAGAGGGAACGGGGACCCTCTTGTGGAGCGGGAGGCAATTGTCCTCCGTCCGGTCGGGGATCTCCACCGTATAGACATAGAAATCCCGGTTGTCGGGACGTTTGTCACTGTAAGCATAATGCGCAGCCGTCGCATATTCTTCCGTGACATATACGCCGAACCCGAATTTGGCCCTTCCCGCTCCTTCGAAAGAGTGCGAGAGGTCGAAACGGTCGAAGAGCACGGAACTCCCGTGATAGTAGATTGCCATGTGATTGGTCGATTAGTCTGCCACAAATGTAGCGATTATTTCCCACCCATCAAATCCTTCAGTTCCAGGAGGCAGCCTTCGAGGGACTTGTGGACATGCTTGACACCGTAGCGGCGGGCCTTGTTGGGCCTTCCAGCTCACCCAGCGCTGGCAGCGGCAGGGATTGAGGAAGGTCACCCCGTCGATGCCGAGCTCCGCGGGGAGCTTCGTAACAGTCCTCTACCATTTCGGGGCGCCTTTCATGGGGCTGGCGAGAAACACGGTCAGCCCCGTCTTCTCGGGAAGGGGTGTCGGGGATTTGATCATTCCATTCTTCGTTTTCGTCCATTTTCAACTATCTTCTTCCTATGAGCCCCATTCTTTCAGCCATCGGCCCCGTAACCCATATAAAGGAGTAATTAACCCGGCTGTTTTCCATTTTGATGAAATATCCACACCTCTCATCGGTAAGAATATAATGAGGAAAACAGAATGGTAACGACAACTAATCCAAAAGCGAAATGCAGCAACTCAAGATAATCCAGTCCGTGACAGTCCGGACCCAGACCATCGGGCAGTACCTCGCCGACATCAGCCGATATCCGATGATCACGCCCGATGAAGAGACGGATCTCGCCGCCAGGATCCAGGCGGGAAGCGAGGCGGCCTTCAATAGGCTCGTCGAGGCAAACCTCAGGTTTGTCGTGAGTGTCGCCAAGCAGTACCAGGGTCACGGCCTGGATCTCCCCGACCTGATCGAGAACGGCAACGTCGGGCTGATGAAGGCCGCCCGGAGGTTCGACCCGACACGTGGGTTCAAGTTTATCTCCTACGCAGTGTGGTGGATCCGCCAGAGCATCCTCCAGGGGATCTCCGACCAGGCCCGGATGGTCCGCATGCCCCTCAACCAGGTCGGCCTGGCCAACAGGGCCGCCAATGTCAAGGCCTCTTTCCTCCAGGAGAATGAGCGGGAGCCCACCGACGGGGAGCTTGCGGAGCTGATGGACATCGACCCCTACAAGCTCGGGGAGACCCTGCGGAGCTCCGACCCGCACCGGTCGTTCGACACCCCCTTCGGGGAGGACGGGGACGGGACCCTCCTGGACATCGTCCCGGACACCTCGATCCCGGGCGCTGACGCCCCCATGGAAAGGGAGTCGCTCAGCAGCGACCTTGCCGACGTGATGCGGGTCCTCGCACCGCGCGAGAGGGAGATCCTCCGCATGGCGTTCGGCATAGGATGTCCCGAGAAGACCCTGGAGGAGATCGGCTCCGAGCTCGACCTCACCCGCGAGCGGGTGCGCCAGATCCGCGTGAAAGCAATCAGGAAGATGTCTTCCCCGGCGGTCCGCTCCCGCCTAAGGCACCATCTCTAAGGATTGCGGAAGGATAGAATTGGAAAGTAGCAAATACGGACAATAATTGAATCATGGATACACAAGCCATCATTGAAACGATCGCGAGTGCGATTGACCCCCCGCAGGACCATAGGACCGCCGGGGAGAACCAGTCCCTGTATACGGAGCCCATCGACCGCATCTTCAACCCCTACCGGAAGGCATGGATGAAGGACTGGCTGAGCCGCCAGGCAGCCCGGCTTTCAGGTCGGCTATCCGCCTCCTTCGTGGAGCTCTCGTCGGTCCTCCGGGAGGCCGCTCTCCGGTACGAGGGCATCTTCGACATAAAGCTTAACTCCGCAAGACGGATGAAGGCGGAGGCCCACCCCCTGGCCGACCGCAGTAAGCCCAACGTCAAGGGCTACGTGCAATGGGAGCCGGTTTTCTATATCTGTCTGGACGCGTCCCCGTCCGGAACGGGAAGCGCCACCCTGTCCTTCGAGGGTGGAATCTGGACTCTGGCCCCGGATGCGGAGGAGCTCCGCGAGCTCCTCGGGAAGATCGCCACCCTCCCCCGGGGCTGCGAGAAGGCTGTCATACGCCGTCATTATCGGGAATTCCTCCCGGAGGGGCTCGCGTCACTCTACAAAACGGTCACCGTCACGGAAGGGCTGGGACGGACCACATTCGGTGACGGGTCCTTCACCTTCGGGCATGAGGCCGTCCTGCGTCTCACCGACGGGTACGAGATGCATTTCGGATATGTCTCGGAGTACCTTTGGAGGCCGAAGAACCTTGGATTAATCATGGGGACGGCGTCCATGTGCCTGGAGTTCTTCCGCAGGCTGGCTGACAAGTTGCCTGGACTGTCCGTGGTGACCGATCATGCCGATGACTGCGGGACACGACTTACCCGCACGCTCCCCTCCGGCACAGGGGCTATCATAGAACGCGTCCGACGCTGGGCCGGCAGGAAGAAGGTGACGGAAGACGACGTGCAGGAGGTAATGTCCTTCTATGACATAGAGAGCGATCTCTCCCCTGCTGAGATCGCCCTCGAATACATGAAAGGGTCGGCATGGAGGGAAATCGTCAGGAAGGAGGTAGAACTGAATCTCCGCATCAAGGACAACGGCTGGGTCCTTGAGGATGTCTGGGACCATCTCAAGCTGTTCGTCAGCGGACAGCGCTGTTGGAGCCGCGAGCTTTATGTCGCCATCCCCTACGACTGCCCCAAGGACGGATACTTGGCTATCCTCCGGGAGAGGGACACCCTCGAGGCCCTCCGACTGGACCTGGAGTCGAGGGAAGACTACTTCACCTCCGCGGGGATGTTCCCTGTCCGACCGACCGGGAGGAAAGGGTGAAGGAGAATTGCAAAAAAAGGAAGGGCTCCTTTTGTGGGGTCCTTCCTAAACTGCCTCGCGAAGGTCGCGTGAGGTCGCATCTTCGACCACTCGGTCGACAAATGCCGCGAACGCAGGGTCCGCAATAGCCGCATAAACGGCATCCTCATTGACTTCACCCCACCAGGAGCGAGTTTCGTTCTTGTAGGCGGCGGTGATGCCGGAAAGACCGGCCTGGGCAATCTCGTTCAGATTCTTCATAGTATGGAGTTTTTGGGGTTTGACATCGGTTTCGAAAAAAATGAAAACAATCCTCATCAACCCTAAAGATTCCGGGAGCAAAAGAAAAAGAACGGCGGCAATTCATTGCAAATATAGTGTTTTTTCTCCTATTGTGACACATCCTGTGTAATGAAGCCGCCCCAGTAGAACTGTCCGAGCTGGCGCCGGGTGTTGTTGAGCCTGATACGCACCGATGGGAGCTGGTCGTTGAAGACGGAACGGTTGAACTCCGCGAACCATTCCATCACCTGAGTGAGTGTAGGAGTCATCAGGCCACCTCCTCGAAAAGGGTCCGGAACTGCTTGCGCATGCGGTATGCGACTACGGCGACATTGCCGGCGGTCATACCCGTCACACCAGCGATTTCCTCGTGGGACTTACCATCCGCAAGGAGGTCGAAGAGCTCCCGGAACCGGGGACTGAGCCTGGAACGGGTCTCCGCCAGGAGACCGTCACGCTCCAGGTCCAGCATGGGGCTGTCCGCCCCATTGGAGTCCGCGAACCAGAGGTTCCGGTGTGGGTCATCCTTGAGCCGCTTGCCAGTGTCGGAGCCGGTACCGCCGAAAGCGTCCAGGCTGCTCAGACGCAGACGGTCCCTGTCCGCCGCCTTCACGAAGTCGTAGACCACCGTGGAGGCGATGCGGCCCACGTAGGTCTGGACCGAAGATTTGGAAGGGTCATAGGACCCGCGGGTGTAGAAACGCTCGACGGTCATGCTGACCATCTCGTTGACGTCGTCGTCGCAGAAGCGGCGGCCCAGGGTGGAAAGGCGCGCAAGGACGGCCTTGCGGGCAGAGGAGAGGATAAGAATCTCGTTCATACTGAAGATTTTACCGTGTCAAACAAAAAAAACCTCACGATCGCGTGATGTACCACCGTGGCCCTCCTCCGGGCTCGGTTGGCGTCCTCTCGTGGAAAGGAACTCTCGGGATCCCCAGGATCCCCGTCGGGCACGCATTCCCGACTTTGGGTCAATGAACTTGGTGCAAAGATAAGAATTTTAAAATTAGCGGCACCGTTCCTGGCGCAGTGTTTTCCTTACCCAGCAATACTATATACCGCGAGTTTGATCAAAAGTTTCAGCAGGGGACAAATAATTCTCATAATAACGGCACAAACATTGTTTTATTTCCAAAAATCACTATATTTGCAGAGTATTGGAAACAAATCAGAGATGGACTTTCTGACATTCAGGGACAGGATGAATCCGATGGGGTGTTTCAACATCAATCAGGTGTTGCTATGGGAGAAGGAATTCGACCGTAACAACCTGACCCGATGGTGCCGGAAGGGTCTTCTTCTGAAGCTGAGGAACCAGTACTATGCATTCCCGGAGTTCCGGCAGGAGCCCGACGCGGCGCGGTACATAGCCAACCGAATCTATATGCCCTCCTACATCAGCCTTCACGGCGCCCTTTCCTTCTACGGAATGATTCCCGAGGAGGTCGTGCAGCTCACAAGCGTGACCACGCTCAAGACTGCCCGCTTCGAGAATGCCTTCGGCACCTTCCATTATCAGAACGTAAAGACTCCGCTTTTTTTCGGATTCCGGCCGATGACCATAAAAAACGGGCGCAGCCTGCTGATGGCCTCACCGGAGAAGGCCCTTCTGGACCTGCTCTACCTGAACCCCTATTACAAGACGGAGCAGGACATGGAGGAGCTGCGCCTGGACGATGACTTCCTGCAGAACGAATTGGATGCGGGCCGACTGTCGGACTATCTTGCGCGGTTTGCAAGCAAGGCTTTGGACAAAAGGATAAAACTCCTGTTAAAGGTATACGGAATATGATCGACCTTGAATACATCCGCAGCTTCTTCCCGCCGGCAATAGCGAAGGAAAGCCGCTTTGAGCGTTATATGCTGAAAGAGTATCTCCAGCTGATGATTCTGGATCATCTGGCCTCGACATCCTACATCACGAAGCTGTCCTTTATCGGCGGCACCAATCTCAGGCTCGTCCAGGGTATCGACCGCTTCTCCGAAGACCTGGATTTCGACTGCAAGGATCTGGACGAGGAAGAGTTCATGGCGATGACGGATTCCGTGGTGGCCTATCTCCGTCAGAACAATATCGATGTAGAAACGCGTGACAAACCCAATCCGAAGCTGACGGCTTTCCGGCGCAACTTCTATTTCCCCGGGATGCTGTTCAACCTGGGACTGACTGGTCACCGGGAGGAAAGGCTGCTGCTCAAGATCGAAGCGCAGGACCAGGGTGCCCCCTACCCGCCCATTGTCGTCAACATCAACCGAATGGGTTTTTTCTTCCGCGTCCAGGTACCACCCCAAGACGTTCTCTGCGCCATGAAGTTCGCCGCCATCCTCTCCCGTGGGAAGGGACGTGATTTCTACGACGCCATCTTCCTCCTTTCGAAGACCCGTCCGAACATGGAATTCCTATCCATAAGGGCGGGGATCTCCTCGATGGAGGAGCTGAAGAGGACCTTGGCTGAACGGCTCAAGGGGATTGACTTCGACCAGAAGAAGCGGGATTTTGCCCACCTGGTATTCAATGAGCGGAACGCGGAGAGGATCCTTCAGTTCCCGGATCTCATCGAGGAACTCTGAGATTTGTCCGAACCCGTGAAATAATCTTTGACTCTTCCGGTATGTGTTGAGGAAGAATCCAAAGATATGAGTACACAGAACGACATCGAAATGAAAGGCGGGATGGCGACGGTGATGTCCCGCTACAAGCCCTCCAGGATCAAGGCCTACCTGGACAGTCGGGTCATCGGCCAGGAGGAGGCGAAAAGGACCCTCGCCGTCGCGGTCTACAACCACATGAAGCGGATCGTCCGCCGCTCGCAGGACAAGGACACCCCCATCCGGAAGTCCAACGTCATCATGATGGGACCTACCGGATGCGGGAAGACCTACCTCGTGCAGTGCATCGCGGAGTACATGAACGTCCCTTACTATATCCAGGACTGCACGAAGATCACGGCAAGCGGCTACGTAGGCTCGGACGTGGAGGACTGCATCGGCGGTCTCCTCAGGGCCTGCAACTACGACGTGGACAAGGCACGCAGGGGCATCGTAGTCCTGGACGAGATCGACAAGAACGCCGTCAAGGGGGCCGGGATGTCCATCACCCGGGACGTCAGCGGCGAATGCGTCCAGCAGTCCCTCCTGAAGATCGTGGAGGGGGACCTCGTTGGCATCGCACCGCAGGGAGGGCGCAAGCACCCCGAGCAGCCGCTCGTGAGGGTCGACACCTCGGACATCCTCTTTATTGCCACCGGCGCCTTCGTGGGCCTGGACGACATCGTCTCGAGACGCACCTCCGGCGGGGGCAGGATCGGATTCTCGAACCTAGGGGCGGAAGCGCATCCTGACCTCATGGCATCGGTCTCCCCGCAGGACCTCCGGGACTTCGGGATGATCCCCGAGTTCGTCGGCCGGTTCCCGGTCATCACCCACGTCGATCCCCTGGAGAAGGAGGACCTCGTCAGGATCCTCACCGAGCCAAAGGGGGCGCTGGTCAGCGAGTACAGGGAACTGCTGGAGATGGACGGCATGCAGCTGGAGTTCGAAGACGGAGCGCTGGAGAGCGTCGCCGAAAAGGCCCTGGAGCTCGGCACCGGAGCCCGCGGACTCCGGAGCATCATGGAGTCCTTCATGCGGGATGTCATGTTCGAGGCGCCCGACATCAAGGGCAGGAAACGGGCCGTGACGGTCACCAGGGACATGGCCATGGGGAAGGCCCCGGCAGCCGGACGCCGGGTGGGATAACTGTTTCAAGAAAGCAGAATGATAACGATGAAAAGATTCGAAAGATACTATCCCCTGATAGGCAAGGCATCTTTTGAGAACCGGGACTCAGTGAAGGCAAGTAACATATGTGGCTGCTACCACTGCTGCAGCGTTTTTCCTTCCTACGAGATGACCTGGGACGACTGGATCGAGGACCGGCACAGAATGACCGCCGTGTGTCCCCGCTGCCATATCGATTCGGTCATCGGGGATGCGAGGGGCATCCCCATAGACAAGGAGGCGCTCGAGGAGTTCCGGGCTTATTCGTTCGGGACTCCGGGCGAGGAGGAAGTGCCCCGCTGCGTTGTTGCGGATGAGTGCCAGGCCGTCCTCCCCCATCTCGACGTTTTCGGCGTGGAGGCCATCCCTCAGAC
The DNA here is from genome assembly GCA_900320185.1 of uncultured Bacteroidales bacterium. Taxonomy (GTDB): domain Bacteria; phylum Bacteroidota; class Bacteroidia; order Bacteroidales; family UBA932; genus Cryptobacteroides. Next base: position 13,661 of record ONRD01000035.1, read on the forward strand.
CGCCCTGCATGGGCTTTCCTCCGACACCGCACCGGACTGCTACTGCTTCAGCCGTCCCGATGAAGAAAACTTGCAAACTGCATCAGCGCTCAAGGAAAGAGGAGCCAAGATAATCTGGTGCGTTCCCGCCGCGGAGGTGGATTCCGGGTCGGATTGCGTCGCGGTGAGTGATGCCGTCCTCCTGACCGGTGGCGACCCCGCCGACACCGGTCTCACCGGGGATGATACCGGGAGACTCTTCGTCCGTACGCTCGGAAGGCACGGGATCCTGTATCGCTTCCGGAACGGCAGCTGGAACATCCTCCGGCCGTCATCCGGTGACGCCATCGACTTTGACGCAGCCGAGCCCCTGATTGCCGCAGGGCTCATCTACGGTCTCTCCCGTACGGATGCGGTGTCAGATACCCTGGAAGAACGCCTCGTCGAAAAGATCCTCGGCGAAGCGATTCAGTATGTCATCGAGTTCCATAGGAACACGTGGCGTTGAGCAAGCCGATGCGCTATTCTGGAATAATGCGTATCTTAATACCACTAAATCCTCGGCGTCTCCGAGGAACTCCGTTACTGCGAACAGGGCACGATGTCGATGGTGTTCATCTGGGAATATCTACACGAGATGTGCTGCAAGTAGAATCCATTGCTATGTATCACTCCCTTCCGAAGCCGATGTTCGCATGGACATCCGGGCGGTAGGAAGGCAGGCTGTCGAACCATTCCCTGGCGGCGAAGAGGGCAAGGGTCCGTTGGAGGCTGCACAAGCCGTTCTCCAGACGGACGATCGCCGCCTGCTCCAGGACGACCCTGGCCCAAGTCATTGCATCCTTGATAAGGGGTGTGTAAGCCTTTACGCCGTTCCCGGAGTAGATCTCCTTCACGCTCTTCACGACCGCCATCGCCCTCGCTATCGTCAGGAACCGGTCCAGGCGACGCCACTCGAGCTTCTCATCCAGGACCGGGACTACACCGTCCTCCGGGTCGAGTCCAAGGATGCCTGCCCAGCCATTGAGATAGTCCGCGTGTCCCCGGTGCCCGGGATCCTCCAGTACAAGCCATTCCAAAAGGACCTCCCGGTCAAACAGGCCATGCGTGACATCGTATACGGCAAACTCCATCTGATGACTGACACTGACCGCAAGGAAAGAACGTCCTGCCTTCTCGTAGGCAAGTACTTTCCTTTCCAGTTCGTCCGTCACCTGGACAAGACCTTCTCCGGCGGTCCGCTCTACATCTTTTCTGGTCCGATAACCGAGGCAACGGATGCCTGCATACCCGAGGTTCCTTCCGGGGTACACTCTCTATACTTGCGGAGGGTCCGGTGGAACGGCGCGCCGACGGCCGAGAAGTCCGTCCAGTTGCCGGCGAAGCCCCAGCACTGGATGAAGCAGAGCATCTTCGGGGCGATGCCCCGGGCACAGTACAGTTGCTGGAAGGTCGCGAGTCCCTCCCCGCAGACATACAGGACGGAGAGCCGCTCCGGACCGTGGACCGGAGACATATCCGCATCCCGCTCCATCACCGCCCAGCAGGCCCCGTGCTCCGGACCGCCG